>JBBREM010000088.1:0-10656 GCA_038202925.1 Fimbriimonadales bacterium | reverse complement strand
GAGCAGATGGGCAACACTGTTTTCGGCGATCAGGCCGTTCGGCGCATCCTGATTAATCCGGCGGACACGCAACAGGTCGTCTGCGTGACCGGCCGAGGACAACTTGGCACTGGCGGCATCTATTACACGCTAAATGGCGGGATGACATGGCAGGCGGCCACCCTCGCTACGGCGGCAACGGCTAATTGGACCGACGTGATCGTTGGCGGGCAGGGCTTCGTCGCCGGTGGTGTAAAGACCGACGGAACGGGTGCAATTTACACGTCCGCGACCCTAAGTGGCAGCTGGGCCTCGCTCACTCCTCCGGCCGGTGTCGGTGGCGACATCGTTGACTTAGCCAATTCGAAAACAGCGCCGAACGTTCTGTATGTGTACAGTAATGGTGGCCGCGCGGTTTGGCGGAGCACTACCTTCGGCACGAGCTGGGATGCAGCTCCGCTGTTCTTGGCTAGCGCAAGCGCGAACAATCAAGGCTGGTACGACAACTATTTAACCGTCACAACGAACGGGATCAACGACGTTATCTACCTCGGCCTCACCGACATCTTCCAGTCCAACGACGGCGGCGTCACTTGGACCAACTGGACCAAGGTGTATTCGGGCGGCAACGTCACTCACCCCGACCAACACGACATGATCGTCGATCCGACTGATCCGTCGCATGTTGTCGCCTGCAACGACGGCGGCATCTACGATGTCGGCGTGGCGCCAGACGGCACGGGAAGCTGGAGCAGCCTCAATGCGACGCTGGGCATCACCGAGTTTTACAAGATGGACGTCGATCCGTTTGACGCCAATGGCATTATCGGAGGAACCCAGGACAACGGATCGCCCTATTCGTTCGGCGACCTGGACAACTGGCTCGACGTGACCGGAGGCGACGGCGGATCGACGCTGATTAAGCAGAGCGATCCGCTCGTGCAATACACGACGTATCAGATCATGGGCTGGGGCCAAAGCAACCCATCGATTCAATTTAACCGCACAACCAGCGCCTGGTTCTTCGGCTACAACTTTATCAGCCTGCTGACCGGAGCAAACGACTCGCCGGCCTGGATGGGACCGACCATTCTCGACCCGGGCAACGACAACATCTTCTACGCGGGTACGACGTACTTGCAGAAGTACGACGATTCGACCAGCACCTGGTCGACCCAGCTCGGCGGACTGCGCCTCACCGGCGACAAGAATCGCAAGCTACTCACGTTGGGCATGTCTCCGGCGAGCAGCCTCATCATTTACGCAGGTGCCGACAACGGCCGTCTGCAGATGACCAGAAATGGCGGCGGAACGTGGAAGCGGATCGATCTCGGCATCACGACCGACACTTCCCTTCCCGTTCGCGCAGTCACAGCCATCAAGG
Source organism: Fimbriimonadales bacterium (assembly GCA_038202925.1). Classification (GTDB taxonomy): domain Bacteria; phylum Armatimonadota; class Fimbriimonadia; order Fimbriimonadales; family Fimbriimonadaceae; genus JAEVZK01. The sequence goes on along the minus strand of JBBREM010000088.1, from coordinate 9,293 downwards.
CTTTCGACACCAATGCAAGCGACGTTCTCGTCGGCGTTTCGGGAACCGGTTCGCAGCACCTGTGGCGTTGCTTTGACACCGGCACGGATATCGTATGGGTCGACGTGAGCGGCATAGCCGGCAATAATTTGCCAGATACGCCGATCAACGCGATCGCGGTGGACCCGGTCGATCCTGAGAACACTTGGTACGTCGGCACCGACGTTGGCGTGTTCCGCACGTTCGACGGTGGAAGCAGCTGGGATAATGCCACGAACCCCCTCGGCCTACCGAATGTTCATGTAAACGTCCTAATCGCCCGGAACGGCTTCCTCTATGCGGGAACCTACGGTCGCGGCGTTTGGCGGCTCGATATCAGCGGTAACAACTCCGTTTCCGATCTCAAGCTCGTGCCCGATACGATTATCGGTGGCAAGCCGGTTACCGCCACGGTTACCCTTGCTAATCCGGCTCCTCCCGATGGCGCAGTCGTCAATCTAACCAACGATGATTCTAACGGCGTGATTTCGATGCCCACGAGCATCATCATCGATCCCGGCAAGCAGAAAGGGACGTTCACGATCGACACGCTCAACGTGGCGACCACCCAAACCATCAACGTCACGGCCGACTTCGGTTCGGCTCCGGCGAGCGCCGTACTGACGGTGAAGCCAATCAGCGTCATCAAAGTCAAGCTCGATCCGGCGACCGTGACCGGTGGCTTCACGAGCACCGGCACGATCACGCTCGACAGCCCATCGCCCGATGGCGGGCTCGACGCGGATATCCAAAGCAGCGACACGACGATCGCCGAAGTCGATCCGGTCCACATTCCGGCTGGCCTCTCGATCTTCACGTTCATTGTCCGAACCCATCCGGTGCCAACCGATACGACGGCGGATATTTCGGTGTTCGTCAACGAAAGCACGAAGGTGGCTACTCTGAAAGTGAAGTCGCCGCGTGTCCAGTCGGTCACCCTGTCGACGGACAGGATTGTCGGCGGTCCCGGCAATACGGTCCGTGCGAAGGTGACGATGACCGGCCGAGCTGCCTTTGGCGGCGTGCTCGTCGATCTCCTCAGTTCGAATACCGGCGCGGCTACTGTTCCTCCGAACATCACAGTAGATGGCCCGTCCGATCCGGCTGACCTCGATGGCGGAAAGGTGTCGGCTGAATTCGACATCACGACGCTTGTAGTGGCGGTGGACTCTTCTGTCACCATCACGGCTCGACGATTGGGCGAAGGCAAGACGAGCAAGTTGCTCGTTCAGGCACAGCACGTGTCTGAGCTAACGCTTACGCCGAACCCAGCCGTTAGCGGAAACACTGTCACCGGCAAAGTGACGCTCATCGGCAAGGCAGTCGGCAATACGTCTGTCGCGCTGAGTACGGCGCCGCCCGCGAGTCCCCTCGTCGTTGGGCTTCCTGCGAGCGTAACGGTGATGAACGGCGAGACGTCGGCCACGTTCACCTTCTCAACTCAGGCCAATCTGACGATCCAGAAAACCGTTGACATCAAGGCAACGCTAAATGGGTCGAAGTCGACGACGCTGAAGATCAACCCGATCGAGCTGATCGCGTTCAACCTCAGCACGAACACGACCTATGAAGGCTTGGTCGTGACGGGAACGGTGTTCCTGAATGGTAAGGCGACCGGAGGTGGGGCGGCTGTTGCCCTGGCCAACTCCAACTCGGCGGCGGTATTCTTGCCGACGAGCGTCACAGTCCCCAACGGCTTCGACCGGGTGTCATTCAACATCACCGCCAAATCGACAACCTCGCCGTTGTCGACGGTTATCACCGCATCGCGCGGAACGAAGAAGATCGAGCAGCGACTGACCGTCAACCCGAACACGGTTGTATCGGTCGAGCTAGGCTCCCCATCCATCGTTGGAGGGACTTCGACCGGCGGCGTGGTTCGCATCGCCGCTCCGGCGCCTGCAGGCGGCCTTGTCGTGACGATGAGCAGCAGCAAGACGGTCGCTTCTCCAAACCCGATATCGCTCACGATTCCGGCAGGAAGCAAGAGTGGATCCTTCGTGGTCAACACGGTGGTTGTGAAGGAAACGACCTTCGCGACAATCAAGGCGACCCGCGGAGCCTCGAGCGCATCGGCCAATCTTCAGATTCTGAAGAGCAGCGCGCTTAATGCACCACGGGAAAACTGGATGGCGGCCCTAGTGGGCCGCTGGACCGGCGCCTAGAGCGCGGGCCATCTAGTAAGAAAGCCCCGGGGATTACCTCGGGGCTTTTCTTGTGGGCGCTTAGTAGTTTGCGGCTACCAGCTTCCGCCGCCGCCACCGCCGAAGCCACCGCCTGAGAAGCCGCCGCCGCCAAAGCCAGAGGATCCACCGCTCGATCCGCTTGAGCGTGGAGGTGTCGATGCGGCCGAGCCGAAGCCGTCCGTTATCGTCACCATGTCGCTCGCGAAGTAGCCTGGATAGAAGGGAGTTCCGTAGGGTGCCGCGTACCAGTTCGGCATGGCCAGCACAATGCCTTCAAATGCCTGAGCCCACTCACGAGTAAGCCCAAACGCAACCGCATGGGGGAGGTATTCCTCGAAAAGCTGAGCGCTTGGATCCTTCTTGCTCTGCCAATCCAGTTCCTTGCCACGTGCCCGACGAATGAATTCCTGAAAACCGGCGACCTTGCGCTGCGCGTCGGCACCCTGAGACGTGCGCCTGGGCATCAGCATCGCGAATGCGATAACGATGATCGCGCTAAGAACTCCCCCGACGACAGAAGGGACGATCTCCTTGGTCGGGCTTAGGAAGTGGGTGAGGACCGCAAGGCCGCCGGCGACGAGGACACCGCCAACCATCCACATGGTGCGCACAGACTCCGGATCAGCGATGTAGTAGCCGCGCGCGACCATCGTCGAGTACAGCGACGACTTGAGTTCACTCAGGTGCGGGGCCACGTAGGTGCGGAGACCGACGTCGTCGACCATCGGCCCTCCGGCCGCCAAATGGGTCAGAAGGGATCGCTCGAAGTCGGTTAGCTCCTCTCCCGGCGTGTCCTTCTTAATCTCGATGGTCGCCGTTCGTTTCTTAAACACCAGCCCGGTTTCTTCCGGGTGAATGACCACATAACCTTTGACTGCCAGGCTGATGACGCCGGCCGCGAGATCGCGCTGATCCACCCGCTCGTCGAGCAACGTGCCCACTTCGGGGCCGGTCATCCCGTCCGGCGGCTCGAACTGCACTGCGATGGGTTTCTTGCCGGGATCCTTGCCGAACATCGCCCAGAAGGTGAACATGGCAACCAGGGCGAAGATGGGCAACGTGAACCCGAGGTTCGCTTTGAGAAAGAGGCCGGCGGCCTGAAGAAACGTCGGCTTATCGATCGTCTTGGAGGGCAGATCGACCACCAGCGTGGTCCCCTCGTAAGCGCCAAGCTCGCGGTCTACCTCTCCATTCAGGAGATGGGTCGTCAGGTTCAACTTCGTTTGCAGGTTCTGATCTTCTGCGCTCTTCGCGCCGTCGACCTCTTGAAAGTTCCTCGAGCCATAGGGACCCACAAATAGCCGTGCGCGAACGTCCTTGGTGCCGACTTCGGGATAGTCGAGCGTGAAGTGAACCTTGTCGATCGGAACCGGCCACTGGTCTCCGGTCAGGTTCCAATACAGCTCCGCATAGGGCTGCCACGCTCGGTCGTCGTCGAACCAATTCATATGGCCGAACGATTTGTACGAGATCACGTAAATGACCGGCGACCCGACCGGCTCGTATGAGTCAGGGCTGCCGATGCGAATGTGCAGGTTCTGGCCCTCATGGGTCACCTTGCTTGCGCGCGAATTGCCTCGCTCGTCAGTGACGCTGATGCTGTCGAGGATGAGGCTTCGACTGACGCCCTTGCCCGTTTCGTAGTGGATTGGGATATCCCGGAAGATGCCGTGGTGCTGCTCATCGAAGGTCGTCGCGATCGTCTCTTGAACGTGCAGCGTGCCATCCTTGTCGAGCTTGAGCTGGACGCCGAAGTCGGTGATGCGGAAGCCGCCCTGAGCTGAGGCAACGCAAGCCAGAGCAAGAAAGAGGATCGCCAGAATGGCTCGCTTCATGCCCCCCACCTTACCAAGAATTGCCGCGGTCCTAGGCCCCGATACCCATCTCGTCCAGCAGGCGGGCAAGAGAATCATGGTCGTAGCGATCCATTTTGCCGGCGCGGTTGCTCTCCAACAAAGCCTCGTCCTGAAGGCCGGATTCCTGAAGCATGATGCCTAGGAGGCCGTGGTAGAGGTGTTTCTCGGGATCCAAGTCGCTGGCAAGACGGGTGGATTTGATCGCTTCTGGATGCCTGCCCGCACCCCAAAAGGCTACGGCAGCACGCAGATAAAGAAAATCATCACCGGGGGAGAGCTCGATCGACGCTCTTAACGAGTCCAGCGCCTCGTCGTAACGTTTCATCTTGATCAACAGATCGCCAATCCAGTAGTGATAGAACGCTTCGTCAGGCTTAATCACCACGGCGCGCTGCGCCGCCGCCAGCGCCTTCTTCGGCTCGCCTAGCTCACGGTACGTCTCCGCCTGTTTCAGTCGGAAGAACGCGTTGTTCGGTTCGAGCCGGATGGCTTCGTCCAGCTCTCGCAGGCTGTCCTCATACCGGCTGTAACGCTTGTACACGTCGGACATACCGACGTGGGGCTCGACAGCCTCCGCCTGCGCCTTGAGCGCGATTTGGTATTGCCGCAGCGCCTGGGGCGCCTGGTCCGCGTATTCGAGCGCTCCGGCCAGCTCAATATGAGACTGAATATCGCCCGAAGTGCGTTGCGCGATGGCATCCTTGAAGTGACGGATTGCGTTGGTCCAATCTCCGTCGCTTAGGAACGCCCGGCCGAGTTCGTCGCTTTCCTGCGCGGTCTGGCCCTTCCTCTTTCTCGGCTCAAACGGCGCGAAGGTCGGCTCCTCGGTAATCGGAACCTGAAATAGCTCGGCAATTTGAAGAAAACTTGGCTCCATCAGCGCTTCTGCCTTGCGCCTCCCTTCGCTGCAAGCTTGACTGCAGCCTGGGCGGGCCGGATAGTGATTGTCGTCGGATAGCTTGAGCCCGAAAGCGGCACGGTCATGATTCTAACCTGCAAACTGCTGTTCGGCTCGAGATGGATGAGGCTTAGCCGCGTCTCTTCCTTCGCCCGAAGCAGCGGCGTCTTCCGAATGTTCTTCCCGATCAGGAACAGCGCGCCGCCGTATCCGGCGCTAGCTTCGTACACGACCTCGACATCCGCAGGCAGGTTCGTGGGATTCTCGAGATTGGCCTTGATCGTGTAAATAACGCCGAAGTTGCCATCGAGCGCGCCCTGATTATCCTGTCGCGCGATAGGCGACTGGCCAATGCGCACGAAGCTGTAAGGACCCCCGACCGTGTAGGCGACCTCCTCATCTTTGAACGGCTTTGGATAAATGTGCTCGGTATCAGGAGCGGCGATAGCGGCAAGATCCCCGACAGGCTTGACACCGGCGACCCGCCACGGTGTGGAACTGGCCAGAGCCGCTTTCCATTTCGGTGCCATGAACGAGGGCAGCACCGCCTGCGTCCTCACCACGATCTGATCTGGCCCGCCTTCGAGCAGTCGGAGATAACAAAGCCCGCTAACCGTCTCGTTCTTGCCCATGCGTCGCAAGGAGATAGGAAGGATGGAGTACGGCGGAATCTCGACCACCTCGCCGGAGTAGCTCTGCCAATTGGTCACAAATCGGTCGCCCGCGTCAAAGCCCGCTCGCACCGGGTTGGAGCTCGGTTCAGCATCGCCTGGGATGATGAGCACCCTCGCCACGGTGTTCGTATTATTCACTGCTTCCACGTGCATGATGAGCGTCGTGCCCGCCTTGTTGATGTGGTGATACAGCATCCGGGCCGGCGCGCCAACCTTCAAGGCAGCGCTGAACACGTTCATCGGTTTGCGGATGTTCTCGGGATGGTTGCAGTACCACAGCTCCGTTTCGCTGCGATAGCCGATGGGCGCGTTCTTGAGCACGACCTGAACCAGACCCTCATTCGGATAGGCCTCGGGCCCGGAGACGCGAACACGGACCGTAAACGCGCGGTTCTCACCAGTGGCGACGGTGCCCGCGACAATCTTTGAGATGGTTACCGTTGCGCCTGGTACCGCCCTTACTTGTGCATTCACCGCGCCCTCGATCGCTCCCGCGACATTTTCAGGGCTCGATGGGGCGCCGGTGACGGTCGCCGTCACGGTTTGGGGAAAGTACGCCGCCATCGGCTGCACCTGGATATCGAGCGTAGCGCTAGAATTGCCCGCCGAACTGCGAACTTTCGCGCGACCGACGCCGACTGCCTGAACATTGATCGACGCCCCATTGCGCGTCACCTTGATCACCTTGTCGTTGGTTGAAACCGCGACAGCGTCCGCGACCTGGCTGCCCACCATTGCAAACGCGCGGGTTGAGCCGAGCGGCAGCTTCTGCCCGTCGATGGGAAACTTAACTCCCGGCAGGGCAAAGGCTCGTTGCAGAGCGCCCGCCCATGCGGCGGCAATGGCTTTCGGGTTCGACGACCGCGCCTTCCCATCTTCGGCGGTCACGGTTAAAACCGGCACGGTGGAGACGTAAAGACGGAAGGAGCCGCCTTCAGCGGGCGCAATCGACACCGCGCCCGATCCCGCCGACACCAAGGCTGCCGCCACATGTTGCGCTCGATCCCCGGCAGTTCCGCCACTCAGACGGATGACCTCGACCTCGTTGACGTAAACGCTCGGACCGCTTGCTCTCACCGAGGCCCCATAGCCAAACGAAGCAACAGCCAGCGCCAAAAATAAGAATGCAATCCGCCTGAAAACCATCATGGTCAAGCCTGAGCAGGATACCGCCATCACACTATCCGGGCCTTGCCCCACTCCTTCTTACAGACGACCGCCGTAGGTAGAATTCTGCGTAGTAAGAGAAGAAAATGACCGCAGTAAAAGCAAAGAACTACATCAACGGCGAGTGGCGAAATGGCAAGCAGGAGTTTGAGAGCCTTAACCCGGCGAACGTCAAAGAAACGATAGGGACGGCCCCGCTGAGCGATGCCAGCGACGTTAACGACGCGGTATCCGCGGCGAAGCACGCCTATGAGTCGTGGCGGGACTGGAGCTGGGTCAAGCGCGCCGAAATGGTCGACAACTTTGCACAGCTCCTCAAGCGCGATATCGACGAGCTTGCGCAACTCGTTACTCGTGAGTGCGGCAAGCCCATCAACGAGGGCCGGGCAGATGCCATCGAAGCGCTGCACATGGCGCAATACATTGCCGGCAAGGGCCGCGAGCCGATCGGGTTCGCCATCTCGTCCGAAGTCGCCGCCAAGGACGCGTACATCCTTCGCAAGTCTAAGGGAGTGATCGCCTGCATCACGCCTTGGAATTTCCCTTCCGCCATTCCGCTCTGGGTCATTCTCCCATCGATTCTCGCCGGCAACACCGTAGTCTTCAAGCCCGCCGAGCAAACCCCAATCGTTGGGCACAAGCTGATGGAGCTGTTCCATGAGGCGGGCATCCCCCCGGGCGTCGTCAATCTCATTCACGGCACCGGCGAGGACGCTGGTGATCCGTTGGTCAAGCATAAGGATGTCGCGGCGATCCTCTTTACGGGCTCGCGGGCTGTTGGAAAGTACATCCAATCCGTTGCGGCGGGAGATGCCTACAAATTCGTTGCGACGGAAATGGGCGGCAAGAATGCGACCATCGTGCTCGAAGACGCGGACGTGGATCTCGCGGTCAACGCCTGCGTCCTGGGGGCATTTAAGACGTCCGGCCAACGCTGTGTTTCAACCAGCCGCGTCATCGTCGACCGGAAGATCGAACCGGAATTCACACGCCGCTATATCGAGAAGGTCAACCGGATCAAGGTCGGTAACGGTCTCGCCGAAGACGTCTTTATGGGGCCGTTGATCGAGGAAGGCTCGGTTGAAAAGTGGCAGTTTCACAATCAGAAGGCTCGCGAAGAAGGCGCTGAGGTGTTGATCGACGGAAGCGTGCTCACAGGCGGAGATTATGCGTGCGGAAACTTCGTCTCCCCCTTCGTTTACCGCTTCGAGCACTACAAGAAGAACACGTTCTGCCTGCGCGAGGAAGCTTTCAGCCCGCACCTGGCTATTATTGGGGTGGATGGCATGGAGGAGGCGGTCGATGTCTACAACGACACCGACTACGGCCTTGCTATGGCGGTTATTACCGAGGACTACCGCAAGTGGCGCTGGGTTCGCGACCATGCCGACTTCGGCCTTGGCTACGTCAACCTGCCCTCGATCGGCGCGGAAGTGCATCTTCCATTTGGCGGCGTGAAAGCTTCCGGCAATGGACATCCCGGGGCGGAAGGCATCCTCGATTCGGTCACCCACCGCGTGGCGTTCACCGTCAACAACGCGCGTGAGATCGTCATGGCCCAGGGGCTCGGCACCAAGATCTAGCCATCGCAAAAAAAAGAACCCCGCTGCGCGGGGTCTTAGGAGAGGAGAGCCAGTGCATTCATCTTGCTGCCCTTTATGGTGGGCAGTCTGGATGCACAGCTACCGCAATTGTTGGCGCGACGGCGGTCGAATCACAGCTCTCAGACTGAAGATATATTCACTCCGCTTAGCGTGCCTGCCGACTACGCCCTTAACCTTACGGACGGGTAGTAGAATCCTGGCGTGAAGCAAGACGCGGTGAAGGAGGTTGAAGCCTGGAAGCGCCTCGTGCTCCGCTCGATGCCTCCCCCCGCTTGGCTATCGAGCGATGCCCCTCAAGGCGACGTTGTCTTGAGCACGCGAGCCCGCGTCATGCGGAACCTGCGCGGCCACCGCTTCACCCATCTCGCCGACGGTTTTGAGCTGACCTCGATCTCCAAGAAGATCACGAGCGCGGCGGAGCCGCTTGAGTTCGAGGTATTTACGCGCATCTCTAGCGCCGAGCGCGATTATCTCGTCGCCTGCCGTCTGGCTTCGCCTCACCTGGAGTGGACGAAGACGGGCCGTGCGCTGCTGCTTAATCAGGAGCGCTCCCTCAGTCTCATGCTTCACGAGGAGGACCACCTGCGCCTGCAGGCGCTGACCGCAGGGTGGTCGCCCGGAACCGCTCACGCGCTATCCAAGGCTGCCCTTAAAAAGCTGAACGAGAAGCTCGAGTTTGCCTATTCCCCTCACTTCGGCTTTCTCTCCGCCTCGCCCTACAACGCCGGCCGCGGGCGTCGTCTGTCAGCGATGTTTCACTTGATCGGGCTCGCCCAAGCAAAACGCCTTCCCGGCGTATTGAAGGCGCTAGCCAATCGCGGCATCGCCGTGCGTGGGTTATTCGGTGAAGCGAGCCGAGCAGTGGGCGCGTTTGTGCAGGTCAGCACTAT
>JBBREM010000087.1:0-10699 GCA_038202925.1 Fimbriimonadales bacterium | reverse complement strand
ATTCCTGTCCCCGACTCCGGCGAAGCCGAAGCTCTGCTTTGCTGGACCTGCGGTCCATTCGGGGACAGGAATGCCCCCGCCACTGGATTCGCCATCGATGGCTCCCTAACCCAAGTTCTTTCCCCCGGCCACAGCCCAGCGGTCACGATCAAGAACCATGAGGATCTCATCCACAAACCGGCCGCGTTTCCAGTAGCGCTTTGGCTTCCGACCGCATTCCACATACCCAGCACGGGTGAGCATCCCGCGAGATCGGTCGTTCCCCTCGAGATAGCCGGAATAAATTTGGCGCAGACCGAGCACGTCGAAGCAATACCGAGCCCTCACCTTGGCCGCGTCGGAACCATAGCCCTTCCCATGCTCCTCCTTCTCCCCGATCACCGTGCCGGAAGACGCGAATCCGTGACGCCAGTTGATGCCATGGATGCCACTGAAGCCGATATGCTTGCCGCCCAGCGTCTCGATGGCGAAGGTGATATCGGTGTCGGAGCCCAAAGCCGACTTGCGGAGATATTCCTCCTCCATCAGCCGGGTCATCGGGACGTCGCCGATGAGGAGGTTGTGCGTAACCTCCGGGTCGTTAAGCCAGCGCACAGCATTGTCTAGATGCTTCTCCAGATCAAGCGGTGCCAGCCGCACCAAGTCTCCTTCCCATCCAAACGCCATGCAGAATTGTAGCAAAGGCCGGTTGCGGATGGTAGGGCAGGAGTCCCCTACGTGCGAAGCATATGTAGCCGCAGCGGCATGCTGCGCGGCCTAAAGATTCGCGGCTCGCTTGATCTTAATGTTCGGAACGGGCAGCAGCGTCTCGTCCTTCCGCATCGGAATGTTGCTGTTGTCGAGGAACGAGGTGATCCGCCGCTCCGCTTCTTCGACATAGTCGCGCAGCTGCGATTCCATGTCGCGCCGCATCTCCTCCATGTCGTCTAGGAGCCTCAAAATCAACTCGACCCCCGCAAGGTTGACCCCCATGTCCTGAGTCAGCCGCTGAATCCGGCGCACGCGCGCAATATCGTCGTCGCTGTACAGCCGGTTCTTCGCCCCCGCCCGTGACGGCACGACGAGGCCCAGCCGCTCGTACTGTCGCAAGGTTTGCGGATGGACCGCGCACATCTCCGCGGCGACTCCGATCATGTAAACCGGCTGGTTGCTGGTCCTCACGCCGCACTTTCCTCCATCGCCGCCAACTCCTGCAGCAGCTTGCGCTGCTCTGCCGTCGGATGCTTCGGAACGGTCACCTTCACCCGAGCCATCAAATCCCCGCGCGAGCCGCCGGTCTTGGTTATCCCTTGGCCCTTCAATCGGAAGCTCTGGCCGCTCTGGGTGCCCTCGGGGATCTTCATCGTGAGATTCGAGCGCAATGTCGGAACCGTGATCTCTCCGCCCAGGGCGGCGGTGGTGAAGGAGACCGGCACCTCGACCTCAAGGTTGTCGCCGATTAGCTTGAACTTGTCATGCCTCGCCCACTTCACGGTGAGATAGAGATCGCCGGCCTTGCCGTTGACGCCGGCTGCCCCTTTGCCAGGCACTCGCAGCTTTTTCCCGTCCGCAATGCCCGCCGGAATCGTTACCTCGACCTTCTTCGTGTTCGGGACGGTACTGATGCCGTTGATCGTGCGCTGGGCGTTCATCGTCTGATAAGTGAGCAATCGCTTCGTGCCCTTGTCGATCTCTTCGAGCGACACTTCGATCTGCTTCTCGATGTCCTTCGGCTGGCCCATTTCGAGGTCTTCGTATTGGATCCGAGCCCCGCGTCCCCGTCCGGCGCGCGGATCGCCGCCGAAGAACTGGCTGAAGATCGTCTCGAACCCGCCGCCACCTCCGGCGCTCTCGCCGAAATCGAAATGATCTTCCCTCTGGCCGGGCGCGCCGCCCGCGAAGTTGCCCGCTTGCTCCCAGTGCTCGCCAAACTGGTCATACTTCTTGCGCTTTTCCGGGTCGCCGAGCACGTCGTAGGCTTCGCTGACCTCTTTGAATTTGGCCTCGGATGACTTGTCGCCGGGGTTCACGTCGGGGTGCAGCTTGCGCGCGAGCTTGCGGTACGCCGACTTGACTTCCTTCTCATCCGCACCCTTAGAAACCCCGAGTAGCTGGTAGTAGTCTTTAGCCATCTATGCTCAACAACATGAGTATATAACACTCAAGTACGAGCCTTAGTTTCGGCCCATGAAAAAGGGGCGAATAGCGGAAAACTCCGCCATCCGCCATACGCTATTCCACATCCCAGACTAGTGTTCCTGCTCGTGGAGCGCCCGCATCTTCGCGTACTCCTGGATCAGCGTCTGCTGCTCTGGAGTCGGCATATCCTCGTAGCGCGCAACCGTCTGCTTGAACCGCCCGCGACCCTTGGTGATCGACCGCAGGTCGAGCGCGTAGCGCATCATCGTCGCCATCGGAACGGTCCCGCGAATGCGCGTCTTACCTGGCGCGATCGGGTCCATGCCGGCGAGTCGCCCGCGCCGCCCGTTGAGATCGCCGACCACGTCGCCCACGTTCTCGTCCGGCACATCGACCTCGACGTCGAGCAACGGCTCGAGGATCGTCGGCTGAGCCTTCTCAGCCGCATTGCGTAGTGCAATCGCTCCCGCCATTTTGAACGCCGCCTCGCTCGAGTCGACATCATGATAGCTGCCGTCGTAGACCGTAATCTTCAGATCGACCAGCTGATAGCCGGCGATGAGACCATGCTCCATCGCCTCCCGAATCCCCTTCTCGATCGCGGGAATGAAGTTCTTCGGGATCGCGCCGCCGACCACCTTGTTCTCAAACACAAAGCCGTGTCCGCGGTCCAGAGGCGCAAGCTCGATCCAGCAATCGCCGAACTGGCCCTTGCCGCCGGTTTGCCGCTTGTGCCGGCCCTGCGCTTTGGCCGTGCTGCGAACGGTTTCCTTGTACGGAACCCTTGCATCCTCGGTCTTCACGTTCACGCCGAACTTGCTCTTGAGCTTCTCGATGACCGCGTCGAGGTGGATGTCGCCCATCCCCTCCAGAATCTCCTGGTGCGCGACCGGGTCGCGGGAGTGGCGGAACGTCGGGTCCTCCTCGAGCAGCCGCTGAATCGCATTGCCCAGTTTGTCCTCGTCCGCCTTCGTCACCGGCACGACCGCGACGCGGTAGATCGGCTCCGGGAAGTCGATCGGCGGAATCTTGATGCGGTCTTTCACCGTGGTGAGCGTGTCCCCGGTATGCGTGTCCTGCAGCTTCGCGATGGCGCAGATATCGCCAGCTACGATCTCGGTCGCCGTCTCCTGTCCCTTGCCGTGCGGATAAAACAGGTTGTGGATGCGCTCGTCTTTGTCGCGATTGATATTCAGCACATGCGCGTCGTGCTTGAGGGTCCCGCTAAACATGCGCACGTAGTTGATTTTGCCCACGTAAGGGTCGGCAGTTGTCTTGAAAACAAATCCGGCAAGCGGCCCATTCGGATCGGGCGTCAACGCCTTGCCCTCGAATTCCTTCGGCACGTCGACTGGCGAGGGAAGTTCGGCGCAGATGCGGTCGAGCAGCGTCTGCACCCCGATCCCGCTCATCGCCGAACCGACCATAACCGGCACGACCTTGCCGCTCTCGATGCCCATGAGCAGACCGTGTTCGATCTCCTCGGTCGTCAGCTCTTGCCCGTCCAGATATTTCAGAGCCAGATCGTCGTCGCCCTCGGCGGCGGAGTCCATCGCCTTGTCGCGCAGCCGATTGGCCTCTTCGGCGTAGCCGGACGGAATCTCATCGATCTCGGTACCGCGGTCCTTGCCCTTGTAAACCGTCATATTGAGCAAATCGAGGACGCCGCTAAAGGCGGCTTGGTGGCCGATTGGAATCTGTACATCGACGACTTTGCGGCCATAGCGCTCATGCAGCGTCTCCATGAGACCGGCAAAATCGGCATTGTCTCGCTCGAGCTTGTTGACAAAAATAGCGGTCGCCAAGCCGTGCTGCTCGGCGACTTCCCAAGCCATCTCAAAGCCGACATCGAGGTCTCGCTTGGCCTCGCAGACGATGATCATTGATTCGACCACGCGCGCTATCGCGTGCAGATCGCCGATAAAGTCGGGGTACCCGGGCACGTCGATGAGGTTGACCTTGCAGCCGTGCCATTCGATGGGGACGATGCTCGCGCTGAGCGAGATCTTGCGCCGGATTTCGAGGGGATCGAAGTCGCTCTGCGTGTTCCCGGCGTCCACGCTGCCGACTCTCTCAGTCGCTCCGGCGGTATAGAGCAGATGTTCGACAAGCATTGTCTTGCCTGAGCCGCCATGGCCTACAATGGCCACGTTTCGTATCTTGTCTGCGGTGTATTGCTTCACCTAGACCCTCCTTTGGGTTTGGTTTTGTAGGGGCAACGCGTGCGTTGCCCGCCGACGGTCCACGGGCATGGCACGCCATGCCCCTACAATGCGCCGTCGCAGTCAGGCCAAACGCGTCAGGCGGATGGTCGGGCTCGCAGGGTCTGTCTGCGGCAGCGCCTGAAAACATCATACATGCAGAATGGGCCGGAACGGTGAAGAGTCGAAGTCGCTAGCTCTCGCGCCGCAATAACCAGTCGCCGGAGTGGCGGTCGTTCCAGTTGCGCACGTCGCCGGACTCACGCGCCTGTATGATCATGTCCAGGTCCAGATCGGCCACCGCCACGCCTTCCTCGCCGAGCTCCGTCTCGGCGAGCACCGCGCTCACCGGGAAGGGTTCGATGCTCGGCGTCAGAATCGCCGACGAGCCGTAGGTCTGCGTCACCGGCTCGCGGCCCAGCGAGCCGAGCAGGGAAGCGTGAACCACGTAGTTCTGGTTCTCGATCGCCCTCGCCTTGCACGACCAGCGTACGCGCTGAAACCCGTGCTGCGTCTCCGTGAAGGCGGGGACGCACTGCACGAGCACGCCTTCTTCCGCTAGGGCGCGTCCAGATTCGGGGAACTCGCTGTCGTAGCAAATGGTCACGCCAATCCTGCCATCGTACGGCTTCGCCAGTCCATGCCCGGGCTGCAGATTCCACATCTTGCGCTCGTAGGTCGTGAGATTGTTCTTCGTCGCGATCACGAGCCCCCGGGCGGGGTCGGCGACCGCCGAGGCGTTAACGATCCCCTCTGGCGTTTCCTTGAAATAGGATCCTCCGACGAGCGTCATCCCGCTCGAGCAGCTAATGCGGGTCAGCCATTCCTCGACGGCGGTGCCGTACTGGGCAAGGTAGCGGGCGGCTTTGCGCTCGGCAAGCTTCGGCTCGATGTTGAGCAGTTCGAGGACGGGGAGTTCGGGCAGCACGACGACGTCCGCCCCGGCATCGTAGGCGTGGGAGATCAAGTCGTGAAAATGGCCGAAAAACTCGCTGTCGCACTTGATCGGGCGCAGCTTCCACGCCACTGCGGCCACGCGGATCATCTGCGGACCCCTGGTACCTCGATTGAGGAATGCAACTCTTGCATGTAGATTTCTATGACGCCTCTTAATTGGAGCCCGATTCGCGGCCTAGGCGCAAGGATCCGGTCAGCCGTCTCGCCGCTCGACACCGCCACTCAATCCTAGATCCTAAGTCCTCAATCCTTAATCCTTCACTTCGCCCTTGGCGATCTCCACGGCCGTATTGATTTGCCGCTCCCGCCCCGCCTTCTCCTTCTGGGAAAACCGAGCAAACACGTAAATCCCGCCGAGCACCACCGCGAGGATCGCCGCCGTGATCACCGCGATCGTGAGCAGGAGATCGCGATCGGTCATGAGACCGGTGTCAGCCAGCAGTCAGAGCCTCCGCGCCATGCAGCTCGACCATGCCGGTATGCACGTCGTAGAGGGCCGCGACGATCTCGATCTTGCCGCTATCCATCGCGTTTCTCAGTGCCCACGACTCCGTTTTAAGATCGTCCACGGTTTGCAGCGCGTTCTCGATAACCGACTGGCGGAAAATGTCGGGCGGGTTTTTCATCTTCGCCGAGTGCACCGCCCGCGCCACGTTCATCCGCAGCGAGCCGCCCGGCCCGCTTTCTCCGCGCACGATCTGGCCGACCGCCAGGCACTCGGTATGCCCCATCACCATCACAAGCGGAACCTGCATGTTCTGCACGGCGATCTCGAGCATCCATTTAGCGCTGTCGGAAGCGACATTGGCTGGCACGCGGCTGACAAAGAGGCTGCCCAGAGGCTGATCGAAGATGATCTCCGGCGCGACTCTGCCGTCCACGCAGGTGATAATTGCGGCTTGCGGCTCTTGCCCGACCGCAATTTCGCGCCGCAGATCGGCGGGGTAGTGATAGTGATTGCTCTCGCCGGCCTGAAAGCGCCGGTTGCCTTCTAGCAGGAGTTCCAAGCTCGCGAGCGCGTCACGGTTCACGCCCAGATTCTACTCACCGGCTCATCACCCAGTGGCGGGAACATTCCTGTCCCCGTCTCCAGCGAAGCTGGAGATGCAAGCCGCCAAACAACTGTTGCCACTCGGATGCTGCGAAAGAAGAGCTAACGCGTGACTCGCCAACGATTGAAGGGAAGCCAGATGAATTCGGAACGGCCGATGACGTCGTCGCGAGGCACGAGCCCCCAGGCCCGTCCGTCGAAGGAGTTGTTCCGGTTATCGCCCATCATCAGCACGTAGCCCTTCGGCACTGCAGCAGGAGGCGAGGATTCGAGCTCTTGCTCGTATTGCTTTTCCTCCGGCGACCAGTTTGCGATCGGGATCCATTCGTCTTCAAGCACCCATGAAGTGCGCGGCGCGGGGTTGAGCGGAATTCCCGCCGCGTATTTGTGCGCGACGGAAACGTGGTAGTTGAACCGAGCTTCCGCGTCTCCCAGACCGATGCGCTGAATTTGAACCGGGACGTACTGGTCGTATAGGTCGGGCCTGGCTTTGCCGGTGTAGTGAACGAGCTTCCAATCTTCGCGCATGCCGGTATCGGCGCCGGTGTGGGCCGGGTGGCCGTTGGCGTCCGTCGAGTTGCCCGGCGAGTCGCTGAGATAAGCCTCATTGACACGGGCGCCGTTTCTGAACATGAATCCCTCTCGAACTTCGACGACGTCGCCCGGTACGCCCTGGCAGCGCTTGATAAAGTCCACGTCATGCTGGTCGGCGTTCAGGGCCCAATCCGGCGGCTTGAACACGACGATGTCGCCAACTTTGGGCTCCGTGTAGCGATAGATCGCCTTATTCGCGACGATGAAATCATTGAGATAGAGTGTCTGCAGCATCGAGCCGGACGGGATCAAGAAGGCCTGGATGAAGAACGGCCGGATGATCATGAACACGAACACGCCGGCATAGACAATCGCGTCCATCGCCTCGTTCGCGAACTTCGCCACCGAATAGCCGCCGCTGCGGCGATGGGCCACCGTCCTTCTCAGGTACGGATACAGAGCCAGGCGGAGAATCGAACAGATGGAAACAAAAATGACGATCTGGCTCAGCGGAGTGCGAGCCAGAGAGTCAATGGTGCTGCGTAAGCCACCGGTTTCAGCCTGTGCAAGAACGGGCCACACGGTGTTTGTTTAGCGTCGCTCTTTGATGCGGGCGTCCTTACCCACCTTGTCTCGAAGATAGTAAAGCTTCGCGCGCCGAACCTTGCCGCGTCGCGTGACCTCGATCTTGGCCACGTTCGGCGAGTGCAAAGGGAATGTGCGCTCGACGCCGATCTGGCTGCTCATCTTGCGCACGGTGATCGTCTCAGCGATGCTGCCGTTCTTAACGGCGATCACGAGCCCTTCGTAGAGCTGGATTCGCTCTTTGCCGGCCTCGCGTACTTTGACATGCACCTTGACGTTGTCGCCGGGCCAAATCTTCGGCAGGTCGGTCTTTTTGGACTCCTGGACGACGCTCTCTAAAATCGCTGCTTTGGACATGGTTCGTTCTCTCGGGAGCAACGCGCGCGCCGCTCAACCGGTTCCCATTCTGGGTCAACCTGAAGATGATGGCATATTCGAGGCGATAGACTCAACCCAAGTCCCCGCTACTGCTCATCGAGGAGCTTCAGGTCCTCGGCAGTCAGATCCGCCCGCGCGAACAGATCGGGTCTGGTGCTTCGGGTCAATTTCAGCCCCTGCTGTCGCCGCCACCGAGCGATTGCTTTGTGGTCGCCGCTGGTCAGCACGTCCGGCACCTTCATGCCGCGCCATTCCTCGGGCCGAGTGTATTGAGGGGCGCTTAGCAACCCGCCCGCATGGCTATCAATCTGCAGGCTCGCTTCCGAGCCCAGAACCCCTGGTATCAGCCTAACCACTGCGTCGGCCATGGTGAGCGCCGGTAGTTCGCCATTCGTTAACACGTAATCGCCGATGCTGAACGTATGCGTCGCAAAGCGCTCGCGCACGCGGTCGTCGATGCCTTCGTAGTGACCGCACACGAAGATTACGTGCTTCAGACTCGAAAGGAAGAGCGCATCAGCCTGGGTAAACCGCGTGCCCGTCGGGTCGGTGAACACCACCGCCGGCGAGCCGAGCGACTCGATCGCCAGAGCCACCGGCTCTGCCTTCATGACCATTCCCGGACCGCCGCCGAAAGGCGAATCGTCTACGGTGCGATGCTTATCTATGGTGAAATCGCGAGGACTGGCCGTGCCGAATTGCACGAAGCCACCATCCTGTGCGCGCTGCGTCATGCTGTGAGCTAGCGCTCCGAGCACTTGCTCGGGGAAAAGGGTCACGAAGTCGATCCGCCTCACGCGCCTCGAAGTTACCTGCTCAGAGAGCTTCCCAGTGAACGTGCGAAGGCGGTGCCAAGGGGTAATCTCGCGACACCGAATCGGTAGCAGAGATTCCAAAAAATGGCCAACATTCCAGGCGATCTGAAGTACACCAACACCCATGAGTGGGTCCGAATCGAAGGCGACGTGGCGACCGTCGGCATTACCGACTTCGCCCAGTCCGAGCTCGGCGACATCGTCTACGTCGATCTGCCCACGCCAGGACGCGTGCTCAGCGCCGGAGACAGCGTCGGCAGCGTGGAGTCGGTGAAGACCGTTTCCGACATCTACGCCCCGGTGGCTGGCGAAGTGGTCGCAGTGAATGACTCTCTCGGCGCGCGCAGCGAGCTGCTGAACAGCAACCCCTATGGCGACGGCTGGATGGTCAAGATCCGCCTGAGCAGTCCCGCCGACGCCGACGCTCTGCTGGACGCAACCACCTACCAGGGCCTCGTCCACTGACGCTAGCATTTACCCAAACACCCCAATACCCAATACCCAACATCCCAACTTCCCAACACCCAATACCCAACACCCTCCGCCGAATGCCCTACATCCCCCACACCGAACAGGACCGCCAGGAGATGCTCGCCACCATCGGCGCGATGAGCATTGACGAGCTCTTCCGCGACATCCCTGACGACCTTCGCCTGAAGGGCCAGCTCGACATCCCCCACGCGCTCGACGAGCACCGGCTGCTCGCCCACATGGCGCAGCTCAGCGAGCAGAACAAGGAGATGCTGCACGACGCCGTTTGCTTCCTCGGCGCGGGCATCTACGACCGATACATCCCCGCCACTGTCGGCGCGGTCATCTCGCGCGGCGAGTTCCTCACCGCTTACACGCCCTATCAGCCCGAGCTGAGCCAGGGCTACCTTCAAACCATCTACGAATTCCAATCCATGGTCGCCGAGCTGTTCGGCATGGATGTCGCAAACGCGTCCATGTACGACGCGGCGACCTCAATGGCCGAGGCCGCCATCCTCGCCTACGGCGCGAACGGGCGCAAGAAAATCGTCGTCAGCCAAGCCGTCCACCCGCATTACCGTCAGGTGCTCGACACCTATAGTTGGTCGATGTCGCTGAATGTCGAGACCATCAAAACGCCCGATGGAGTCACCGCTGATTACAGCAAGGTCGACGGCGATGCCGCCTGCGTGATCGTTCAGTATCCGAACTTCTTCGGCGCGATCGAAGACCTGGCGGTTGCGCGAGACGCGGCGAGAAATGCGGGAGCGATGTTCATCGTCGTCGCCGACCCGATCGCCTGCGCGCTCCTCAAGCCGCCCGGCGAATTCGACGCCGATATCGTCGTCGGAGAGGGCCAGCCAATGGGCATTGCGATGGGCTACGGCGGACCGCTTTGCGGTCTCTTCGCCTGCAAAGAGTCGCTCGTCCGCCGCATCCCAGGTCGCATTGTGGGCCGCACAAAGGAAGCGCATGGCGACGAGATCGGCTACGTCATGACCCTCCGCACTCGCGAGCAGGACATTCGCCGCGAAAAGGCGACCTCGAACATCTGTACGAACGAAGCCCTCATGGCCCTCGCCGCGACCGTTTACATGGAAGCACTCGGCAAGAACGGCATGCAGCAAGTCGCGAAAAGCACGGTGCAAAACACTCAATACGCGATGCAGAAGCTGACCGAGGCCGGCGCGAAGATCAGGTTTGAAAGCAAAGTCTTTGGCGAGTTCGTCCTGGAACTGCCGCGCGATCCGCGCGAGGTGCAATCAGAATTGTTGAATCAGGGCATCCTCTGCGGCCTACCTC
Source organism: Fimbriimonadales bacterium (assembly GCA_038202925.1). Lineage (GTDB taxonomy): Bacteria > Armatimonadota > Fimbriimonadia > Fimbriimonadales > Fimbriimonadaceae > JAEVZK01. The sequence continues at coordinate 287 of JBBREM010000087.1, read as the reverse complement.
TTGGCTTCTACTATCCGGAGTTGGGAAACTGTCTGCTGGTGGCAGTCACCGAAATCCGCACCAAGGCGCAAATCGACAATTTCGCCGCGAAGCTGAAAGCCGCCCTCAAGGTTTAGTGGCGGGGACATTCCTGCCCCCACCACAGGGATTTTTCAGCAACACGAGCTCAGTCCTTGCGCGTATGCTCATGCAATGCTGCTTCCCGCTCTTGCGGCGCTCGCCCTCGGCCAGAACGATCTGCTCGGCAAGCTCGACGCCCTCGCCAAGGCGCGCGATATCGACGGGCT
>JBBREM010000086.1:0-10720 GCA_038202925.1 Fimbriimonadales bacterium | reverse complement strand
CAACCGATGGCGAGGATGAGCACGACAAGTGCGAAAAATGATAGCCAGAACTTCAAAACGTCTCCTTAACCTAACGAGCCTGCAAGTAGCTTGACTGTGCCAAGGCCCTAAACCGTTCGCTTAACCGCCTCGGACCGAAATCCGTGCGGCATCAATTCTGAAAGTCGGTGCTCCCGCGTTGCTCCTGCCTCGCTCGTCGTCGAGACCTTCACCTTCGCGGGATCTGGACTGAATTCGTAGAGCACCTGCAGGCAGGCTCCGCAAGGCGCACCGCCGTCTTTCGTTACTACGGCGACTTCCACGATCTCGTGACAACCGTCGCTTATCATCTGGGATACGGCGTTCCTTTCCGCGCAGGTCGAGAGTCCGTAGGACAGGTTCTCGACGTTGCAACCGGACCAAATCTTGCCGTCGACGCCGCGAATCGCCGAGCCGACTTTGTATCCGCTATATGGCGCGTATGCGGCTTCGCGCACTCGCCGCGCCGTGTTGATAAGGTCGCTCATGTCGTCTGATCAGGATACCGAACCGCCGGGCAGCCGCTCAGTAGATCGGGAACCCGTACCTAACCGCCGTTACGACTGGGGCCAGCTCGTCAATGCCTCGCGCGATCCATGTTCGCATCGCGAGACCCCCGCGGAAGGCTCGAACTCTCGCAGTCGGGGAGGTCAAATTCCATCACGACATTGACGCGGTTGCCTAGCGGATCGTGACGTGAGTGCCGGTGCCCCGGTACGACGTGGTGAAGGACCCATCTGCGTTCCGGTATGGGCTGCCCATCTGCCATGCAGAACCACAATTCCCAGAAAGGATCAGGGTCGGCACGAGGGAGACCTGCACTCCGCTCGAAAGGCCCTTCATGTCGAAATACGACCCGTACTCCGGAAAAGCAGATCGAAGCTCGCCGGCGTCCATGTTGCGTCCATTTAGTAGATCCTCGGCAGTTAACCCGGCCGGCATCGCGCCCAGCAGTGCCTTAAGCGTTGAGCTGAGCAGATCGCGAATCTGTGCTTGAGTGTCGGTGGCATTCGCCTTGAGAGGTGCAACAGGGTCGATCGTCGTCACGTCCCGCAGCGCAGCGTTGAACGCTTCTTCGCTATACGTACCGGTCACGAAGTAGGTACTCTTGGCAATTCGTCCATCGAGCACATACAGCTTCTGAAAGACGCGGTGACCCTCATCAGCGATCTCACGCAATGTCAGCAGTCTCCCCGCCCCAAAGCTGAGAGGGCCTTTGGGGGAAAGGGGAGCAGCTGCGAGGGAGCGCATATCTTGTCGAGTTCGGGCCGGCACCGTAATGCTCCCATTCGAGCCCGCAATGCTTGCCGAGCCGAAACTATTACCTGTTTGCTGAACCGCAGTCCCTTTCTGAGGAAGCTCCAGCGAGATGGAGGTTCTCTTGCCGGTGACCGGGTTCGTGAAGACCACGCCGACTCCTGCTGTCAGCTTCATGCCGATGTCTTCCGCCCGTTCGAGGTAGATCCCGGCAGTTTCGGGATCGTACGCAAGAGCGCCAACCACGTCTTCTCGGGTCTTGGGATCGAGAGCGGCGCTCGTGTAGCGGCCGTTCGCGAGGGCGTCTATATCGCTTGGAGACAAATTCCGAAGCCAAGCAAGTATCGCCAACCGGCGCTGGAGGACTAACCTGGTTGGGTCGGAGTCTCGCACAAACACCTGAATCCCCTTGACGTCGTGCAGTTGCCTCGACATCTGCCCCGCGATCAAACGCAGGCCGGCGACACCGACCTGGAGGCTGGGCAACCTGGGTGGAGCGCTTTCAATATCCACGTCCATGAACATTGAACAATGCTCTCGTGCCGCAAGAGCAGTCAGCGGTTCCAACCACCGCTTGACGTTCGGATCTTTTTGGTCGAGTTCCGAGCTAGTGCTTTGGAACGACACTAGCGCAGCTGTAGCCGCCATAAATAAATTGAAAATTGCCATCGGTCCCCCTAGAATTCCTAGACGTCGCAGTCCTCGAAGATTGGGCTGTAGCTAACGGATTGGGCCGGAAACGATTGATTGGGACATTGACCCGTCCCCGTGCAGCCACCAGGCCCCCGGTAATCGTTATGTCATAGTGCTCACCAACGAGACACTTATTCACAGGTACCGTGTAGGTTCGCTGCGTTGTACCGCTCGTGTCAATTGTGTACGCGCAACTGCCTCCGACACAGTTCCCCGTAAAGGTCACGCCCACAACCACCGGGGCGTTGCCGACGACAACCGTTAGCGGACCCGTCCCGCCGCAGTTGCAATTCTTCGGCACTGGGTTGCTCTGTGGCGGTGGTCGATAAGCGTTGCCCATAGACGATGCATGAGAGAGACTGAGCACGAATGCAAAAATAAGATGTATGAACACTGATGTTCCTCAATTCCTAGGCCCGCGCCGTTTGGCTAGCCTAATTCGAAGTAAAGCACATTGAGTTACCAATGCAAATGTTTTGAGTTATTTAAGGCTATAGTTAAGTATAGTTGCAAACGCAGGAGCCTCGAAACATGCTAGATGGGGACAAAATTTCAACCCTTGGTGCTGCTAAGCTCGTGGGCGTCTCGAAAGAGACTCTTCTAAGATGGTTTCGCGAAGGCCGCGTTGCCGACGTAGTCGATAGAGACCGAAACGGCTGGCGCAACTTTAGCCCCGACGATATCCGCCGATTGCAAGCCTTCGCGGCGGGCGGAAACGCGGACGACGCTGCCGCCATTGACCTCATTCTATAGTGAATCCGCGCGGGGCTTCAGTTCCGCCCAATCTCGATCCCTCCTGGGATCGAGCCTTCCAATGGTGGTAATTTCGCGCAAACCCCATCCCTCATCGGCCGGGATGACAGTTGTGAGCTTCTTACCGGAAAACCGCAACCGTGACACCTTCCCCACCCTCGCTCGCATCCGCCAGCTTGTGCGAGCGCACGTGAGGGTGGCGGCGGAGGTATTCCTGAGTGATCTTGCGAAGAATGCCCTCGCCTTTGCCGTGCACGATCCGCACGGAGTCAAGCCCGGCAAGGACCGCGTCGTCGATGAACCGCTCCAACTCCCGCTCCGCGTCCTCGGCGCGCATGGCTCGCAGGTGAATCTCGGTCGAAGCGGTCTGTGCCTTGTGCAGGCGCATGTTTGTCTGCGCCTTTTTGGTCGTGTTGTCAGGCTTCGCCGCTACCGGCTCGATGCTCGTGGTTGGCACGGTCATCTTCATGATCCCCATCTGCACGACCGCATTGCCGTCCTTCGGCTCCTCGATCAGCGTGCCAACCTGCGTGTAGCCGTCGATGCGCACGCTCATCCCTTTCTCCAGGCGTGAGGTTTTGGCCTTTGGCTTCTTGGGTGCCAACTCGCGAGCGAATTCGGTGCCCACTTCCTGCAGTTCCTTCAGCGCTTTGCGTGATTTCTCCACGCCGCCCTGATTGCCGGAGCGCTTGAGCTCATCAAACACCCGCGCCGCTTCAATCCGGATCTCGCGCAGCGCCGCCTCGATAGCGTCCTGGGCTTTTCCGTGCACGTTCTCGCGGACTTCTCGCGCCTCCGCCAGCTTCCGCTCTGCCTCGGCATCCTTCTTCTGCAGCTCGGCGAGCTTCTTGTCGGCCTCGCTCTGCGCCGCGCGGGCTCGCTTCTGCGCCTGTTCCAGGCTCTCGAGCATCCGGGCGAGGTCCTGCTGCTGCTCACCAAGCCCTTCCTTCGCCTTCTCGACAACCGGACCCGGAATGCCGTACCGCTCGGCAATGCGGAGCGCCTGCGATGCGCCCGGTGCCCCCATGATGAGCCGGTAAGTAGGCCGCAGCGACTTGGTGTCGAACTCCATCGCGGCGTTCTGGAAGCCCTCGGCGGTGAAGGCGAACGCCTTCAGCTCCCCGTAGTGCGTGCTCGCCAAGATGGCCGCTCCACAGCGCTGCATCTCCACAAGAATCGCGCGCGCCAGGGCCGCTCCCTCGGCGGGGTCGGTGCCCGCGCCGACTTCGTCCAGCAGCACCAGGGCCCCCTGCTTCATGTCCTTAAGCGCGGCGGCGATGTTGCGAATGTGCCCGCTGAAGGTTGAGAGGGACTGCTCCAAGCTCTGCTCGTCCCCGATGTCGGCCCACACTTGGGTGAACGGACCTAGCCGCACGTCCAGCCCCGGCACCGGAATTCCCGATTGCGCCATCAGCACGAACAGCCCAACCGTCTTGATCGCCACGGTTTTGCCACCGGTGTTCGGGCCAGTGATGAGAACGCTGCCTCTCGATGGCGGATTTCGGATTTCGGATTTCGGATCACTGGCGCCCGAGGCATAAATCTCAATATCAAGCGGCACGACAATCTTCGAATCCAATAACGGGTGCCGCCCGCCCTGAATCTTGATCCCCGTTCCCTGCAAGGGTTGAGGAATCGTTGCGTGCAGGTCGTGGCCGAGCTTGGCCTTGGCCAAGACCAGATCGAGGAGCGCCACCTGCTCGACCGCGCCGATCGCCTCATTCGCGATCGCCCCCACCTTGCCGCTCAAAGTAGCGAGAACGCGCACCTCCTCCGCCCTTTCCCGGCCTTCGATCTCGCGCAGGGCATTGCCGAGCTGCAAGACCTCTTCCGGCTCGATAAACACGGTTGCGCCGGTCGAGCTCGTATCGTGCACGATGCCGCGCACCTTGCTGCGATGCTCCGACTTGACGGGGATCACGTATCGTCCGTCGCGCATCGTGGTGATGGGATCGCTGAGCAGATCGCGGGTCGGGCCCGTCGTGTAGCTCTGGATTCGATCCTGGATTCGCGCCGCCGCGCTCTTCTTTTTTTGTCGCAGACTGGCCAGTTCCGGGCTCGCGCCATCCTTGATGTACCCATCCGGCTCCAGAGACTCGAAAATCTGGTCTTCGAGACGCTTGTGTTCCGGGGCGAACTCGACATATCGCCAAAGCCGGGGATACTCGCGTTGCTTCAACGCCTCCTTCATCCTGCGCATTGCCAGCAGCGTATCGGCGATCGCGAAAATCTCCTGACCGCCCAGTGCGCCGCCCTTGCTTGCTCGCGTAAGCGCCTGGCGCGGGTCCTTGACCGGCCCAAGCGAGGGAGGCGACTGCCGCGCGATGAAGTCCATGCCTTCGCGAGTCTGCTCAAGCAACTCCCAAACGTCGTCCACGACGAAGGACGGTGCCACGTCTAGTGCCGAGGCAGCCGCAAGCGGCGTCTCGCAGTGATCCTGCAGCCGCTTCCGGATCGCCTCAAACTCCAGCACTCGCAACGCGTGCATGTAGAGCTATTCTGACGGAGCCGAAGCATCGGCCCGATTGAGGCGTCCACAATAGAAGAAATGCTCGCCGCTCTCGCCCTAACCCTCGCCGCCACCACGCTCCAGCTCAACCCGACCGACGACGTCTGGGTCTACCCGCACGCATCGGATCAGAAGGATGTCTACCTGCGCGTTTGGGGTGCCGAGGGCCGTGACTGCCCGAAGAAGGTCGCCGAGGTGCAAGATTTCTCGCCGAGCTACCTCAAGTTCGACGTCACGAAGGTGCCAGCAGGGAAGGTAACGGAGGCGAAGCTGATCCTTACCCACGTCGCCAACCCCGGCTACGCGCAGGACTACGCGAAGGACAACCCCCTTAGGGCCAGGCCGGTCTCCGCGAGCTGGGATGAGAGCCACTGGGATTACGAGAAGGCGCAGGATCTGATGCCGGAGGGCGAGGAGAAGTCGGTGTTCGGCACCGGCTATCCGCAGATTCCAACCGGCGACAAAGAGTTCACGATCACCATCGACCTGCTCAATGGCCCCAACGACTTCGCGAAATACTTCGACCAGGCGCAGCGCTCGCCGGCGAAGAACTTTGCCATCGCGCTAACCTCGACCGTCGACGTGGAGGCTTTCGGGCAGCGATGCATCTACAAGGTGTATTCGACGAACGCCGAAGCCGCGAAGCGCCCCGTGCTGAAGCTCACCATCGAATAAGGCGCGGGCTACGGGCCGCGCAGCAGCCTAAGCCCGTTTAGAATCACGAGCACAGTCGATCCCTCGTGCCCGACGACCGCGATTGGCAAGGGCAACGTGAAGAACAGCGACAGCATGGTCAGCGCTACGATGACGCCGGCGGCGAAGATCAGGTTGGCGGCGATGATGCGGTTGGTTCGGCGTCCGAGACGGATGAGCTCCGGGATGCGGGAGAGCTTGTCGTGCATGAGCACGACGTCCGCCGAGTTGAGCGTGATGTCGCTACCCAGCCCGCCCATGGCAACTCCGACACTCGCCCTGGCGAGCGCGGGCGCGTCGTTCACGCCGTCTCCGACCATCATCGTCTCCGGGCCGAGGGCGGCGACGGCCTCCACCTTTTCGTCCGGCAGGAGCCCGGCACGATACCCATCCACGCCAGCGTGAGCGGCAACGGATTTTGCCGTCTCCTCCGTATCCCCGGTGATCATCTCAGTGCGCGCAATTCCAAGCTCGCGAAGCTGCTGAACGACCTCGCACACGTCATCGCGTGGCTCATCCTGAAATCCAAGCGCGGCCAATTCACCTCCATAGCTGATGAGAGCGATCGTCATTCCCCGCGCCTGCAGCTCCTTGGTGTGCTCCACAAACTCCTGAGAGGGGCGAAATTCCTGCTCGAGAAATCGCAGCTGCCCAATAATAACGGGTTCGCCATCGACGGTGGCCCTGACGCCGAGACCCGGCGCGACACGCTGGTCGACCGCCTCCGGCACATCAAGCTTCCATTCGCGGGCAGCTTCCAGAATGGCCTCAGCGATCGGGTGTGCGCTGTACTGTTCGGCGGCAGCCGCCGCTCGCAGGAGGCGCAGGGCCTCCTTCGACATCGTGCCCTCGCCGCGCCAGCATTTTTCCTCCTCGATGCAGGCGGCTCCGACCGCGACCGGGGCATAGGAGCAAAGACATATCTCCGTCAGCCGAGGTTTGCCGCATGTGATCGTCCCCGTCTTGTCGAGCGCCACCGTCTTCACGCGCCCCGCCGCCTCGATGTAGATGCCGCCCCTAACAAGGATGCCGTTGCGCGCCGCCCAGGTGAGTGCGCTGAGGGTCGTCGCCGGAGTCGAGATCACGAGAGCGCAGGGGGAGAGCGCGACGAGGAGGGTAAGAGAAGCGAGCAGGGATTGGCTGATCGGCTCATGGATCGCCAAGAGCCGAACCAACAAGGACACGGCGAACCCGGCAACGACGAAAAGCGTGTACGTCTGGCCGAACCAGTGGCTCACCCGCTCGCCGCTCGCCTTGTTCTCCTGGGCGTCGGCGACCAGAGCCACGATCTTGTCGAGGGTGCTGTCACCGACCCGCGCCTTGACGCTCGCAATGAGGCTGCCCTCGAGATTTTGGGTGCCAGCCAAAAGCGTATCGCCGGGACCCTTCTCCACTGGCACAGACTCGCCAGTCATCGCGCTCTGATCGACGGGGCTTCTGCCCACGACGACTTCCGCATCGGTGGGGATGGACTCAAAGGGCGGAATCCGAATCTCGTCGCCAATCTGAAGCGCCTCGACCGGGACACGCTGTTCGGATTGTGGACTGTGGATTGCCGATTGTGGATCGCTCGCGCTTCGGATGAGGATCGCCTCGGATGGTCGCAGCCGAACGAGTCCCTCGATCGCCGAACGAGTCTTCGCCATCGCCAGCGATTCAAGCGTGCTGGAAAGGCTAAACAGGAACAGCAGCGCCGCCGCATCCGCCGGCTGGCCCACCGCCACCGCTCCGGCGGCGGCGAAGACCATGAGGAAGTTGACGTCGATGCTCCGAGATCGCAGCGACTCCCATGCGCTCTTGAACGCGAAATAGGCACCAAATCCAACCCCCGCATAGGCGAGCCAGATGTTGGCCGTGACAACTGCCAACAGCAGCGCCAACCCGCACAGGGCGGTAAGCAGAGTTTGGAGTTTGGAGTTTAGAATTTGGATCTCTCGGGTCAGGGCTCCCTATTCTAACGATGTGATCGCAACTCTAAATTCTAAATTCTAAATTCCAAATTCCAAATTCCCAAGAGGCCTACTCCCCGCCGCGCACGATCTCCGCGTTCGGATCAGGCTCGCTCTCCGTATCGCCCGTCGTAAGTTCGGCGGCCGGTGCTGTCGGCGCGGGCGGGCTGCCCTCGCGTCGCAAGAATCGCCCGATCGCGAGCGACATGTCGTCGAAGATCGTGTACGAGCACGGGATAACGAACAGCGTCAGCAGCGTCGACAGCGAGATGCCGCCGATGATGATGATGCCGATGGTCTCGCGAAATTCTGACCCTCGTCCGAGCGCGAGCGCGATGGGCATCATTCCCACGATCAGGGCCAGGGTCGTCATGAGGATCGGCCGCAAGCGAGTGGGGCCGGCCTCGACGAGCGCATCGTGCCGCGAACGGCCGCGATGGCGCAGCGTATTCGCGTAGTCGACGACAAGGATCGCGTTCTTGCCCACGAGCCCCATCAGCGCGAAGAGGCCGATGAAGCCGACCACGTTCAACGCCTTGTCCGTGATAACGAGCGCCAGCAACCCTCCAACGAGCGCCTGTGGCTGCGCGAACTGGATGATGAGCGGGTACAAGAGGTTGTCGTAAAGGGACGCGAGCAGCATGTAAACGAGAACGAAGCCGAGGGCGAAGGCCATCATCATGAACGGCATCTCTCGCGCGGTGGCATCTGCCTGGCCGAGCGGTCTGAGCTGCACGCCCTCTGGCACGATGTGGGTGTCTGCCATCCACTTGACGACGGCCTGGTTCACGGTTCCGGGCACGAAGCCGGGAAGAAGGTTGGCGCTGACACGCACTTCCTCCAGCCGCGCTCGCCTCTGAATCTGATCGAAGGCCGGTTTCACCTGCGGCGTCGTGAGCTGGCCCACGGTGATTGGTTTGCCTTGCTTGAAGAGCACCGGCACCTGGCTGATCACGTTTGGATCGTTTCGATCCTTAAGGTCGAGCATCACGCGAATGGAGTATTCATCGCCGTGAACGCGGAGTTTCGCGTCCTCATTCCCCTGATACAGCGTTCGCAGCGCGAGCCCAAGTTCGGCAAGACTGACATTCGCGTCCGCCATGCGAGCTCGATCTGGCTTGAGCTGGAGCTCAGGCTTGCCTACCTTGCTGCTGATGTCGGGATTGACGATGCCGGGGACCACGCCGCTATCCAGGCCGTCCCTGATCTTCTTAGCCGTCGCCACCAACAGATCATGGTCGTTCGAGCCCAGGCTGAGCTGGATCGGAGCGCCGAATCCGCCTCCCTGACCCGAATCCACGAAGACGGAAGCTCCTGGAACGCGGCCGATTTTCTGGAGCAGCCGAGCCGAGACCACCGTCGAAGAGACATCCTTCGGACGCAGCCTTTCCGTATGGCTTCGGAAGTAATCCATGAACGCGCGCTTATCGAAAAGCGTGACGCTGATCTGAGCGTAGTTCGAACCCGAAGCGCCGCCGCCGCTAAACCCGCCGCTCTGGGTGCCAACTTGGGAAGTGACGTACTTGACCTCGGGATCCTGCATCGCCACGCCCTCGATGCGGCCCACGATTTCTTGCGTTCGCGCAAGGCTTGAACCAGCGGGGAGCTGGACGTTGATGCCGATGCGCCCCTCATCGGTTGAGGGGACGAAGGAGAACTTGAAGGCCGCGTCCTGCTTCCAATGGGCAAACGCCATGCCGCCAATCGCCGCCACGGGAAACATCAGACCGAAAAGCGCGGCATTGAGGATGAGTCGGGACTTCACCTTTCGCATCCCGATATTCGCGAAGAATCCGACGAAGCCAATCAGAAGCAGCGGCGCAAGGAGCGCCATCATGAGCGTCAACACCGGCGAGAAGCCCATTGACAAGCCGCCAATGAACATCAATCCCGCCATGCCCAGGTACAGGCGCTTGCGCGCCACCGGGCCGAATGCCGCTCTCAGGAATTGGAAGCCGAACACCACAATTCCCAGAACCACGGCAAGCTGCAGCAGCATCAAGGGCAGCGCAGGCTGCTGCTTGCCATCGGCGAACAAGACGTGCTGCACGTCGGGTGCAAAACTCCCCGCGATGAAGGCGATAACCGCAAAGAGCACGGCGTTGCCCATGATGAACACGAACCACCGGTGGTTAAGCCCCCATTCGAGGCCGCGCCGGTAGGAGTTTTCCAGCGCCCCAAAGCGCCGCTCGAACCACTGCGCAAATCGACCCGTCGGGTGCTCCATGTTCTCGCCCTTGCGATACCAACGCGCGGCCAGCATTGGTGTGAGGGTGAACGAGACGAACAGAGAGAAGAGGGTGGCGATAACGAAGCCAAGAGCCAGCGGCTTGAAGAACTGTCCAACGATGCCGCCCATCGTCGCGATTGGAAGAAAAACAACAACATCCGCGAGGGTAATGGCAATCGCCGCAAGCCCGATCTCGGAGCGTCCGTTGATCGCCGCATCTCGAGGATCTTCTCCCATGCGCAGGTGCCGGTAGATGTTCTCGATAACGACGATTGCATCGTCCACGAGCACGCCAATTGCCAGCGAGAGCGAAAGCATCGACATGTTGTTGACAGTGAAGCCAAACAGCCGCATCGCCATGAAGCTGGCGAAGATGCAGGTCGGGATCGCGAGAACAACGATCAGCGTGCCGCGGAAGTTGTGCAGGAAGATGTAAACGATCAGTGCGACAAGGAAAATGCCGAACATCAGAGAGAAGCGAAGGTCATTCAAGGAATCCGAGATCTGCTTCGCGGTCTCCAGAGTCTTAATAAACGTGATCCCCCGATCCTTGTATTGAGCCTGGACTTGCTGAACCACCTTATCGGAGGCGGCCGTGATGTCGACCGCGTTGCCCTC
>JBBREM010000085.1:0-10771 GCA_038202925.1 Fimbriimonadales bacterium | reverse complement strand
CCACTGGTTGGTCCAGTAGTAGTTGAGCCCGATGATGTCCAAATGGCGAGGCGAGCCACCAAGCTCGGGATGCAGCTTGCCGGCGAGCATGTCCCAGCACTCGAAGACCGCGACCTCATTGAAAAACCGCACGTCCTCGTCCCGGCTGTCGTCCCCCACCGGAGCCGCGACCCGGCAGATCGGATCGACGTTCACGATGCGCGCCGACGGCAGCACCGACCAAATCGCCTCGATGCCGCGAATGGCGGCTCGCACGAACTGGACCTTCATGTCGTAAGCCCGCCCCGTCAGGTAGGGCGCAAACTTCGCCGCCTCGCCTGAGGCCCACGCGAAGTAGGAGGGCTCATTAACCGGCGTGAAGTGCACGGGCACGTCGGCGTGTTTGGCGACCGTCTTGGCCACGGCAAGGCAATACTCCTCAAAGCGGTCGACAAAGGCGTCGCTGAAAATGTCGAGGTCTTCCGGGTATCCGTAGTGGAAGAGATCGAGGATCAGCTCGACGCCGCTGCGGTTCGCCGATTCCAGCACGCGACGCAACTCACGTAGGTTGATGCGGCCGCCGCGGTCCACGACCGGCCAGCGCACGCCTTCGCGCACCGTTCGGATACCGATTTCGGTCACGAGCCCGTAATCCGCATCGATCAACTGATCGTGCTGGGTCGCCTTGATCTGGTCGATCCGCTTGTGCTCGGAGTTAAACCCCGTCGCGCATTCGAACCCCGCCATGAAAAAGCTGCGGAAGGTTATGATCGTCCTCCTAGAAGGCCCACTCGCTCACATCCGGCCAGACTCACCTGGCGATATGATTGTACGAGTTTTGTCGGAATTCGGCGCAGATCGCCATCCGGCGCAACCTGCAGATTCCACAAGCCCATCTGCACGAGGTAGCGCTCAAACGCTAAATCCTTCTCGCGATAGCCCCACGCCACGAGGGCGAACAGCGGCCACCACGTATAGCCAAAAACCGGCACGCCGCCCGCTCGCAATCCCTTCACGGCATCCAGCGAATCCCTAAGCCAAGCCTCGCGCCGACGTCCCACCGCCGCCGTCTCGCTAATCCAGATTGGCCGCTCGTACCGCTCGTAATACATCGCTCCGAGCCGAGTGATCAGGTCGGCGCTCCCGTACCGCAGCCGCACGCGCGTTCCCGTCGACGTTGGCAGCACCACCTTGTCAGAGAACATCGGATAGAGGTTCACCCCCACCACATCGAGCTCGACCGGCTCACTTAGGAACCAATCCAAATCTTCCGCCCTGTGTTTCAACAGCCAGCCTCGGAGCGGATGCCGATCATCGACCCTTCCCGAGACCAGGTCGAGCGCCAGAAACACCAGGTTCTGCCGCAGCTCAGCCGCCGCGTCGGTTCGCGGGTCGAGCGAGTGATACAGATCGGTCGCATCGACATGCGCGCACACGATCTCAGGATCGACCTTGCGAAGAGCGCGCTGGGTCAAGACGATGCCTTTGCACACCGAGATCATCACCTGCACGAACCCGCGCCAGCTCCTCCCGTAAGGCGGCCACCAGCCGAGCCGCCCGCAGTAGTAGGCGGTGATCCGCGGCTCGTTCAACGGCGTGTACCAAAACACGCGGCCCTTATATCGCTCCGCGATCTGCTTCGCATACTCCGCCACCCGCGCCGGGTACTCAGGATTCCCAAACCCGCTCACGAGCCACGGCGGCGTGCCGTAATGCACGAGGTCCACGATCGGCTGAATGCCCAATTCGAGCATCAGCTCGAAGGTCTGGTCGGGCCAGGTGAAATCGAACCGGTCCCGCTCTGGCTCGATGAGGTGCCAGGGGATGCCGTACCGCGCGTAGCGCACGCTAAGCTGCGCCATCAGGCCAATATCCTCCCGCCACTTCGCGTAGTGCTGCGTCAGCGCGTACTCGTCGAGCGCCCGCGCCGTCTTGCGGTGCGGATCGGTGATGAAGGTGTCCTCGATGCCCGTCGACCACATGAAAAAGTCGCTGGCAAGCAAAGAATCAAGGTTCGATCGCGTTATCGCATCTGCGGCCCGGGCGGGCTGTGCTTCCGTTAACATGCGATCCTCCCAGTTAAGACGAAGTAAGCCGCTCGATTAGCGGCTTGCATCGTTGGATTGTTTGCATGAGGCGGGTGTTCCGGAGGTGGGACTGGCCCCCACCCACAGCCCTACCCCATCGCGGGGGAGGGGAGCATCTCCGATCACGCACCGGCCCGAGCCGTGATGCTTGCGATTCTTGCGTGGAACAGCTCCTGGTGGATATTCGCAATATCCTCCGGCGGCACCTTGGGGCGGCGGTCGTAGGTTAGGAGGCCGTTCATCTCTTGCTCCACATCCGTGAGCTGCGTGTAGCAAAAGCCGGTCACGAAGCCTAGCGAGGCGATACCTTCCATGAGGTCGCGGTACTTCTCGACCAACTCCTCGTAGGTTCGAATCGAGCCGTAGTTGCCGTACAGCATGTCGAGTTGGTCCTCCGGTACGTCGGGCGGGATGTAGAGGAAGCCGCCGACCTCGGTCAGCATGATCGGCTGGCCCCAGTGGCGCGAGCCGCGCGTGAACACCGGCTTGTTCGGCAGCCAGGTCAGTAGCGGCAACTTGCCGCCCTCCATCGTTTCCGCATACCGCGCGCGCAGCTCCGCCGCGTTGGGCGTGTAGTCGTGGATGGCGATGATGTCGCTGACGTCCGTATGCTCCCAGCCGTCGTTATCAATCACCGGCCGATCGGGATCGAGCTTGCGCGTCGCGGTGACGATCCGCTCGACGAACGCGTACTGCCCTGGATGCCCGGTCTCCAGCTCGGGGAAGCCCATGCTCTCGTTCACCGGGACCCATGCCACGATGCACGGATGGTTGACATCGCGCTCGATGGCCCGCACCCATTCCGCCTGCAGCATCTCCTCGGTCTCGCTCGACCAGGCGCGCGAGTTCGCCATCTCGCCCCACACCAGCATCCCGAGCTTGTCGCACCAGTACAGCCAGCGGGGGTCCTCGATCTTCTGGTGCTTGCGAATGCCGTTGTAGCCAAACTTCTTCGCCCATTCGACATCCGCCTTTAGCGCCTCGTCGGTCGGCGCGGTCAAGTAGCTCTCCGGCCAATACCCCTGGTCGAGCACCATCTTCAGATAAATGGGCTCTTCATTCACCCACATGTGCCCATCGCGCAACTTGACTGAGCGCAGCCCGACGTAGGAGCCGATCTCGTCGACGATCTCGCCGTTGGCGCGCTTCAGACGCACGCATAAGTCGTACAAATGCGGATGCTCGGGCGACCAGAGCTTGGCATCCGGCACCTTAACGAACAGCCGAGCGGCCGCGCTGTTAATGCGCTTAGACATCCCGGCCACATGCTCACCGTTGTCGTAAACGTCGGCCTCGACCACCCAGTCCGAGCTCGGCGCGTGCAGGTAAATCTTCAGCTCGAAGGACTGCTCGTGAATGACCGGCGTGATGCGCAGGCTGTCGATGCGGATTGGGCTGACCGGCTCGAGCCACACCGTCTGCCAGATGCCCGTCGTGCAGTAATAGTCGATGCCGTGGGGAAGGCCCGTGCTCGACTGCTTGCCGCGCGGCTGGAAGGGGTCGAGCGCATCCTCGACGCGAAGCGTGAGCCTGTTCTCGCCCATCCGGCAATACGGCGCGACGTCGAAGGAGAACGGTACATGCCCGCCCTTGTTGTGGCCGACTTCGATGCCGTTCACGTACACCGTGCAGGCATAGTCGACGGCGCCGAAGTGGATGAGCAAGTCGCGGCCCTTCCACTCCTCTTTGAAGTCGAACGACCGGGCGTACCACACGACCTCGTGCACGCCCTTGTCGTTGATCCCGCTCATCTCGGTCTGATAGGCGAACGGAACCAGGATGCGCCCCTCGAATTCGCGGCCATCCTGCCAATTCATGCGCCGGCCACGCGAGCCGTGATCGTAGGTGAACTCCCAAATGCCGTTCAGGTTCACCCACTCCTCGCGCACGAAGCTAGGCCGAGGGTATTCGGGACGGGGCATATCGATCGCGTTTTCGCGCATCTCTTCCATTTAGAAGCCTTAGAACGCCAAAGGGATCAAACCTTCCATGGCCATGAGAACTTTGTATCACCGACAACAACGATTTCGACCGATGTGAAGAGGTCGCATCTACAGAGACGGCGCACTCGCCGCAACGATGCCCTGCGGCCCCTTACTACGGATGCGCGGTTATCGCAACGATCGTGAGGACGTCCTTCTCAGGCCCGTAGTGCCAGAAAACCCTCCGGGCCGCCGACGCTTGATTCTCGACATACGATTCCCAAACATCTTCGCCGCTCAATCCCTTTAGCTCGCGATACTTGTGCGAATGCAACTCGGGATGCTTGGGGTTCGTTTCGATCAGCCCGAGGCAATTTCTCACCTTCTTGAGCTTCTTAAGATCCTTCGCCGCATCGCCATGCTCGAGTTGATACAGCTGTAAGAGGGCTTCGGGCTGGAAGAAAAGACGGAAGGGCAAAGAAGTTATTCCTCGTCGTCGCCATCAACGCACTCGGCGAAGCTGCCGAGGCTCTTCCCCTCGCCGCGAGCGGATTGCTCTAGGCCGCGCTGAACCGAGGCCATCGCTCCTGGATTTTCGTATAACCAGGCTTCGCGCTCGTGCCGAACGACGACTGGGGAGAGCAAGATGTCGCCATTCGGAAGCGGCTCGATCACAAACTGCTTGTCCCTATATTGCCGGCCGATGATAATGCGGCCCGCGCTATCCGGCTGCCTCACAATCTTGTGTGCCATCCGCATAAGAATCCCCAAGTGGCACCTCCCCACATATGGGAAGTTGCCACATATCATTATAGACGCCTAGAAGCTGAACCTGTACTCAAAAACCTACTGGATGTACTTCAGCCCGGAGCCAGTGTTGAACAGCACCAGGACATCCGACGGCGAGATGAATCCCCGTTCTCGCAGTTTCTGCGCCCCCGCGAGCGAAGCGCCACCTTCCGGTGCGGGGAAGATCCCCGTCGTGCTTGCTATCTCGTGCTGAGCGGCGACCATCTCCTCGTCGGTAACCGTCAAGGCCGTTCCGCCCGAGGCGCGGATCAGGTCGAGCATGATGAAGTCGCCCACGGCTTCCGGCACGCGCAGACCCGAAGCCGCCGTATGAGCGTCCGGATACAGCGGGGCAAACCTCTCGCCGTTCTCAAAAGCCGTCGCGATAGGGGCGCAGCCTGCGGCCTGCACGCTCACCATGCGGGGGCGGTCCGGCCCGATCCAGCCCATCCGCTCCATCTCGCCGAACGCCTTCCACATGCCCACCAGGCCGGTCCCGCCGCCAGTCGGATACACGATCACATCCGGCAGCCGCCACTCCATCTGCTCGGCGATCTCGTAGCCCATCGTCTTCTTCCCCTCCACCCGGTAGGGCTCTTTCAGCGTGTTGAGCGGGAAGATCGTGCCGCCGGATGCCTCAACCCGCTTCTTCACTTCAGCGCCGCAGACGTTGATCAGCCCATCGATCAGCTCAACCTGCGCCCCGTAAAACCGGCACTCCTCAATGAACACCTTCGGAGTATCGCGGGGCATGTAGGCGTAGGCCTTCATCCCAGCCTTGGCCGCATACGCGCACATCGCCCCGGCCGCATTGCCCGCGCTCGGGGCGGCCACGGCCTCGAAGCCGAAGTGTCGGGCCATCGAAACCGCCGACGACATGCCGCGCGCTTTGAACGAAGCCGTCGGATTCAGCCCCTCATCCTTGATGTACCAGCGCTCGCCCAGCCTCGGCGCATGAAAGAGCGGCGTCCAACCCTCGCCGAGCGAGATCGGCTCGCACGGCGGCAGCACCTCGCGATACCGCCACATATTCGCCTCGCGATCCTTGAGCGCATCGCGGTCGAACTCAAGCTTGTAGTGCACCTGCAGCGGACGGCCGCACTCGCACGTCGTCAAGGGCTTGCCAAACACATACTCCTTGCCGCAAAGCCAGCACGAGAGGTGGGTGATCATGCGGCCTCACGCTACCTCGGCGGGTGATTTCAACACTGAGGAGCGGAGGAACGGAGGGGTTTTAAGTTCTCTGCGACTCCGCTCAACTGCGTTGAAGTGCAAGTTTGCTCCGCTCCTCCGTTCCTCCGTGTTGAAATGCAGATCAACGCGAATCGGCCCAATCAGGAACGTCGCCACCCCCGTAGCCGTTTGAACCGAAAGGTAGAATCCCCGCGCCGCGATGCTCCCCGTCCTCTTCAAAATTGGCTCGTTCGAGGTTCACAGCTTTGGCGTGATCCTCATCATCGCGTTCCTCGCCGCCCTCTACGTAGCCCGCCGGCGCGCCCCGCGCTATGGCATCGAGCCGAACAGCCTCTCTGATCTCAGCTTTTGGATCCTCATCAGCGGCGTCCTGGGCGCTCGGCTGCTCTTCCTCCTGCAAGAGCCGCCGAAGGACTGGCATGAGTATTTCAGCCTGAAATTCGCTGGCCTCACGAGCTTCGGCGCGCTCATCGGCGGCTTCATCGTAATCCTGTTCTGGTGCGCCCGGAAGAAGGTCCGGCTCCGAGCCGTCCTCGATGTTTTCATCGTTCCGCTCCTGCTTGGCCATGCGATCGGAAGATTCGGGTGCTTGCTGAATGGCTGCTGCTTCGGCGGTGCCTGCCCGGCTGATCTCCCATGGGGCATCCATGCGGGGGCGGCTCACGTGCTCAGCCACCCGGCCCAGGTGTACGACTCGCTGATGAATCTCGCCGCGATCGGCATTGTCCTCTTGCTCGAGCGACGAAACTGGGCCCAGCTCGGACAGATCTTCGCGATCGGCCTCGCTCTGCACGGCCTGACGCGCTTCATCTACGAGTTCTGGCGCGGTGGCACGGAGGCGCAGGTGCGGGCGGGCATCGCATCCTCGACCTACATCTCCGGCACCCCTATAACTCAGGCCCAAGTCGCCTCCGCGGGCATCGTCGTGCTCGGGGCGGTGCTGTTCTTCGTTTGCGCGCGCAAGCCGGCGCTCAAGGAGCCGCTGCCCGCGTGAGCCTAGCCGCCGTAATCGACGCCATCCGCAGCAAGAAGGCGCTGATCATCGGCGATCTGATGCTCGACGAATACATCGAGGGCCGCGCCACCCGCATCAGCCCGGAGGCCCCGGTGATGGTGATCCGCCAGCACAAGACCTGGTCGATGCCCGGCGGCGCCGCCAACGTCGCCAAGAACGTCATCGCCCTCGGGGGCTATGCCACCATCCTCGGCATCGTCGGCGAGGACGCCGGCGCTGAAACGCTGAAGAAGGCTCTCGCCGAGCAGCACATCGACCACACTTCGCTCGTCCACGACGCGTCGAGGCCGACGACTCGCAAAACGCGCGTGCTCGCAGACCACGCCCATCAGGTCCTGCGGATCGACCATGAGGATGAGTCGTCGCTAAGCCCGAAGGCTGAGGCCGAACTGATCGAACGCGCGATCGCGTTGATAAGCCAGCACGAGGTCGTAGTGATGAGCGACTACCTCAAGGGCGCCCTAACTGCCGAAGTCGCGGGTCAAGTCATCCGGCACGCGAAGAAGAAAGGTGTGCCCGTTGTTGTCAATCCAAAGCCGCGCAGTCTTGGCCAATACGCCGGGGCGACCGTGGTCAGCCTGAATCGAAGCGAAGCCGGCGAGGCGCTCAAGCGGTGGCAGGGCATTTCCGATGAAGACGCGCCCGCCGTCGCGCGGGAGCTGCGCGATCAGCTTGGCGTCCACCGGATGTTAGTGACCCTCGGCGAATCCGGCCTCGTCGCCGCAGGCGATGACTGCATCATCGTCCCCGCGCCGCGGGTGGAGGTCTACGACACTGCCGGCGCGGGCGATACCATTGTCGCCACCGTCGCCCTTGGCTGCGCGGCGAATGCGGATTTCAAGGCGACACTCAGCCTCGCCGCTCATGCGGCGGCGGCGGTCGTCCGCCACGTCGGCGTGGCCACGCCGAGCGTAGAAGACTTGCAACAGCTCGCTGCCCTAAAGAATCCCTAGCGGTCCCTGGCTTCCCAACAAAAAATATGCTTGGCGAAAGGGCATGAAACTCGTATAGTGTCCCTATTGCCGTGTTCGCGGCAATGGAGGTTTATTTTTCATGAAGCCTTGGCCATTAGCCCTTATCGGTTTTGCCTCAATTGCCTGCTCCGCCTATGCAGGACAGGTAGACCCATTCCACGATCCGAACATCATCGTTCCTGAATCAACGCGTCCCAACCAGCCCTGGCTCCGGACCGCGATCAACGGACGAGTCGTCTTTGAGCCCCAGGTTCATACGAATCATCTGATCTATGTCGGTCCACCTTCAATCCCCGACGACGGAATCAATCCGCTGTATTCCATGTCCCACGGACCCTCGCGGGGCCTGTTCGCGTCGGGCTACACGCCGAGCGACATCCGCGCCGCCTACGGCGTGCCTGCCAATGGCGGGTCAGGAGCAATCGCCGTGGTCATCGCTTACCACTACGTAAGCGCCCTCAACGACTTCAACGTCTTCTCGACGACCTACGGCCTGCCCAAGGAAACGTCGACTAGCGTAACGTCGAGTTCCAACCAGGTTTTTCAAATCGTTTACGCAAGCGGTAGGAAGCCCTCGAACAACGCGAGTTGGGCGCAGGAGTCGGCTCTCGACATCGAATGGACGCATTCGATGGCACCGAACGCGAAAATCTATCTTGTCGAGGCTCGATCCTCTTCCTACACGGATATGTTTCAGGCCGTAGCCAAGGCAAATACCCTTGCCGGAGTGACGTGTGTCTCGATGAGCTGGGGCGGCGGAGAGTTTTCCGGCGAAACCACCTACGATTCGAACTTCACGAGCGGGCGCGTGTACTTTGCCTCCTCGGGCGATACGGGCGGTGCGATAAGCTTCCCCGCATGTTCCAAGAACGTCGTGGGCGTGGGCGGAACTCGGCTTACGGTGAGCGGCGGCGCGTATGGCGGAGAAACCGTGTGGAACGGCGCGGGCTGCGGACTCAGCGCCTTCTATTCCAGACCCACATTCCAGGATGTGGTTTCCGGTGTCGTGGGGGCCCAGCGAGGCAGCGCGGATATCGGCGCCGTTGCCGATCCCGCGACGGGCGTGCTTGTGTACGACAGCACTCCGTCCGGCGGCGTTTCCGGATGGCTGATCTTTGGCGGAACGAGCGTGGCTTGTCCAGTTTGCGCCGGCATCTTCAATACTTCGGGCAGCCGCTCGGCCTCCTCGGCGGCGGAGCAAAGCTACATCTACACCCATGCCGGGAGCTTCCACGACATCACCAGCGGCAGCGCCGGCGCATTCTCCGGCCGCGTCGGCTACGACCTGCCGACAGGAAACGGCTCTCCGAACGGAACCGGCTCCCTGTAGCCGATCCGAGACCAAGCGAATGCCTTCGCAGCGAGAAGGCATTCGCTTGGCTAGTAAAGTGAGCGCATGCTTTATGCGCTTGCCCTTGCAATCGCCGCCCGCCAGACCCCCGGCGAGACGCCGCTTCTAACCAGTCTCGCGATCGACGGCGTCGTTCAAGGCGGGCGTAATCCCGTGCCGCGCGATTACGTGCAGAACGAGATCGTGCAGGGCACGTGGAAGGCACCCTCCGTCGGCGCGACGATTGCAACCGCAACCGGCGTGCAGGCTTGGAAGGCGATCGCCGCCAACAAGGACGGCGTTTTCGAGGGTCCCGAACTCGGCGGTGGCTACGTTTACATCGCGGTTGCTTCGCCCACGGAACGGCCGATGCTCCTTCAAGCCGCTGGAGACAGCCTCGTCTACGTGAACGGCGAGCTGCGATGCGGCGATCCGTACAGCTACGGCTGGCTTCAGCTCCCCTTTCTCATGAAGAAGGGCCGGAACGAGTTCCTCTTTTCCTGCGGGCGGGGGCGGCTGCAGGCGAAGCTCGTGGAACCATCGAAGCCGGTGGCGATCAACCCCGCCGACCCGACCATGCCCGACGTACTGCCGTCCGACAAAGGTGCCTTGCTCGGCGCAGTTCCAGTGGTCAACTCCACGGCGCAGCCCGCGAGGGTAAGAATCCTGGTCAATGCCGCCCCCGGGCAGATTGATCAGGAGATGCTCTACGGCAGCCGCGCCAACAATGAGGCCCCGCAAGCCGATGAGATCGTCATCCAGCCCTACACTGTGCGCAAGATCAAATTCAGCTTCATGCCAAAGGACCTGGCGCAAGGCTCGACCTCGGTTTCCCTCACCCTCCTGAGCCGAGCCGCCGTTCTCGACACCCAAACCATCCCCATCCGCCAACGCAAGCTCACCGAGCACTACAAGCGCACCTTCATCAGCAAGATCGACGGCAGCGTCCAGTATTACGCCGTCGTTCCCGCTCTCAAGCCATCCAGCGGCAACGCGCTCATCATGAGCGTCCACGGCGCATCCGTCGAGGCGCTGAACCAGGCGCAGGCGTATAAGCCGAAGGACTGGTGCACCATCGTCTGCCCCACCAACCGCCGTCCCTACGGCTTCGATTGGGAGGATTGGGGGAGGATGGATGCGATGGAGGTCTGGGAGCTCGCCAAGCGCGATTTCCCTCACGATCCCGCCCGTGTGATCCTCACCGGCCACTCGATGGGCGGGCACGGAACGTGGCAGATCGGGCTCACCTATCCCAACGAATTCGCGGCCATCGGCCCCTCGGCCGGGTGGGTCTCGTTCTGGTCATACGCGGGCGGCTGGAAGCCGCAGAACCCGACCCCGGTCGAGCAGATGTTGCTGCGCTCGATGGCGTCGAGCGACACCCTCGCGATGCTGCCGAACGCACTGAACGAGGACATCTACATCCTCCACGGCGACCAGGACGACAACGTCCCGGTGACCGAGGCCCGCTTCATGCGCGA
>JBBREM010000084.1:0-10775 GCA_038202925.1 Fimbriimonadales bacterium | reverse complement strand
AGGAGCTATCCATTGGCGAGCTCGAACGACTGTCGCGCGGCTATATGCGCAAGGTGGCTCACCTCATCGGGCCGGACGTGGACGTGCCGGCACCAGATGTCTACACGACACCCGAGATCATGGCGTGGATGATGGACGAATACGAAGTAATCGTCGGCCGCCACGCGCCGGGAGTGATCACGGGCAAGCCGCTGAACCTGGGCGGCTCGCAAGGCCGTGGCGACGCCACCGCGCGAGGCGGCATGTTCACCCTCCGGGGGGGCCGCGCGGGAGCTTGAAATCGACCTTTCGCGGGCGACTGTCGCGATCCAGGGCTACGGCAATGCCGGCGCCCACGCGCATGATTTGGTTTGCCAACTCTTCGGATCGACTGTCATTGCCGTCAGCGACTCAAGAGGCGGCATCGTATCGCGCAAAGGTTTAGATCACGCCGAAGTCCAAGCGCACAAGCAGAAAACCGGCAGCGTAGTCGGCATGCCCGGCACCGAAGCAATTACTAATGAAGCGCTACTCGAATTGCAGTGCGACGTCCTCCTGCCGAGCGCACTCGAAAACGTCATCACCGCATCGAACGCGGAGAGAATCAAGGCAAAGATCGTGGGCGAGCTCGCCAACGGGCCAACAACTCCCGAGGCCGACATGATCCTGCACCGCAATGGCGTCTTCGTCATCCCCGACTTTCTCTGCAACGCCGGAGGCGTGACGGTTAGCTACTTCGAGCAGGTGCAGAATCTGAACCTCGACCGCTGGAAGCTGGAAACCGTGCATCAGCGCCTCGACGAGCACATGACCGCCGCCTTCCGCGCCTTCTTTGAGATGCGACGCGAGAAAAATGTCCACAGCCGGCTGGCGGCGTACTTGGTGGCGGTGAACCGGGTGGCGGAAGCATGTCGGGGACGCGGTTGGGCCTTGCCGTTGGCGAAGACGGCGCCTAAGAGAGAATCGGCGATTGTCTCGTAATCCCGGGCCGGTGGTAGGAGTGTCACGCTACATGACAAATGTTGGCGGAAGGCGCACAATTGTCATCCCGAGCGAAGCCGAGGGATCGAGCTAGCAGTCTGTCTTGTAGATCTTGCGAGGGCTGGATTGCTCTGCAAGCTCGGAATGACAATTGTAAGTTCCTGGCGGGGGCCAGGAATGCCCCCCACGGGTCTGCCGGTAATCTGTCGCCATGCTCTTCACGGTCGCATGCGCGCAGATCGCGCCCGATAAAGCCGAGGTTCAAACCAACCTCGACAAGATCGCGCGCGCCATCGAGCAGGCGGCGAGCGAGGGGGCCGACCTCGTCGTCTTCCCGGAAACAAGCACCAGCGGCTACTTCATTGAGGGCGGGGTCCTCGAATCCAGTCTCACCGACGACCGGCTCTGCGCCGAGCTCGCGCAGCGGCTAAACGGCCTGAAGAAGGTGGACGCGGTGGTCGGCTTCTACCAGCAGAAGGATGGCAACCTTTACAACGCCATCGCCTATCTGGAGATCGATGGCGCGGTAACCGTGAAAACCACGTACCAAAAGTTCTTCCTCCCGACCTACGGGATGTTCGATGAGGAGCGGTTCGTCTCACGCGGACGTGAGCTGGCCGTCTTCGAGACGCGCTTCGGCAAAGTGGGCCTGCTGATCTGCGAGGACACCTGGCACTCCATTCTTCCAACCCTCTGCGCGATGGCGGGGGCGCAGATGATCATCGTCCCCGCCGCCTCCCCCGGACGCGGCTTCGAGGGGGAGCAGGTGGCGAACCTGAACCGATACGAGCGACTCCTTACGGCTGTCGCCGAGGAGCATGGCGTGTACTGCGTCAACTGCCAGCTTTGCGGATTCGAGGGTGGCAAGGGGTTCATCGGTGGCAGCATTGTGGTCGATCCCTTCGGGAAGATCATCGCGCAGGGGCCGGTGAACGAAGAGCACATCTTGCTCGCTCAGATCGACCTCGATCTAGTGCGGGTCGCGCGAGCGCAAACTCCGCTCCTTTCCGATCTCCAGAGCGCCTGGGGCGATATCCGCCGGATCGTCGATGAAGCGTAGCCGCGCCCTTTGGGTGACGGCGGTTCTCCTCATCTGCCTCGGTTTGCCCGCCTATTTCGGAATCACCACGATCTTGGCTGTCAAGAATTTCGAACCCAAGTTCAGAAGGGAAATTGGAACGACCACATCGGAGCTGCTGAGCGACATCGGTCCGCCCAGCAACCGTTCGTCAGCCGACGAGCTGCATGCTGCCGGCGGAATCGAGTCGATCGCGGGCGGAGCGGTGTACGCGCCGTGGCCGACGAGAAAGGTTACGGGCGAGTTGTGGCTCTATGTGTGGGCCGATCGAGCAGCGTTCGTATTCATCGATGTGCGCGGACGAGTGGAGGCGGTGGAATTTGGGGCCGGATAATGCGGCGTATGGGCCGAAGCGTCACATGCCGTGACGGCTACACGCCTTCGGCGTAAGCAGCCAGCTAGCCGTCAGGGACAAGGATTTCCCTCGTGGTCCCTTGTGCTCGATGTGTCGCCCGTAGTTCAAGAACGCATGGTGGAGTTGGCCAAGAAATCCGCAACTCCCGGCCCAACACATCGACACCAACGTGTCATCCTGAAAGTGAGCTGGCGAACTGAAAGGATCTACCTGTAATCGCCTTTTGCGAACAAACATAAGGCCCCAGTGTCAGATCCTTCCACTCGCGCTCGTGCCTCGCGCAGTTCCAGGATGACAATTACAACCCTGAACTTCTAGCCTCCGGGGGCGTACAATAAGAAGGGACACCACGGAAATGGCACTACGAGAAGAAATCACCCAGGAATCCGCACTGCAGATCACCCTTACCGAGCGCGCCGCGAGCGAGCTGAAGGGCTTGATCGAAGAAAACAACCGAGGCAACGCGGCGCTCCGGGTATGGGTGGCCGGCGGAGGGTGCTCCGGGCTCCAGTACGGCATGGCCCTTGATGATGCCGAACCCGAAGAGGGCGATGTCGTGCTGACCGAGCAGGGAGTCAAGATTTACTGCGACAACTTAAGCCTGAAGTACATGACCGGTTCCGTGGTCGATTACGTCGACGACGTGCTCGGCGGCGGATTTAAGATCGAAAATCCCAACGCGACCAAGTCCTGCGGCTGCGGCTCGTCCTTCGCCGCGGAGGACGAGGGCATTGAGGGCCTCGCCACCGGAGGTGGCGGATGCGGTGGGTGCGGCTGCGGAAGCAAGTAAGCCGGATTCGCGGAATTCATTCCGCCAAAGCTCCCTCGCGAATGCGTGGGAGCTTTTTTGTGTCGAAATCCAGGGGCCAGCTTCGGGTCGTTGCGCCGGCTAAAGACCGGCGGCTACAGCGTTCAGGGAATTCGGCACCCTCGTCTGCGGTAAACCTTCTGTTTGGCCCACCGTGCGTAAAGCGCGGGCCGGCCAAACGTAAGAAGAACTACATGAGCAGGCACCACAACTTTAAGGCCGCCCTGGCCACGTTCGCGCTCTTTACCGCCGCATTTGCGAGCGCGCAAGACGCTCCCCAGCCCATCAAAGCCGCGCTAAAGCGCGCCGACGATGCGGTCGCCAAGATCGTCGCGATTCCGAGGAGCCAGCGCACCTTCGCGAACACGCTTGGGGCGCTCGACGATATAAGCACCCGTCTCGATACCGACACGTCGATCTTCATCTTCCTCCAGAACGTCTCGACCGACGCCAAGGTGCGGGCGGAGGCTCGCGTCGCCGATGAGGCGGTCAGCAACTGGTCCGTCGACATCGGCAAGAACGAGAAGCTGTACAACGCCGTCAAGGAATACGCCGACACCCATCCGGCGCTCCTAGGCGAGCAGAAGCGCTTCCTCGAGTTCACCATGCGCGACTATCACCTCTCGGGCATGGATCTGCCGAAGGACAAGCGCGACAAGCTCGCCGAGATCGAGAAGCAGCTCAATAAGCTGGGCGTGGATTTTGAAACCAACATCGCCGACGACGAGACGATGGTTCCGCTCACGCCTGAGGAGTTGAAGGGCGTTCCCAAGGACACGCTCGCCCGGCAGACGATGTCGGACGGGATGATCCTGCTTAACGTCGACGGCCCGACCTATTCCGCCGTTATGGAGAACTGCCCGAACGCGGTCACGCGCCAGAAGGTCTGGACGGCCTACCGCCGCCGCGCCGGGCAGAAGAATGCTGCGGTCTTAGAGCAGCTCATAAGCCTGCGCGACCAGGACGCGCACATTCTTGGCTACAAGAACTCCGTCGATATGGTCCTCGCCACGCGCATGGCGAAGGACTCGAACACCGTTCGCAAGTTCTACACCGAGCTCGACCCGATTGTGCGCCGCAAGGCCCTGCTCGACAAGGCCGAGTTCGAGGCTGCCAAGCGCGAGTACACCAAGGACAAGAAGGCCAAGTTCCTGCCGTGGGATTACGGCTACACAAAGAACTATTTGATGAAAAAGAAGTATGCCGTCGACTCCGAGAAGGTCGCCGAATACTTCCCGATGGAGAAGGTGTTCCAGGGTTTCTTCGACATCACCTCGCGGCTCTACAGCCTCCAGTACAAGGACATCACCGCCGACGCGGCGAGCCTCGGCCTGCCCGTCTGGCATCCCGATGTGAAGCTGTGGGGCGTGTACGACAAGGCGTCGGGCAAGCTGCTGGGCCGCATCTTCACCGATCTGTTCCCGAGGCCGGGCAAGTACAGCCACGCCGCGTGCTGGGGGCTGCAGGAGCGCAAGGTCTGGGCGGATGGAACGGTCCAAGTCCCCCTCGCCGCGCTCGTCTGCAACTTCACCAAGCCCACCGCCGAGAAGCCGTCGCTCATGCCGCACGACGAGGTGGAGACGTTCTTCCACGAGTTCGGCCACGGCCTCCACAATATGCTCACCGAGACGACGATGGGCCGCTTCTCCGGCACCGCCGTCGAGCGCGATTTCGTCGAGGCGCCGTCGCAGATGATGGAGAACTGGGTCTGGGAGCCGGAGGTGCTCAAGCTGTTCGCCAAGCATTACAAGACGGGCCAGCCGCTCCCCGCCGCGCTCCTCAAGGGCATGCAGGCGGCGCGCACGCTCGGCAGCGGCATCGAGACGCAGGGCCAGCTCTACCTCGGCGCGATGGATCAGGCCTTCCACACGGCGGAGGGCGGCAAGGTCGACACCACGAAACTCGGCAACGACGTCTACGAGAAGTCCACCATCTACCAGAAGGTGCCGGGCACGTGGTATCAGTCGTCGTTCGGCCATCTCGTCGGCTACAACGGCGCGTATTACGGCTACCTGTGGTCGCTGGTGTATGCGCAGGATATGTTCCAGCGGTTCAAGGAGCTGGGCGTGCTCAGCCCGCAGACCGGGGCGTACTACCGGGCGAAGGTGCTCGCGCGCGGCGGCTCGATGGATGCCATCGACATGCTGCGCGACTACCTCGGGCGCGAGCCGAAGACGGACGCCTTCTACGCGCACCTCGGGTTGAAGAAGTAGCCTCCGTTCGCGATGCGAACCTTCGGAGTGCTGGAGCGCAGCTCCAGCCTTGTGGCGGGAGAGGGAAGAGACGAAAGAGGGAAAGACCAGAGTCGTGGTAGGAGATGGGAGTTGTCCCATGCCCTGGCGTCTTCCTAGCCGTTCCCCGTCATCCTGAGCGGGGCCGCTCCCCAGCGGGCGAGCCGAAGGACCGCCGCAACACCGCGTGTTCACGGCGGTCCGTCGGCTGCGAGCACTCGCATGGCTCGCCTCTGCGCTCAGGATGACGATGCGCAATCAACCGTTAATCATCCGGTTGTCGCCCACGCGGGTGGAGACAAAAGATAAAAAATAAAAGACCAGAGACCAAAGAGGGGAGATGCGAGACAACGCCCATCTCCGCTCACGTCTCTGGTCTTTCCCTCTTTCGTCTTTTGTCCTTGCTCAACCGTTAATCATCCGGTTGTCGCCCACGCGGGTGGTGAACCGGATGGAGTCGAAGTATTCCAGCAGCGGAATGACGTACTTGCGGCTGGCCCCGAGGGCGTCGCGCAGTTGGGCGGCGGCGAACGATTTCGTGCCCATCAACGCCTTGGTCCGCTTCTTCAATTCCTCGAGCTGGCGGCGCGTGTAGAAAACCGTTTCGTCGATCTGCACGATCTCGCCGGCTTGCTTCCCGAGGCGCAGGACTTCCTCGACGGCGGGCATCGGGGCCTGCAGGAGCAGCCCGATTTGGTGCGGATTGGGCGTGTTGACCGGCTCCTTCTCCAGCGCCTCGACGATGCGGTCAAGGAACTGCCGCTGCTTCGGCGCGAGCTGCACGGCGAAGCCCGGCTCGCGCAGATTGGTGCCCGACAGGACGATCCGGCGGTCGTCGGCCATCGCCGCGAGGATGCGGTCCAGCGGCTTGCCGGTCCACGGGAGGTCGGCGGCGGAGACGACGCGCTCGCGGGCGACATTGGCGGTGGATGGGTTCTTCTCGTGGAGCCGGCGCAGGGCCTCGGTGAAGCGCGCCCACGCCGCGTCGAAGGTTTCATCCGTAAACCAGAGCCCGGCGAACCCGCGCACCTTCTCCTTCTTCAGCAGGCGCTCGAACACGTTGCCCAGCGCCTGCTGGCTCTTGCCGAGCACGCGGCACGCCTCGTCGGTGAGGGTGCCGTTCGGATTGGCGGCAATCGCGCCGAGCAGCGCCTCGTCCTCCGTGCCCTTGTCGTGGACCTTGATCCTGTCCGTTTTGCGCCGCCGCTTGGCCTGCGGAATCAGCACGCGGCCCCCGCAAAGCAGATCGGGCGGGCTGTAGCGCCGGATGATGAGCGGCTGATGCAGGGCGGCGGCGACCTTGCTTTCCAGGCGCAGCTGGACGAGGTCCGGATCGTGCTCGCTCATAAACATCCGCCCAATCGCCTCGTCGGCGCCGATGCTGACGCGGATGCGGCTGCCGTGTTTGGGCTTTTCGATCCACGCGACCTTGGCGTCGAGCATGTCGGTTTCGAAGACCGCGCCCGGCGCGCCGAGCGTGTGCCCGCGCCGGACTTCTTCCGCCTTGACGCCGCTCAGGTTCAGGGCGGTGCGCCGGCCCTTCTCGCTCGCCTCAAGCGCGTCGCTGTGGGAGTGGATCGCGCGCACGCGGACCTCTCGGTTGCCCGGCTGAATGTAGCCCTTGTCGCCCACCTTCACCTCGCCCTGCGCGAGCGTGCCGGTCACGACGCACCCGTGGCCCTTGACGGTGAATACGCGGTCGATCGGCAGATACCACGGAGCCTGGTTGTCCAAGCTTGGCGCCGCGAGTGCGGTGATAAGCTCGTTTTTCAGTTCCGGGAGGCCTGTTCCCGCTTGCGCGGAGACTGGGAGGATCGGCGAATCCGCAAAGCGCGTTGGTTTGAGGAGTTCCGCGACTTCCAGCCGGGCTACTTCCAACGTATCCGCGTCCGCAAGATCGGATCGAGTAAGCGCCACGACCATCTTCTCCACCGGCAGCAGTTCGAGAATCTGCAAATGCTCGCGCGTCTGCGGCATGACGGACTCGTCCGCCGCCACGCACAGCAGCGCCACATCAATGCCCAACGCGCCCACCAGCATGTTGGTGAGGAACTTCTCATGCCCGGGCACATCGACGATCGACACGCGCCCGATGTCCGGCAGATCGAGATAGGCGAAGCCGATATCGATCGTCATGCCACGCTTCTTCTCTTCAGGCAGGCGATCGGCGTCGATGCCGGTCAGGGCTTGAATGAGCGTCGTCTTGCCATGGTCGACATGGCCTGCGGTCCCGATTAGCTTCGCGATGGAACACACTCCTTGCAAGAGGAAAGAGGAAGGCGCTCCGCGTCAGAGGAAGGATCAAAGGAATAGTGTTCGCCGGCGTCAATCGACAGCCGGTGTATCTGATTCCCCTTTCCTCTTTCCTCTTTCATCTTTCCTCCAGCTCCTAGCTGAGCGCCGTGAAGACCTCGAACCTAAACGCGCCGTCCTGGCAGATCCACAACGGAAACTCTCCCTTGGTCGTCGCGGCTCCAAACTCGCCTTCCGGGTTCATGCAAAACACGACGCACGGCATCTCGGTCGAAGCCGGCTGACGGCGGAGGAGCTGATAAATCGTGTCCTCGGCGGCCTCTTGCGGACTCATGCCGCCGCGCATTTTTTCTACCGCGCGGAAGGATACGACGCCCTTCCACAGCTCCTCGCCATATCCGGTCGCGCCGGCACAGCCGGCTTCGTCGTCGGCATAGATTCCCGCGCCGATGATTGGCGAATCGCCGACCCGCCCCGGCATTTTCCAGCTCAGGCCGCTGGTCGCAGATGCCGCCACCACATGGCCCGGCTCTTCCCAGCCGAGCATCGTGACGGTGTCGCCGTGGTGTTGTTCGGTCGCCGAGTGAACGTACTCCTCGGTGGCCGAGATTCGGTTAGCCCGCCACTCGTCATACCGCTTGATGTTCTCGGCGGTCATTAGGTTGCGCGGCTCAATGCCGTGCTGAATGGCTAGCCGCCGCGCCGGGTCTCCGGCGATCATGACGTGGGGGGTTTCATCCTTCACGATCCGCGCGACCGAGATCGCAGGGCAGATCCCCCGCAGCCCGCACACCGCCCCGGCGGAGAGGTCGGCGCCGTCCATCATTGAGGCGTCAAGCTCGAGTTCTCCATCGCTGTTGGGAAACGCACCAAGGCCGATCGCGAGGAACGAAGGGTCGATCTCGCACGCGGCGAGCCCTTCCTCTAGGCTGCCGAGCAAGTCGCTGCCCTTCAGGTGCGCAGCCCAAGCCTGCTCTACGGCGGTTTGTCCGGGTTCTCGCCAGGTGGCGAGAAAAGTTGGCATAGCGCCAGGTTACCGGGAGTTCAGCAGTCCTGCTTCTGCTTGAGGAAGCTTTGCAGCTGGGAAGGGCTGACGATCACGACGTTCGGGTTCGCGAGCTGAATGAATTCCTCGAATAAGACGTCGTCCATCTCCCCTGTTTCCCGGAATTCGTCATACATCGTCTTCAGCACCGTCATTTGGGTCGGCAACTCTGGATACGCGTCGATCCAGACGCCGGCCTTGTCATCTCCGCTTTTGTAGGCGACGGCGGCTACGAACGTGTCGGTTTGAATCCCGAGATGGGCGAGGATCTCCTCGCCAGTCAGCCATGTGCCGTTGAAGACTTTGAGCCCGGACGCTTTCAAGGCTTCAGCCGCCTGATCAGGCGGATTGAGGCTGATGGCGGCGACGACGATCGCCTTCTCGGCACAGCCAGCCGTCGCCACCGCGCCGGTCTCTTGGGGGGCGACATAAGCTTCCTTACCCCCAAGCACGCGCTTCACCGTCTCGGCAAATTCCTCAAACGAGACCTGCAGCGTCATCGCAACAATCGTAGCATGGATTGCTGTCTGGCAAGGCACGCCTTGCCCCTACAGTAGAATTCCGATAGCGATGTCACACACCATCGACACCCTGCTCGGCGAAACGCGCAGCTTTGCCCCGTCGCCCGAGTTCGCCGCGAATGCGAATATCAACGATCCCGCCATCTATGAGCAAGCCGCTCGCGATCCGTTGGCGTTTTGGGAGGGCTGGGCGGAGAAGCTGGACTGGGTCGAGCGGTGGCACACCGTCTGCGAGTTCGAAGCCCCCAATGCCAAATGGTTTCTCGGCGGCAAGATCAATGCCTGTTACAACTGCGTCGATCGGCACGTCTTGAGCCCCCTCCCTCAAAGTGGTTCGTCTTTGAGGGAGGGGGTTGGGGGTGGGAGATCTTCCCGCGCGGACAAGGTCGCGATCCTTTTCGAAGGTGAGCCGGGCGATGTCCGCAAGATCACCTACCGTGAGTTGCTCGATGAAGTCTGCCGCACCGCCAACGCCCTTAAGTCGCTTGGGGTTGGCAAGGGCGACCGCGTTTGCATCTACATGCCGATGGTGCCGGAGCTCGCCATCACGATGCTCGCCTGCGCGCGCATCGGGGCACCGCACAGCGTCGTATTCGGTGGATTCAGCGCCGAATCGCTGGCCGAACGAACCAATGACGCCCAGGCGAAGGTGATCGTTACCGCCGACGGCGGATGGCGGCGGGGAATTGTGGTCCCCCTGCAGAAGATTACGAGCGATGCGTTGAACATCGGCTGCCCGAGTGTCGAGAAGGTGCTCTGCCTCAAGCGAATCGGAGCGGCTGCGCCGCCCCGAATCTCCACCCCCCAACCCCCCTCCTCAAAGACGAACCACTTTGAGGAGGGGGGCTTCGGTCCCGAATGGATCAAATGGCACGATCTTGTCCCGAAACAGTCCGCCGACTGCCCGTGCGAACCGATGGACAGCGAGGACTTGCTCTTCATCCTGTACACCAGCGGCTCGACCGGCAAGCCGAAGGGCATTGTTCACACCACGGGCGGCTATCTCACTGGAGTCACCGCGACCAGCAAGTGGGTGTTCGATCTCAAGGAGGACGACGTGTACTTCTGCACCGCCGACTGCGGCTGGGTGACCGGCCACAGCTACATCGTCTATGGCCCGATGGCCAACGGCGCGACGTGCGTCATGTACGAAGGCGCTCCGGACACGCCGGATAAGGACCGCTTTTGGCGCATCGTCGAGAAGCACCGCGTCACGATTCTCTACACCGCCCCCACCGCCATTCGCACCTTCATGAAATGGGGAACCGAGTACCCGGAGCGCTGCGATCTTAGCTCCCTGAGGCTGCTCGGCAGCGTGGGCGAGCCGATCAATCCTGAGGCTTGGATGTGGTACCAAGAGTTCATCGGAGGCGGCCGCTGCCCGGTCGTCGACACCTGGTGGCAGACCGAGACGGGCGCCATTATGATCACCCCGCTGCCGGGGATCACGAAGACCAAACCCGGCTCCGCCACCCAGCCGTTTCCTGGCGTGCGCGCGGCGATATTCAACGAAGCGGGAAAGAA
>JBBREM010000083.1:0-10805 GCA_038202925.1 Fimbriimonadales bacterium | reverse complement strand
CGGCATCGGAGGGATGAGCTGCTTTCTAACCTATCAAACAAAGTCGCTCGTGCCTTCGATCGTTATGCACGCGGTGCATAATTTCGCGACCTTGATGTTTGTCTTGGTGCTGCTTTAGACTGGCGCGGTAAACCTCGTCGTATGCCTTACCCGCAAGCTGCTCGCGACTACCTGCTCAAAGCCCTCGATGGCACGCCGGATGTGCTTGCCGCCCTCCTGCGCGGCGCTTCAGATGCTCAGCTGGATCGTCGCCCCGATCCGGAGCGTTTTACGCTGCGGGAGATGACGGCCCATGTTGCCGATTGGGATGCGATCTGGCTGGAACGCATGCGCCGCATCGCCAACGAAAATCACCCCTTCCTGCCCAGCATTGACGAAAGCACGCTCGCCGAGGAGCGCAACTACGCGGGCAGCGCTGTCGCCATCAGCCTGAGCCGATTGAGAAAGGATAGAACCGCGCTCGTTGAGTTCTTGAAGACCCTTGCCGACGATGCGTGGGATCGCACCGGGGACCGGGAATTCGTCGGCGTGCTGACCCTTCAGCAGCAAGCGGCCTTTGCGCTGTCCCATGACGGCTATCATCTTCGGCAGGCCGCCGACTTCCTCAGCGGGGAGTGATATACTGAGGCGGTTGAGATAAGGCTCAACGGCTAAATGCCGGCGGATCCTCGACATCGAGTTGAGGAGGCGTCGGTTTTTTCATGCGTCAAGACTGCGCTTTCGAGGAGTGAACTTATGTCAACGCTCGTAATCGTCGGCGCTCAATGGGGCGACGAAGCGAAAGGGAAGCTGGTCGACGCGCTTGGCGCGCAGGCGGATATGGTCGTACGGTTTGCCGGCGGCAACAACGCCGGGCATACCGTCATCACCGGTGGCAAGGAGTACAAGTTCCAGCTCATCCCGGCGGCCATCCTGCACCCCACCTCGATCGCGGTGCTTGGCAGCGGCATGGTCGTCGATCCCAAGGGCCTGCTCGACGAATATGATCGAACCATCGCCCAACAAGCCGAGCTTGCGCCCCTCAAAATTTCGTCCGCCGCCCACGTGGTTTTTCCCTTCCACCGGATGCTCGACAAGCTGCAAGAAGAGGCGCGCGGGGCGAACAAGATCGGCACCACCTCGCGCGGCATCGGCCCGGCCTACGAGGACAAAGTCGCCCGGATCGGCATCCGGATGAGCGAACTGATCGATCCGGCGCGGTTCAAACGGCGTCTGAGCGAAGTGCTCGCGGTGAAGAACCGGTTGCTGGAGATGTTCGGCGAGCAGCCCCTGTCATTCGATGAGCTCTACGCCGAGTATTGCGGCTATGCCGAGCGAATCGCGCCGATGGTGTGCGACACCGAGGTCATCGTGCAGGAGGCCGTCTACGGCGGCAAGCGCGTCATGTTCGAGGGCGCTCAGGGCACCTTCCTCGACTTGGACTCCGGCACCTATCCGTACGTGACGAGCAGCCATCCGGTCGCCGGCGGGGCATGTCTGGGGACGGGAATCGGCCCGCGGTCCATCGATTCGGTCCTCGGCGTGTGCAAGGCTTATACCACTCGCGTCGGCTCCGGGCCCTTTCCGACCGAACTGCTCGACGCGACCGGCGACTGGATTCGCACGACGGCGAAGGAATACGGCACCGTCACCGGGCGCGACCGGCGCTGCGGCTGGCTCGATCTTGTGGTGCTCCGCCATTCATGCAGGATCAACTCGCTCTCGGGCTTGGTTCTGACCCGACTCGATATCCTGAGCGGGCTCGACACCGTGCAGGCGGCGACAAGCTACAACCTCGAAGGACGCGAAATCCGTTACGTGCCGGCCGACATTGAAGAATTCGCCAAGGTGACGCCCAACTACGTCGAACTGCCGGGCTGGTCCGGCGACTTAACCTCGGCCCGCCACATGAGCGATTTGCCTGAGCCGGCGCGGGCATACATCCGATTCATGGAAGGGCAGACGGGAACGCCGGTGGCGATTGTGAGCGTAGGCCCCGACCGCGAGCAGACGATCGTCGTCAGGCCGGACCTGATCTGGGAGTAAGATTTCACCCATGTCCGCTCCGCGCATTGCCGTCGGCATAGTCGTTCAAAACGAGGCGGAAACGATAGAGAAATCGCTCGCTTCCTATTACGATCACGTCGAGCGGATCGTCGTCTCGACGGACTTGAAGCGCGGCTGGAGCGGTCTGCCGATCACACCAGACAACACCATCGATCTCATCCGCGCCTTCGATAAGGACAAGAAGGTCGACTTCCTCTTCGGCGACTACTGCCGCATCAGCGACGCTCATGGCAACGAAACCATCCAACGGCAGGAACTGGCGGATAGGGTCAGCGAACTGGCACCTGATGTCGACTGGGTCCTGCAGATCGACGCCGACGAGGAATTTGTCGATTTCTCGGCCTTCCGAGAGAAACTCGGCACGCTTCCGAAGCTGACACGCGGCGTGCATTGGCGGTGGATCGTGCTGTACAACCAGCTCCCTGACGGTCGCATGCTCGTCGTCACGGACGCGCACGGCAAGCCTGAGCTTGAAAAATTCGCCCTCGGCCATCGGCCCGGCGCGAAGATGCGGTTTCTGCGAACGCCCACCCTTCCGCCCAAGCCGTTTCGCACCATGCTTCCCTTCCGCTACGAGGCTCCCGCTGACCTGCCTTCTAAATACTGTGTCCTGCACTACACCTGGGCGAAGAGCGAGCCGAAGCTCCGGGAAAAACTGACGACCTGGGGACTCGCGCATGACGTCGACGCGGATGCGCTGCTCGAGCAATGGCGAAATTCGACCACCAATTGGGAGACGATGCGCAATTTCCACCCCACGAATCCCGCCGTCTGGCCGGCGCTCCGGCCCTTTACGCTCGAGGAACTACGCGCCGGGTGAACAAGGTTGGCGTCGCAATGGTCGTGCAGAACGACGCCGAGACGATCGAGCGGGTGCTCGCTTCCTTTTACGATCACGTTGAGACGATTGTCGTCTCCACCGATCGGAGTCGAGGCTGGACGGGAGCTCCGATCAAGCCCGACCACACCGTTGATCTCATCCGGTCCTACGACCGCCACAACAAGATCGAAATTATCGAAGACGATTTCTACAAGGACCGGGAGGCGTGGCGCAACGAAACGTACCAGCGGCAGGAAACCAGCGATCGCGTCGTGGCTCGATCAAAGGATCGCTTGGATTGGGTACTTCAAGTCGACGCGGATGAGGAGTTCCTCGACTTTGCCGGCATGGTTGCTCGGCTGGACGAAGTTCCGCGCATCTCCCGGTGCTTCTCAGGGCACTGGCTGCAGCTGTACAACGTGCTCGATGACGGGCGCTATCTCGTCATCACGCACCCCGATGGACGTCCGCTCATCGGACGTTTTCACCTCGGGCACCGTCCCTACGTGCGGCTGAAGCACAATCGCCGGCCGCGACTGCCGTTCAAGCCGCTGAGGAAGGTCTTCCCATTCGAATACAACTCGTCCTACGAGAAGCCGCTCGCCCTCACGCTCCACTACACGTGGGCGCGCAGCGAAGGGCTGCTTCGCGAGAAGGTGAAGACATGGAGCCACGCCGGCGACATTGACGGGGATCAGGCGATTGAGACTTGGCTTCGCTCGAAAGCGGACTGGCAGAGCATGGAAAATTTCCACCCGATGCACGGGCCATGGTGGCCCGCGCTGAGACCGTTTTCAATGGCCGAGCTGCTGGCGATCAGTAGCCGGTACTAGCGCCGGAAGTCGTGCCCGTGCCCGACTGGCCGCCGCTCAACCCAGTGCCGCCGGGGTATTTGGCCGGCTTAGTTGGGGCCCCAGCGCCGCTGTCGCTCGGGACGGCCTCACTGCTCTTGCAGCCAATAACAGCCGCCACCAACACAAGAACGATCAGCCAGCGCATCAGTGGCTCTCCTGGCTGGCGTCGGTGGTTTCCTTGTGTGTCTGAGGTCCGGGCAGGCCCATCGAGTCGCCCTTCCCCGCGCCATAGCCTAGTTCCTGGGAGCCGCTCGCTGCGCCGTCGACCAGACCAACCGGACCCTGGCCCTTCATCTCCGCAGTTCGACAGCCCGGCACCGCCGCCAGTGCGGCCAAAACGGCGAGAAAACCCAACATGCGACGCATAGCTAATTATCTCCTATTGCCGAACCCGAATCTCGTACACCTTCTGCCTGCCGCCATAACCGCCGATCACCGCGACCCGGCTCAGCACCATTTGCGGCGTCGGATCGGGCCCGTAGATCAACGGCTTGCCGTCTACAATGAGCCACACCTCGCCGTCGCGCCGTGTGAGTTGGAGCCGGTGTTTACCCGGTGTCATGCCAATCGGCTCATCTCCCACCTCTTGCCCGTTAAGCCTCATTCGGGTCGCGCGGTTGTTATAGCCGCCGACAAATCCGACATATCCCGTCCCCGCATTAATCTTCTGCCCCGGCCCGAATGCTCCGATTACCCCGTCGCTTCCGCCCTCGATCACCGCGAGCAGATCGAAGTTGCCCAGCTTGGGGATCTCGACGATGACTGAACCCTCCGGATCGCCTCCGTAGTAGACGAGGGCGTCGCCCTCCTTCTTCCAATCGCCATCGAATCTGATCTTCGGATCGCCGGGCAGGTACGCCGTGCCTTGGGTGCCGATATCCGTCGGCGGGTTTCTCGGAAGCGGCACTTGCCCGACCGGTTCGATCATGCGGGCGTAGTACACGTGGTACGGCTCGCCCACCGAGAAGCCCCGATTCTGGTCGTCCCACACGTTGATCTGCGCGCCGACTTCGCGCCCGCCGCGAGTCCAGTACCAGTTGCCCTCGCCGCGGTTCGGAAGGCTGAACTCGAAGTAGGTTGTGTCCCCCTGCCGGGTCGCCTTCCACTTCAAGCCTGGCGCCTTGAAGGGCGTGATCTTCACGTCCACCACGCCGACCAGCGGCCCAGCGCCAGGGCCGCTGGTGGCCGCGAGATTGAGCACCTGCAGAGAGTCCATCTCGACGCCGGAATACACGCCGAGCCCCTCGCCGTCGAGCATTGTGTCGATCCGCTTCCACGGCCCCTTGACCTCGAACAGCCCGTAATATCCAGCCTCGTCGTGCGACTGCTTGAAGGTCAGCCCGACGCCAGTCCCGCTCACAACCTTTCCTCCAACCGGAACGTCGCGCCACTCGAAGGGGTCTCCGTCAATCGTCGCGCGGTGGGCGACGATGAAGGGCTCGTAGGGATAGAGGGGATAGGAGTCTTGGTCGTCTGGCACGCCGTCTCCGTCGTTGTCCAACTTCTTGGGATCAGGCACGACGCCCTGATAGCCGGTCTTGATCCAGCTTGCCTGCAGGGGCGACGGCGCCCAGTTGCTAAGCATCGCCTTCGGCAAATCTCCCATCAGGCCATCGGTCGAGGCGCGCGCCGGATTGCTGCCAAAGCGCTTCTCGTCGAGCGGCAGCCGCGGATCGTCGTCGGGAACGCCGTCGCCATCCGCATCCTTCACGGTCTCCGTGTAGCCGAAATACAGCCGCAGCCACTGCGCATCGCTGAGCACGCGATCCCAAAACGCCATCCCATCCCAATGCTCGCCGTGGCGGCCCGAACTCGACCACGTCATCTCATCCACGTTGCCATTGCCGGATAACGTGCGGTGACGCGGGTTGTAGTGGTTGAACGCGATCCGATCGTCTTCGCGATTCGAGAGTGAGAATTGGCCGTGCGATTCCATGTCGTGATGAAACTCATGGGTCGCCAGCCACGCGGTGTCGCCGCCGCCGAGAAATTGCGATCGTCCTGGAACTCCCTGCGGAAAACCGTCCACGCCGTACGTCCCTCCGCCGCTGTTGTAAAACTCCCATTTCTTAGCGTTGGGATTCCACTTGCGCACGAAGGCCTGCTCGATCTGCCCGCTATAGGGGCGCTCCTCGATCACCGGATCGTTGGTGACGCGGTTGATGTCCTTGGTGTCGAGAATCGTGAACGTGCCGCCGCCGGGCTGCGCGTAATCCTGTCCGCTGTAGCTTCGGCATAGAGGCAACCCCTTGTACACACCAACCGCCCCCTCCGGCTCCACTCCCCAGCGCTGCCATCGATCGTCGACGAAGAACTGATAGTCGACCCAAAGCCGCATGCCGCTGTTGACCCAGAAGTAGCGCGAGGAGACCGCGTACTCGTCCTTGATTTTCTGAAGCTCCGCGGGAGTGAGCTTGGGCGGTTCGGGAGCGGGATTGGTGCGCTCGCCATAGGCTGAGAGCACGTTGATTACGTTCGGCATGAGCAGCACCTTGACGGGCAAATGGATGACCGTCTTGCGGCCCTTAGCCGCTTGCGTACTGACCGCGAACTCGCGTCGATACCCCTCGCTCGCGCCCCAATTCTTCTCTTCGCTCGTCGGCTTCGCGCCCGGGTCCCAGACTCGATAGTAATACCGCGCGCCAGGCTTCAGCGCCGTCGCCGAGATTCGATGCGTCGTCGTCATGCCGGACCGCTCGATGACTTGCCACGCGACCGGCGATTTGCGGCCAAAGGCCGTCATCGGAACGTCGTCTTGCCGTATCTCGACCTTCGTCGCGCACGGCGCTTCCGTGAAGTATTGGAGCGTAAAGCTCTCGCGGGTGATCTGCGAAACCGGGCGCATCGGATCGTTCAAGGGAGCCGTGTCAGGTTGATGGAGCTTGGCGACGGTGTCGATTTGCAGGGCCAGCGCGATGGCGAGAATCATGCTCTTGATGTTACGCGGTTGCGAACCGCGGCCCCGCTGAAGAAGTCGCCATTTATATGGAAGTGTTTGCGAAATCGTTCTACTGCCCGGATATGGTCTCGCAGGAGGACGCGATGGCGGTGCAGGAAAGCCTCATCAACGCGCCCGGGATCGACGAGATCGAGCCCGACCACGTGACGCATACGGTTTATGTGTCGAGTGCGAATCAGGACGGGCTGGGCGACATTGAATGGCGTCTGCGGGACGCCGGGTTTCCAGTCGAGGATCGGGAAGAGTCCGCTAATAGGTAGCCATGACTTCGTCGACGTAGCACCACAGCCATCGCTCCCCTGGCTCTGCCGAGATCGCACCCGGGTGTCCGGCTGCTCGGGCGTGCCCCGAGAAGGTGATCGAAACGCCCGGCTGCCATAAGGCATCAGCGGTGTAACAAGCCCTCTTGCGCCGACCTGAAAGGCGGCGTTCCAAAAGTGATTCGTGCGAGGCGTGAACTGAAGGCAGATATTTCCGACGATCTGAGACCACATGTGCAGCGTCGCGTAGGTGTCATTCCACGCCTCATAGGGCAACCCTGCCAGTCGGGGATCATGGGCTGCGTCTAGTTTAGATGATGTCCTCTTTGTCTCTGACCTCAGCTTCGAGCTTCGACTTGGACAACTTGGGCGGCGAGGAAGTGGGTGTGGATATAGGCGTGCCGACGAAGACGACGCCCGATTCCTCCTGAGCCCGGAAGATCGCGAGCATCAGATCGCCCCTGAGCTTGGCCTCTTCTTTGAAGTTGGAAGCTTCGACGAAGCACTGCACCAGCACGCCGACCGACATCTCAGTCATCTCGAAGATCTCGACCACGGTTCGATCAGGCACCACCTTCTTGACCGAAGCGAGATACTTGCGGATGGCCTGATTGAAGCGTTCGAGATTCGCGGCGCGGTTCGCGTAGCTGATCCGGATTTGGAAGCGTTGGCGTCGATAGCGGCGTGCTCCGTAGTTCTCGACGGCGGCCTTGATGAGATTCGAGTTGGGCAGGGTGATGATCGAATCTTCGAAGGTGCGGATACGCGTGCTGCGAAGGTTGATCTCCTCGACGATGCCCTCGTATTTGTCGATCTTCACCCAGTCGCCGAGGGCGAACGGCATGTCGAAGAGGATCGTCAGGGAGCCAAAAACGTTTTCGACGCTGTCCTTGGCTGCAAGCGCCACCACCAGACCGCCGATTCCCACTCCGGCAAGCAGGCCCGTCACGTTGACCCCGAACACGCCAAGGGCGGCGAGGAAGCCGGCGGTCAGAATGAAGAACCTTACAAGCTTGCCCGTAACTGGTACGAGCAGCCGCTCCGCATTGGCGACGCTCGTCGCGCGATGCGCGACGACGTCGCAGGCCGCGTCCCAAGCGCCGAACAGCATGAGGACCACGCCGAGGATGGTGACCGCTTCGATCGCAAGCCTAAATCGATAGTCGACCAGGGCGGGCAGTTCGAACTGGTCGTGCAGCAGGTACCACGGCAGCACGAAGGCGAGCACCCCCGCGCCGCGCCGCACGCTACGCTCGCCCAACATGCTCGGGGCTCCCGTGAAACGCTCTCGCAGCTTCATCACTCGTCGGGCGACCAATCGGGCTGCGCTGAAGCTAGCGAGCGACAACAGCAGCAGGAGCAGGAGGCCAATCCATTGCCAGGCGTCGAGCCCGAATGCATGGCCAGGAATCGTGGCGGCTAGCCAGTCTCTCATCCCGCCACCTTCGCTGAGCGCGCCTGAATCCGACCAAGCGCGAGCGCGACAATCGGAGCGAGGAGGAGAGCCGGCAGGTAGTTGGCCGGGTGCAGGTCCTTGATGTTCAGCAGGCCTAGTCCGATTCCAAGCAGGATCGCGCCGCCAGAGGCCGTCAGTTCGTCGAGCAGCATCGGGTTCTCGGCAAGTGGCTTGAGCGGCCGCGCAAGAAGGGTGAGCGCACCCTGAAAGATCAGGACAAGCGCGGCCGTGACTAGCACCCCCGCTCCGAAGGTCGCGGCGAGGAAGATGGCGGCGATGCCGTCCATTGTCGATTTCACGGCGAGCAGCTCGATATCCCCTTCAAGCCCATCCTTGAGGCAGCCGAGCAAGGTCATCGGGCCGATGCAGAACAGCACGAAGCTCGTGATGAGGCCCTGGTTGAACCTTCCAGCTTCGCCGCCGAACTGCGCTCTCGCCCATTCGCTTAGATGCTCGATGCCGGCATGGATGCCGATGGCAAGGCCGATAATGCCGCCAATGGCGACAGAGAAGGCGGCGACGAGAGAGTTGTGCGACCTAAGAAAGAGTTTCACGCCCAGTCCGCACGTGACGAGGCCGAGGCCGCTTAGCGCGACCTCTTTGTAGGTTTCCGGTATGCCGTTTCCGACAAGCAACCCGACCGTAGCCCCGATGGCCACGGTCGCGGTATTCAGCAACGTTCCGCGCACGCCTTTAAGCTTGCGCAATTCGCGCGAGAATTGCTAGCTCTTGCGACGTCTCCGTGCGACTGAGGCAAGAGCGCCGATTGCCAGCACAGCCATCGTCGCCGGCTCTGGAACGGGCGTGATCGTGAATCCCCAGGTGACGCCATCGTACACGGTGAGGGTCTTCGTCCCGGTGTCCCGTTTTGAGATGTAAGCCGTTCCCGTCCAGCTCTTCGAAGGTCCACCCACGGTCACGCTTCGCAATGGCTTGTCATAGAAACTGGATCCTGCATATTGGTACGGATATAGCGGAGGACTGAACGTGCTGCCGCCGTTATTCACGCCTTCTGAGATATCGAGGTAGGGGCTCGTGTTGCCGCCGAGAGGATCGTTGGTGACGATGCTCTGCGTCCAAAACGCCGTGGCCGGATCGCCGACGTTT
Source organism: Fimbriimonadales bacterium (assembly GCA_038202925.1). Taxonomy (GTDB): domain Bacteria; phylum Armatimonadota; class Fimbriimonadia; order Fimbriimonadales; family Fimbriimonadaceae; genus JAEVZK01. The sequence continues at coordinate 1,303 of JBBREM010000083.1, read as the reverse complement.
GCCTGGGTTGCAGGATTCGGAGCGCCCGCGCCCTGCGTGTAGAGCATATTCATTTCGACCCCTCCCGAGAGGCCGGAGCAATAGGCCGTATACAGGTTAATGTTGAAGATCGTGTCCGCGCCGAGCGAGGCACCGGCGACGAGCGTCCAACCTTGTCCCCCGCCACTCGCGTTCCAAGTATCGAACGCGGTCTTGTAGGTGCTGGCAGCTCCGGGAGGCGCAGCCAGCGTGGGAGTGAGCGCATTGACCACGGCCTGAGCGCTGCTCGCCGTGTACAGAGCGCTGTTCGTGATCGTCAGCGTGGGCGCCGAACTCGCCACCGCCACAAACGACAGAACCACCGAAAGCGCGGCCAATCGGCCGCTCAACCTAGAAACCATTACAAACCCTCCAAGTCAAACAAACCACAGGCGGTACGCCAGTGGTTTTTACAGGATAACGCCAAAAGCGACGAGGAGCAACTTATGACGCCATTTTTGCTCGAAGTCGAATAGTTTTCAGGGGGTTACGCGGCTCCTCAGCATCAAAAGGGAGCAATTTACTGATCCCTCTGACTTAGAGATGTTGGGCGGGAGAGTCTCCGAAGAGTTGTCGAACTAACAACTGCACGCTAGCCTTATAATTGTCATCCCGAGCGAAGCCGAGGGATCGAGACGACGCAGGCTCAGGGGCCGGTGCGCTTCATGATTGATTGGTGGAGATTAGTGGACGTAATTCCGCACCTCTTGGAGCTTCGGCAAGCTATTTGTCGCCGAGAACGGCCTTGAGCGCGGCCTCTGCTTCCGCAGGACGAAATCCTCGCGGGCCGGGATCGCCGACGAAGGCGAGCTTCCCCTTCGCGTCCACCACGTAGATCCGGTCCGGCCAGGCGCGATAGGCCCGCTCGGTCGCATCGTCCATGTTGTCGATGAGGATGGGAATCTTCAGCGCAAGCGCGGTTTCGCATTGCAACGCAATCTTCTCGCGCTCAGCCAGGGTCTTCGGGGAGTTGAACACGATCCCCGCACGGCGATTCTGCGCGACCTGCCACCCGTCGTCCGGATGGGCCTCACGGACGTAGACCACCTTGAAATCGGCCCGGCCCGCATAGCTCGCCGCCATCGCGTTCAGCGCGCCCACCTGGGCGCGAAAGGGCGGTCACGTGTAGCTGCCGAACACCAGCACGGTCGGCCGTTTGCCGAGGTTGCTCCCGAGCTCGAACCATTCGTTCTTGCCGAGCAGTTTGAGCTTGAAGGCGGGAGCACGGTCCCCGACTTGCGGGCTCTTGGGCGGCAATTGCGCGGCGGGCGAGCCGAGCGACGCG
>JBBREM010000082.1:0-10847 GCA_038202925.1 Fimbriimonadales bacterium | reverse complement strand
ATTAGATGCCGCGCTCTTCGGCGAGCTACCGGGCCGGGTTATTGTGGCCATCGAGGGAAACCCCGCACAACTACAGGCATTGGCCGATCGAAAGGGGGTTGGCTGCACCCATCTGGGAGAATTTTCACCCGGATTTGCACTAGTTATTCGGGCAAAAGATCAATCAATCCTTTGGGATGGCGAATCTCTGAGGCACAATCATTGCAACTCCATTGAGAGTTATCTCGGCTACGGAGCAGAAACAAACTGATGCGAATAGCTTCAGACAATTGAGCCGTCTAAACGGCCGCGTGTTTTTGTATCCAGCAATGTGATATTGAAAGGAGAATGTTTGAAATGAAGCTTAAGGGGCTAGGAATTGGAATTCTGGCGGCGATGGCCTGTGGCTCTGCCATGGCCCAAGTCACCAACGTGCAGCAGGGAAATCAGCGGCCCGCGCTGAATCAGGCTGAAATCGATTATCAGCGGCGCGTTATCGCCGCGTCGGACGCTTACAAGGCGGGAAGCATCGAGGATGCGTTGCGCCAATTTGAGCAGCTTTATTCGGAAAAGCAGGATCGAAGGGACGTGGCCTCTTGGCTCGGCTTCCTGTATGTCCGCACGAGTCAGCCCGACAAGGCGATTCCCGTACTCGAGCATGCCAGCACCTTGGCGCCCGACGACATGGAGATCTGGAACAACCTCGGCAACGCCTATATGATGGCGGACCAGCCGGAGAAGGCCCTTGGCGCGTTCCAGCGAAAAGGCGACTCGTTCGAGGCGCAGTACAACGTCGGCACAATTTTCCTCCGGCGCAAGGATTACGATCAGTCGATCGCGAGCTTTAGCAAGGCTGCTTCGATGCGCGGCGACGATCCGTTCGTTCAGAACAACCTTGGTGTTGCCTTCGAGGGCAACAAGAATTATCCGGAGGCGGCTCGGGCATTCGCACGAGCTTCGGACCTGCGGACCGACAATGCCACGTTCGCCAAGAACGCGGGCTTCTCGTTCTATCGCCAGAAGATGTACGCCGAGGCGATTCCTTACCTCGAGCGATCGGCGAGCCTAAGCGGCAGCGATGGCGCCGTCAACATGGCGGTCAGCGATTCGTACATGAAGACGAACCGCCGCAACCAGGCGCTGAAGTATTACGATGCGGCCGCCGGCTCAAACGGCGACAACGCCTCGTTTTGGTACAACATCGGTGTTCTCAAGGGAATGACCGACAAGCCGGGAGCGGAAGAGGCTTACACCAAGGCGCTTCAGATCAACCCGAACGACATCGACGCGCTGAATAACCTGGGCATCATCCAGTTCCAGGAAGGCAAGTACGCCGATGCGATGGCGACCTTCGACAAGCTTGCCGGGCTTAATCCCAGCAGCGTGCAAACGAAGATCAACCTCGGCTCCGCCGCCGTCAAGGCGGGCGAAATGGCCAAGGCCGCAGCGGCTTGGAAGGATGTGGTTCAGAGCAATCCGGGCCGCACCGACATCCGCGCCAACTACGCCAACGTGCTGTGGTTGAACAAGGACTACGAAGGCGCGCGCTACAACTATCAGCAGGTGTTGAAAGCCGAGCCGGGCAATTCTGGGGCCCTGAACGGAGTCGGCCTGTGGTACCTGCAGAATGCGAAGTTGGCGGAAGCCAAGACGGCCTTCCAGGGTGCCATTCGCTCCAATCCGCGCAACGCCCTCGCATACAACAATCTAGCGGTCACGCTCGAGCGGATGAATCAGCGCAAGCAGGCCATCGCGCTACTCGAAAAGGCAGCGAAGATGGACGGCGAGAATCCGCAGATTCAAAAGAATCTGACCCGTATGCGCGCCGCCGGCTAACGAGCCAAAAGTTGGGTGTTGAGGATATCGGGAATACCCGCTAAACTCAACACTCGACTCCGATGCGAATTCACCTTCTAGTAAACACGCGGCGGACCGATGCTCTTGAGGCAGCGGTCCACGCCGCTGTGTTTCTGGGCGAGCACGGCGTTGAAATCGGCGCGGATTACGAAAGCGCTCGGCATCTGTCGATACCCGTGGTCAGCGACGCTGAATTCGCCGCTTGCGATCTGGTCATCACCTTTGGTGGCGATGGAACGCTCATTCGGGCAGCGCATTTGTGCTCGGAGAACGGCACGCCCATCTTGGGGGTGTACTACGGTCGGTTTGGCTTCGTAACCCAGTGCATGTCGAACGAGATCGGCGCATGCCTGAGCTCGTTTTTCGACGGAACCGCGACATTCGAGCCGCGCATGATGCTGCAGACCGAGCTCATCCGCTCGGGCAAGCCGATTGCCACCATTCACTCGCTCAACGAGGTCGTCGTCCAACGCTCGGTGACCGCACAGATGATGACCTTTCGGGTAACGGTCGACGGCAAAGAGCTTGCCTCGTATCCGGCTGATGGCGTCATGGTCGCCACGCCAACGGGGTCAACCGCGTACAACCTGAGCGCGGGCGGCCCGATCATGGATCCCAAGCTGGAGGCGATGATCTTCACCGCCATCGCCCCGCATACGCTGAGCGCCCGTCCGTTGGTGCTCAGCCCCGATTCGGACATTCACTTTGAAGTTACCGCCGATGGCGAAGCGGTGCTGAGCGCGGATGGCCAGACCCGCCTGCATCTGCTCACGCGGGATGAGATTCGCGTGACAAAATCTCCGAGAGTGACGAATCTGCTCTGCGTGGATAAGGACGACTTCCTTATCAAACTCGGGGAGAGGCTCTTTTGGAGCCGCAGCCTTTTCGGAGAATCCCGATGAGCCTCCTGAAGGTGGAGGATGTTCACGTCCATTTCAGCTCGCCTGGGGGAGAGATTCGGGCCCTTGATGGCGTTTCCCTGGAGGTCGAGCCTGGCGAGATCGTGGCGGTCGTCGGCGAGTCGGGCTGCGGCAAGACTACGCTGGCTCGCTGTGTGCTGGGGCTACAACCGATGCAGTCGGGCCGCATCGAGCTTGACGGCAGGGAAGTGCATGGCACCTTTAGAGGAATTGGCGAGAAGGTCGGGATTGTATGGCAGGACCCGTATGCCAGCCTCGATCCGCGCTGGAGGGTCGGCAAATCGGTCGTCGAGCCGATGCGCATCGTTGGCAAGACCGGCGACGCGGGGGCCATTTTCAAGGAGGTCGGGCTCGCGCCCGACCTGGTATCGCGCTTTCCGCACCAACTCAGCGGTGGGCAACGGCAACGCGTCGCCATTGGCCGGGCTCTTTCACTGAAGCCCCCACTCGTTATCTGCGACGAGCCCACCGCCGCGCTGGACCTCAGCATCCGGGCGCAGATTCTCAACCTGCTCAAGCAGATTCAGCACGACCTCCGGTGTTCGTTCTTGTACATCTCGCACGATCTGACGACCGTCCGATTTCTTGCCGACCGCGTTGCCGTGATGTATATGGGCCGGATCGTTGAGGAGGGTCCGACGAAGACCATTTTCGAGGATCCCCGCCATCCTTACACCAAGGCGCTGCTCGACTCCGCGCCGAGTCTGGACCGTCTGATGCAGCTTCCCGAAGCTCCGATGGGCGAGATTCCAGACCCCCGAACCCGTTTTACGGGCTGCCGGTACGCCTCGCGATGCCCCAACGCGCAGGAGATATGCGAGAACAAGGACCCGGACGTCACCATCGAAGGACCGCGCAGGTTCTACAGCCATTTCCCCGTCCACCGAAACGAAGCGCCGCCCCCTCCCGTTGGGTAGAATGCGTTAGCCGCTTATGGACCCGATTGCCCTTGTTTGCGCACTCGCCTTCTTCCCGGGCGTGCGCACCGCCGATTTCTCGCAGCCCCGTGGCTTCGTCGTGATGGACGCGCCTTTCGGCAGCGGATCGCCGGCTAGGAAGGGCGATCGGATCACGATCAACTTCGCCGTCAAGTCGCTCGCGGGAGAAGATATCGCCGACTCGGACAAGCGCGGCCTCCCCTACACTTTTCGGATCGGGGATGCTGGTAACGACCGACTCTTAGAGATCGTCACACAAGGAATGCGCGACCACGCGAGCCGTATCGCGATCCTGAGCAGCACCGTCGCCTACGGCGCCGACGCGCCTGACTTCGTCACGCGAAACCAAGATCTTCTCGTGACGGTGACCACGATCGCCAAGAACTAAGCATGCTGAACGAACTGAAGGAGCTGTGGAAGTTTCGAGAACTGCTCTTCAGCATGGTCGAGCGCGACCTGCGCATCCGATACAAGAACTCCTTTTTCGGCTTCCTCTGGTCGCTCTTGAACCCGCTTCTCACCGTCGTGGTGATGACGTTCGTGTTCCAAACGTTCATGCAGAATCCGACGAAAAATCTGAGCGCGTACATTCTTGCTGCCTACCTGCCGTACATGTTCTTTCAGCTGTGCCTGATGGATTCGGCGCAGACGATTCTGGGCAATGTGCATTTGATCAAGAAAATCTACTTCCCGCGCGAGATTTTGCCGCTCGCGGCGGTGATGAGCAACTTCGTACACTTTGCCCTTGCCCTTGTGGTCTTTTTCGTTTATCTGATCGGCGTGTACATCGTCCACCCCGGCATCTTTCCGTTCCATTCGGGGATCCTTCTGGTGCCTGTACTTCTGGTGATCAATTTCTGTCTGGTCACCGGGCTTGCCTTTTTGATCAGCGCCGCGAACGCGTTCTACGAGGACGTGAAGTACATGGTGGGGGTCGTCCTCTACCTTCTCTTTTTCCTGTGTCCGATCATGTACTTCGTCGAGCAGGTCTATCACTCGACGGTCAACAAGGATCATGCGATCCTCTATAAGATTTACAACCTGAATCCTATCGCTGAGCTGTGCACGGCTTACCGCAAGGCGATCCTCGATCCGCAGCCTGTTTATTTCGAGGGCCAGTTCCACGCTCCGATCGGCATGGATTGGAAATATCTCTGGATCACGGCTGGCTTCTCGGTCCTCATCCTGTTCGTCGGCTACGGGTTCTTCAACCGGATGAAATGGAGGTTTGTGGAGCGCCCATGACCGCCATCGCGATACAAGACCTGCATAAGGAGTTCCGCGTCAGCCATTCCGGCACCGGTTCGCTCAAGACCGCGCTGCTTTGGTGGAAGAAGCGAAAGAGCATCGAGCGGCTGCGGGTGCTGCGCGGCATCACATTCGATGTAAAACGCGGCGAGTGCGTGGCGGTGGTTGGCCGCAATGGCGCGGGGAAGAGCACCCTGCTCTCTCTCTTGGCCCGGGTGTACCGGCCGACTGCCGGAACCATCGACATTCAGGGCCGAGTGGCTCCGTTGCTTGAGCTTGGGGCGGGCTTCCATCCCGATTTGACCGGCGTGGAGAACATATTTTTCAACGGGATCATCCTCGGATTGAGCCGGGTTGAGATCCGGAAGCGTACAGACGCGATTATCGAATTCTCCGAGTTGCAGAGCCATATCGACGCGCCGGTGCGCACGTACTCTAGCGGGATGCTCGCCCGACTGGGCTTCGCCATCGCCACTCATGTGGATGCGGAGGTGCTGCTGGTGGACGAAGTGCTCGCGGTGGGCGACTTCGAGTTCGCCCGTAAATGCTATGTGTGCATCGATGAGTTTAAGAAGCAGGGAGGGACGATCCTTTTCGTCTCTCACCAGATGGGCAGCGTGCGGGAAGTTGCGGACCGGTGCGTTTGGCTGAAGGGCGGCGTGATTCATGCGGTCGGGACGCCCGACGAGGTTATTCCGATGTACGAGCAGGGCGATCAGGCCCCAGGCGTGGCGCCGTAAGCACCCTCCACCACAGCGCCACGCGCTGACGCAGCAAGGCGTTTATTCCAAGGGTGCCAAGCGTTGCCAAACCGTATGCGGCCAGTCTGAGGAACGCACCCTTCCGGTTCAATAGCCAGCAGACAACAGAGGCGGCGTTTCCGCGGTGGATGGCGAAGTACAGCTCTTTGCCTCGGTTGTAGCGCGCAACCGAGAGCCACCGAGCTGACCCGACGCTGCTCGAGCCTAGCTCGTGGGTGAAATCTGCTGCCGGCACGTACACGATCGACCCATGCTTCTTGAGCCTGAGGCAGAGATCCGTATCTTCGCAGTAGAGAAAGAACCGCTCGTCAAAGGTCTCGACCGGCCGGATCATCAGGCAGGCCCCCATGACTTGAACCACCTCGGCGATTCCAGTTTCACCCACCGATTCGGAACGCGCTACCCCGCCACGCCCCGTGGCGCGCGGTTCCTCGCCCTCTCCTGCCCGTTGTAGGGCCTGCTTTGTACGCCAATAGCCACCGAACAGCTTTTCAAGATAGCTCTGCTCCAGAAAGACGGCCCACAGCGTAAGCGGACCGGCGACGCTCTCATGCAGCGATCCGTCGGGATTGAGCAACTTTCCTCCTGCCCCGACTACCGAGAAATTATCGAGCGCGGTCGATAATTTGGCGATCGCGCCTGGCGCCGCGTAGCAATCGCTGTTCAGAAAGAGCACAAGCTCGCGGCGGGCCACGGCCATGCCTTGGTTATTCGCTGCGCCGAAGCCAACATTCTGCGTATTCTCGATCAGTCGCCTATGGTCGAATTCCTTCCCCACCATTTGGGGCGAACCGTCGGTCGAGGCATTGTCCACGACGATTACGTCGTGTTCAGGCTCGATGCACGAGAGGCAACGCCGCAACTTGTCACGCGTATTGAAGCTGACAATGACGACGCTAACGCGGGAAGAAACTGGCACGGGCTCAAAACCCGTGCAGACCACGGCTAGTAAAGCCGTCCCACGGGCAACCACGATGCTACAATATTTCTCTCATGGCCAACGAGTTTCAGGTTACGGCTGAGGGGTTTGCCAAAATCAAAGCCGAGCTCGAAGAGCTCAAGGGCCGAGAGCGTTTGCGCATCGCGGATGCGATTCGCGAAGCAAAGGCGCATGGCGACCTCCGCGAGAACGCCGCCTACCATGAAGCCAAGCTCAACCAGCAGCGCCTCGATGCACGTATTGGCGAGTTGGAAAAGGCGGTGGAGCGAGCGAAGATCGTTGAAAGGCCAGTGGGCCACACGGGCGCCCATCTGGGATCGAAGCTTAAACTGATCGACGAGGAGTTTGACGACGAATTCAGCGTCACGCTCGTTGGCGCGTTCGAGGCCGATTCAGCCAATAACATGATCTCGATTACTTCGCCTCTCGGAGACGCGCTGCTTGGAAAGAGCGGGGGCGATCGCGTCGAAATCGACGCTCCCGACGGCAAGCAGGCCTACAAAGTCGTCTCGGTGGAATAGCCATGCGCCGCATTCTCATCCTTGCTTACGGTCTTGTGCTTTGCGGTTGCGCCGAGCCGCCGGCGCACGATACAACCGGCGTTGTGCCGGGAGTTGACTCGCCTCCGGCCGCCGTCTTGCTCCCCGATTACGAGAAGCTTTCCAATCTTGGGTTGCTCTCGCGAAAGGGCACTGTGAAAGTGGGTATGACCCGCGAAGAGGCGCTCGACATGTTTGTCGAGCCGCCCGGTTCGTACGAGAAGTCCGACCTGCCCCCAAGCATCGCCGCGCCCTTCGAGGCCTTTGCCTGGCAGACGCGAACGGAGGGCTTTGGCATGATCCTCTATCAAAACAAAGTTGGAGCGGCCGTGCATGAAATTGATAAAGTCACCCCCGACCGGCTTGACGAAGTTGTGCGTGCGTATCAAAGCCAGTACGGGCCGGCGTTTACCCACCTGCAAGGCCGGCATGTCGAGTATTGGTTCTGGCAGAGCCGGTCCCAGGCCGGACGCGGCGATCACTTGCTGATGGTCACGAAGGTGCAGGCCAAGCCGAACCTGCTCAATATCACGGAAGCGATCGGCACGGTGCCGGTAATGGAAGCCCTTCGGATGACCGAGCAATCGGCCAACGGCGACCTCGCCCGGGCCGACCGAATGCTTGATGAGCAAAGGCCTAAAAACGGAAAATCCTAGAACCAACCGGCGGCCAAATAGCGTATCTTGAATTACTCTACAAAAAAGGAGGTGGTGCTGAAGTATGAATAGCGAATGTAAGCACCAGGGAGGTTGTGGGTTTTAACTAGCCTGCAACTAGATTGACCGGCGGGTTCAGTAATGAACTCACCCTCCCTGGGAAGACCAAAAACGGGCCTCGGCGAATCCGCCGGGGCCTTTGTTTTATTTGGGTGTTCGTCATCCTGAGCGAAGTCGCGACGCCTCGCGGCGAAGTCGAAGGATCTCGGTCTTCGCCGCGATCAGCCGGTTTGAACCACAGAAGACACAGAATGGCGCAGAGCATTCTGCGAGTATCTGCGTTTTCTGTGGTTAAGGTTCAGCCGTTATCCATCACTTACTCACGTTCCCCGACCCACGCAAAGTATCCTGCTCCCCATGCGTTGCATGATCGTGATCCCCGCCCGGATGGGCAGCACTCGATTTCCGGGGAAGCCGCTCTGCGATCTGAACGGGAAGCCGATGGTGCAGTGGGTGTACAATTCATGCGTGGCTGCGGAGGTTGCCGACAAGGTGTTCATCGCCACTCCCGACCCCGAGATCGTGGAAGCCGCCGCCAGGTTTGGTGCAGAGGCTGTGCTCACGCGCCACGATCACATCACCGGGACCGACCGCATAGCGGAAGTCGCGGTGCAGCAGAAAGCAGACGTCTACGTTAATGTCCAGGGGGACGAGCCGCTTATTCAGGCCGAGACGATCCGCGCTTGCGCTCTGCCACTCATGGAGAATGACCAGATCGAGATGGGAAGCGTCTACTCACCCTGCCCCGAAAACGAATTCGACAATCCAGCCACCGTTAAGGTGGTCACCGACGCCAAAGACTTCGCACTTTACTTCAGCCGCTACCCGATCCCCTTTGCCCGCAACTCGCGTCCTCTCGGTGTGAAGAAGCATATCGGCGTTTATGCCTATCGGCGCGATCCGCTGATGGCGTTTAGCGGCTGGACACCCTCGGCTCTGGAGACGGCAGAAAGCCTGGAGCAGCTTCGGTTCATGCACAACGGCGTTCGTATCTTCATGGCGCCCGGAGCGGGTACGGAGCTTGCCGTCGATACTCCGGAGCAGGCCGAAGAAGTGCGGCGCATCCTCGCCGGGCGGGGAGCATAGCGTTGCTGGGGTTTGTTGCCGCATTGGCGTTCGGGCCCCCGGCTCTCATCGTGTTGAATGACCTGCCGGTATTTCCTAAACCCTCAAGCGGCAAGACCTTTACGTGGAAGCCGGTCGATCCGGGCGTCGATTGGAACGAGCTGATCGTGAGCTGGAACGTGAAGCATGCGGAACGGGCAATCATCAAGTTCGAAGCTCGCGTCCTGCGCGATTCGGGCCCGACCCCGTGGTACACGATGGGCCTCTGGTCGCTCAGCCCCGACCGCGGCGTGCGGACGAGCATCAAGGGACAGAAAGATGCCGACGCGGAGGTCATGACCGATACCCTGCATCTAGCGAAGCCGGGCGGCAAGCTGGAACTGCGTGCCTTCATGACGACCCTCGACGAGGAGCCAGAACCGGGATCGGGGAAATCATTCCGCACACAAGCGGCAAAGCCGCCGCGCCTGTCCCTGGTCACCCTCAGCTTCTCATCGACCGACTACACGCCGCCTCCAAGTGAGCCGTTCCGCGAGGCGTGGGGCAAGACGATCGACATCTTCCAGCGCTCCCAAATGAGCTATCCCGACGGCAACAAGCTCTGTAGCCCGACTTCCGTCTCGATGCTGTTGAGGCACTGGGCCGATACGTTGCACAGACCGGAGCTGGATTACGACGTGCCCCTTGTGCAGCAAGGTGTCGATGATCCCGGGTGGCCTGGCACCGGGAACTGGCCGTTCAATACCGCCTACGCGGGCTCCTTAGACGGTTTGCGGGCCTACGTGACTCGCTTCAGCGGCACCGCTGATTTGGAGCGCTGGATCGCGGCGGGCTACCCGATCGGATGCTCGGTTGATCTCAACAAGCTGCAGGGTATTGTCGGCCCCCGCTCCGGCCATCTAGTTGTGTTGCTCGGATTCACCGCTGATGGCGATCCGATCTTCAACGATCCTGGCTGGAGCAAGGAAGTGCGCCACACGTATAAGCGAGCCGACTTTGAGCGGGCGTGGGCAGATAGCCATCAGACCGTTTATTTGGTCTATCCCGAGTCCGTTGCCTTGCCGCCAGTTAGGTCGTAAGGCTTAAACCGCAGAGGTCACAGAAGGGGCACCGGAGCTTCTGCGTCTTTCTATGCGTTTAAGCAAAGATCATCTAGAATGCCAGCTCCATGTAGACAATGTCGGGCTCCGGGTTGAAGTTGTAGGGCTCGATCTGGACGAAGCCAAGGTGCTCGTACAGCTCGACGGCTCCCGTAAGCCGCCGTAATGTGTCTAAACGCACTCGCTCGTAGCCGATATCACGCGCGCCAACAATGAGCAGCTCCGAGATGGACCGCGCCAGCCCGCGCCGCCTAGCCTCCGGTCGGACGTAGATTCGCTTAATCTCGCTGACGGACTCCTCAAGGGGTCGCAATGCGCCGCAAGCAACCGCCTCCTCCCCTTCGCAAGCCAGGATCAGCAAGCCCCAAGGCGGCGCGTACTTTCCTGGGAGAGTGGCGATCTCTTCTTCAAACCCCTGAAAGCAAAGATCGATGCCCAGCTCGCGCCGGTATTCCTGAAATAGCTCGCGTGCCGCCATTACGCTTGCCTCGTCGCCGCGTGTCACGGTGCGGAACTCGCTCACACCTTGAGCTCACCGGCCAGTACCGTCACGGCCGTGCCTTGCAGCAACACCCGTTCGCCGCGAACGCCGACGCGGATGGTGCCGCCGCGCTCTGACGCCTGATAGCCAATCACGTCCTGCTTGTCAAGCTTCTCCGCCCAGTAGGGCCCGAGACAGCAGTGGGCCGAACCAGTGGCCGGATCTTCGGGGACGCCGAAGGCAGGGGCGAAGAAGCGGGAAATGAAGTCATATTCGCCGCCGCCCTGCGCGGTAACGATCACC
>JBBREM010000081.1:0-10969 GCA_038202925.1 Fimbriimonadales bacterium | reverse complement strand
AGCCGCATCACCGCGCCGTCGTAGGTCGCCGTTAGCATCTGCCATTTGCCAAGATCGAGCGGCACCCTCGTGCCCACGTCGCGATTGCAGACCCAGAAGTTGATCCCTTCCGCGAAGTTGCTGAAGTAGCGCCCGGTTCCTACGCGTCCATCGGTCGAACGGCCGAACCCGGCTATCAGCGTCAGCGGTTCGGGCTTCTCGGCCACCCTGCACCAGAAGTTCACCGTGAACGGCTGGCCGGCCTTCACCGGCAGGCCCGGCGTCGGCATCGTCTTGCCCGTCGTCGGCTCGAAGGATTCGACCGAAAGCACCGCGCCCCGCTCCTCGACCTTCACGGTGAGGTCGACCGGGTTGCCGCCGCGCGACATATCTCTCACGCCCTTGATCGCAAGGTTCTCTTCGCGGCCAACCGGCAGCGGCCCCGCGAGCGTCAGCTCGACGGTGCGTTTGTCGGTGGCGAGCTTGGCCTGGGTGACCTTCACGCCAGAGCTGAATGCATACGCGCCGGGACTCGAGAGCGGCTCCGAGAACACGACTTTCGCGAATCCCAGCGCCTTCGTCGACGCCGCCGAAATGACCGCCGGCGGAGTCGTGTCGCTGATATTCAGATTCGCCGTCACGCTCTCGCCGACGACTCCCTGCGCATCGACTTGAGCGGCGGTGATCGTCACCGGATCGTTCACGAGGAACGCCCGCTGGTAGACCGGCGAATTCGCCGTCACCGGCGACCCATCCACCGTGTACCGGATCGAACCCTGCCGCCAATAGAGCGGCGGATGAATCGACACCGAGGTCGCGTCGGTGAACGTGCCGCCCGGCGGGGTGATGCTCAGACTGCCGCTGGCTTGGTGGTCGGCGAGGTTGTCGTACAAGGGCGCGGCGGCGCGCGCCATGTCGTAGGTGTTCTTGGCTACCGAGATCGCGAGCACCTTGATGCGCGGATCGTTCGGCAGCATCAGCGTCGTCGCCCCATCGATCGGCGCGCCGATCTTGTACAGATACGTGTACTCGTAGTAGGTGTTGCCCTTCGGCGTGTGCCGGTGCGAGGCGAACCAGGCGACCTCGCCCGCCTTCACCCATCCCGGGGTCAGCCCCGCCATCGTGTCCCCGTAGTTGTTGAAGTTGGGGCCGGGATCGTTCGCCCAAAGGCGGTTATCCCATTGCCCGACATAGCCGCCCCACGAGTTCACCCTCGCTTGCCACGGCTTGTCGCCAAGCTTGAACGTGACGTCGGCGTCCCCCTGAGACGAGGCCGCGATCACATACACATTGCTGTATCCGGCGGGCAGGGAGATCCGCTGTCCGTTTGCGGTTATCGCGTTCTTCGCCCCGCCCATCGTCGGTCCCATCTTGAACTCGACGCCATCCACGTTCAGCGTTCCGGGAAGTTGCTCCGCCGCGATCGAGCGGCCATTCGAATCAAACGCCCCGTCAGCGGGATTGGCGTCGGTCGAGGCGACGTCCGTATCAAACGGAAGCGATACCGGCTTGCTCGCCAGCGTCGGCTGTTCGGTTCGGCCAAGCCCCAGCTTGACCGCGTAAGTGCGCAGAGAAAACGCCCGAACATCCGCGACAAGCGCGCCGTTGCGCACCGTCGCTCCGCCGAGCGGCCGCTCTTGCCCATCAATTTCGCGGGCCGAAAGCACCGGTCTGGCGAACTTGATCTGCACGCCCTTGGCGTCGGCTCCATCCAGTTCGCGCAAACGAATGACAATCTCGTTGCCATCCTCCGCCTTCTTGATCGCCTGGATCTCGACCTGATTCGAACTCGTCGAAACCAGTGAGAAGGTCTTGCCCAGCCTCCCGGGATGTGGTGGCACCACAAACGCGCGAAGGGGCTGGTTTAGCCGCTTCGCCGTCCACGGCACATCGGCCTTCTGCCAGTCGCCGGTGTGCGGCGCAATGGCGAAGGTGATCTCGTGGCGTCCGAAGTCCTGCGTCGCCTGATCCTCGTAGCCGCCTCGCACGCCCGGCGTGTAGATCATCGTCAGCCGCAACGTGTCGTCGTCCGGTTTGTCCGAGCCGAACTTGCCGTCGTTCAAAATCGCAGCCCCGTAGGTGCCTTGCAGGTTCGTCAGATCGATCCACTGGTGCTGCGGGACTTCGTACTTCTTCTCGTTGTTATTCCCCCGCTTGATCGCGCCGACCTGGAGGTCATAAGTCGCCTCGGGGTTGCCGCTAGCGAGGGGGAATACCGCCTTCAACGCCCGTTCCCGGGTCTGCCAGTCCACCTTGTTGACCACTTCGACAGTGTCGCCGCCCGCTGTTAGCCGGATGATCTGCACGAATTTCGATCCGTTCGTCTCGCGCTCTACCTGAAGGCTCGCCCGGACGGGGCCCTTCTCCAGAACGGTGATCGTGGCGGAGCCGCTCACGTACTCGCGGGGCGGCTGCTTCTGATCCTCCCAGTCCATGTTCCAAGCCGGGAACTGGGCCGGATTGTGATACTGGAGTGCCAGACGCGCCGGCGACTTGAGTACCTCGCGCTTGTTGACCTTGTCGTAGATCGAGGCAATGTCGCCCGCATCGTTGAGCGTGACGCGGAGGTGATCGTTAGCCACCACATGGCCCTCTGCTTGCGCTTTGGGTCCCATCCTGAAGCGCGTGTTGTAATTGCCCAAGGTGTATACAGCGAAGCCGGCCGCAGGCACGTTGGCCATAAAGATCACTCTATCGCTCTTTCCGAGGTGCTCCACGAGTTGCGGGCGTTGCTCGTACCCGTCCGGACCGTAAATGTCGCCGTAATTTGACGGTACAACGGCTTCGACCAAATCTCCTCTCGCCACCGATAGCGGATTGTAAACGACGATCGCAGTCCCGCCCTTAGGTTCAAGTTCAGGAACGCCGGTAAGCCGCGTATCCATCTGCGAAGCAACCGCCCCCACCGCGTCAGTCTCGACCGCCGCGAACTGGTTCTGCGCGAGCAGAAAGTCGTTCCAGCAGAACTCGTACGCTTTCGGGATCGACGTGCCAGGCAGCATGTCGTGCATCTGCGAGCCGAGCACCAAATCCCAAGCGTCGTACAGCCGCTTGGAAGGATAAGCTGCCCCACCAAACAGCAGCGCCGTCACCGAGGCGCGCTCGGCTCCGTCCGCGAGCAACTCGCTCTTGCGGTTCCACCTCTTCATGCAGCCTTCCGAGCTGATCGACCCCGCCGAGTGCGCAGTGAGCAGAAGCTCGCCCCGGTACTGCGGCAGCTTCGCGATCTGTTGCGGCGTGAGGGACTTCACCATCTCGTCGGCGTGCGACTCGACCACCGAGATCGGCCCCTTGCCCGCGATGCTCTTCTCGACCCATGCGACCGAGCTGTCGCCCGGCGCTCCACCCACGTCGCCGGTGCCGTAGTAGTGGTAATCCACATACGCCCCGGAGAGCTTGCCGGTGTTCTGAATCCGCGCTAGCCAGCTTGTGTTCTGGCTCAAGTCCTCGTCCACGCCGCCGCCATACGAGCCCGGATCAAGAGCCGCGACCACATAGCGGCCGTCGGGACCGATCCAGCGGCCAACCTTAAACGGAATCCCCACTGCCGAGCCCCACGTCAGCTTCTGAGTCGAGAATCCCTTGATGCCGCAGTGGGCGAGAATCGTCGGCAGCGCATAGGGGAAGCCGAAGCAGTCCGGAAGCATGAACTCCTCGCTCGCCACCCCGAACTCATGCCGGAAAAACCGGTTGCCATAGAGCACGTGGCGAATCAGCGACTCCGCGCTCGGCACGTTCGCGTCTCCCTCATCCACCGACGAGCCGCACGGGAACCATCGCCCCGCCTTGATATACCCGCGCAGCTTCTCAAAATCGGCTGGGTAGTACTCCTTCATCATCTCGTACCGCCGCGAGCCGCTGAAGTTGAACACGTAGTGCGGATACTTCTCGATGAGCTTGAAATTGTCGTGCAGAGTGTTCGCGATGAACTCGCGGATCACCTGCGGATACGCCCATCGCCACTGGGTGTCGAGGTGGGCGTAGGGCACCACATAAAGCGTATTCCCCTTGCTGAGATCGCGAGGCTGTTGAGCCAAGGCAGAGCAGGCGGCGAGAGCGGCAAGGGCTAAGCAAAACGAGCGGTGGGCCATATCGGTAAACCAACCGGGGTTTACCTTTAACGTATAACCAATTGCCGCGAGAAGGAGTACGGCGCGGTGAACACACCCGCCTCCGTGATGATCGCGCTAATGAGCTCGCCAGGCGTGACGTCGAACGCGGGGTTGTAGACCGCGCAACCGTCCGGCCCGATGCTGACGCCCTCGATGTGAGTCAGCTCCTCCGCCGAGCGCTCCTCGATCGGGATGCTCTCACCCGTCGGCAATGCAGGATCGAAAGTCGAGGATGGCGCTGCGATGTAGAACGGGATGCCATGGTGGCGGGCCAGCACAGCCAGCGAGTAAGTGCCGATCTTGTTCGCAGTGTCGCCGTTCGATGCGATGCGGTCTGCGCCGGCGATCACGCAGTCGACCCGACCCGCACGCATCAGCGAGGCGGCCGTGCTGTCGGCGATCGCGTGGAAAGGGATGTTCTCTTTGCTCAGTTCGTAGGCGGTCAGCTTCAGCCCTTGCTGGCGGGGCCTGGTCTCGCACGCCCAGACGTGGATGCCCTTCTTGTCGGCATGAGCGGTTCTGATGACGCCTAGCGCGGTCCCGTGACCGGCGGTAGCGAGCGAGCCGGTGTTGCAGATCGTAAGGATGTTCGCGCCATCGGGGATCAGCTCCGCGCCGTTGCGGCCGATCACCTGGTTCATCTCGAGGTCTTCGCGCTCGATCGTCTTGGCCTCGGAGAGTACATCCTCGAACGCCCACGACGGCAAATCCTTGATGCGATCCAGCGCCCAGAACAGGTTGACCGCGGTTGGCCTGGATGTGGCAAGCACTGCGGCAGCCTCTTCGCGAGGAATGCCCTTCTTCGCGGCGAGCGCCATCCCGTAGGCGGCGGCGACGCCGATCGCGGGTGCCCCGCGCACCGCCATGTCCCGAATCGCGGCCGCGACCTCCTCGTGCGTGCGCAGCTCCAGCCACTCCTCACGCGCGGGAAGCGCGCGCTGGTCAAGCATAAGCAGCGCGCCGCCGATCCAGCGCATGGGTTGAAGGGGCATCGTGATTCGTGATTCGTAATTCGTAAGTTTACGACGCAGAGCAATTCGCATGCGCGGCACCATTCACAAGCCACAAGCCACAAGCATCACCCATCACCCAAAGGTTTACGGTTTACTAACCCTCACGTGCGCGTCCTCATCTTCGAAACCAACCTCATGTGGTCGTCCCGGCTCGTACAGTCAGTGCGCAAGCTCGGCCACGAACCGCTGTTGCGCGCCACTATGCCGGAAACCTCAGAAGGTGCCCGCGCGGCGATCGTCAACCTTGGCGAATCTCGACTCGATCCCACCCAACTGGTAGAGCAGCTCCACAAGCTCGGCGTCAAGGTCATCGCCCACGCCGGCCACAAGGAGAAGGAGCTGATGGAGATCGGCAAGCGGGCCAACGCCGACATCCTCGCCACCAACTCGCAACTCACCTTCAAGCTCCCCGATCTGCTCAACCAGGTAAATGTGCCGGTTGAACCGGTTAGCGGGCTCGATGGCACGGATGTGGCGTAAGCAAGAGAGCAAGACTGAACATCGAAGTTCAGCGTTAGTTCCGCAAGGAACATCATCTGGAATACTTCTCAGTGGGCGGCGGCAACGCTGCCCATTTTCTTTAGCCCAGAATCGGCGGAATTCACCGCCCGGCTTAGGACCCATCCGGAAAAACGTTTCCGCGCAGACGTACAATCGACGCGTGCTCGCGCTAACCGCCGCTCTCCTGGTCGCGCCTCCCCTCATCATCCGGCGAGCGCAAGTCGATATATCGCCCCCCGAGCCGCTCCCCCTCGGCGGCTACACCGAGCGCAAGGGCAAACACATGGAACCGGGTGGCGATCCGCTCTACGCGCGCTGCATCGAACTGGAGCGCGGCAACCTCAAAATCGCCATCGTCGTCGCCGAGATGCTGACCATCCCCGAGAGCCTCTGCCGTGAAGTGAAAGCGCGCCTGCCTAAGGACATTCACCTGTTCCTGCAAGCCACCCACACCCACTCCGCGCCCGACAGCCAGATGCTGAACGACCGGATGACTTTCTCCGTGCCCGGCATTGCCACCTACAGACGCAAATGGCTCGACTGGTACGCCGACAAGATCGCATCCTCAGTCACCAGTGCGCTCGCGGCAAGCCAAACCGAGGAGACCAGTGATCTCTCGGCATTCGCCGCCAACGTCGACGCAAACCGCCCGAGACGCAAAGGCGGCAAGCCGGAGAGGATGGCTCTGTTCCTGAAAGGAATCGCGCCAGTTTTCGCCTACTACACCGCCCACCCGACTGTATTCGATTCCGAGCAAAACAAGACGAGCGGCGACTGGATTGGCATCGCCGCCCAGCGATTTGGAACGCCCATCCTCAATGGCGCCATCGGCGACGTCTCCCCCGCCGCAGACGGGCCAACCCCCGCCGCCAAGATGGAGGACTTCTTCAAGCGTTTCGCCGTCGGCATCGGAACCAAGCGGCCAACCTGGAAAACCGTATGGGATGCGCGCAAGCCCGTCAAGTGGTTCGATGTCAAGATCGACCTCGATTCCAAGCACCCATCGCCCGCGTTCCTCAAAGACTACGGAATGCCCGCGCCTCTGGCAAAGTCTCTCGTCGACAAGTTCGCCCCGCCCGAAGCTAACATCGCGGCGCTCCGTCTCGGCGATCTCGCGATCGTCGGCGTTCCCGGCGAGCCCACCTCGATCCTCGGCAACCAAATACGCGATGCGGGTCTCAAAATGAGATTCAAATACGTCCTCGTCTGCTCGCATGTGAACGGATGGATCGGCTACATCCTCGATCCCGCCGACTACGACCGCGGCGGTTACGAGGCGACACTCTCCTTCTACGGGCGCTACGAAGGTCCCAAGGTTGTGAGCGCGGCGATCGACGCCCTGAGGCGGTTGCGCTGATCGTATGATAGTCATCGGTTGTCATCCTGGAACTGCGCGAGGCACGAGCGCAAGTGAAAGAATCTGCCAATGGGGACATTTGCTTGTGGGCAAGGTGAGACCACAGATATATCTTTCCCACGATGACAAGTTGAAGGTTGTCATCCTGGAACTGCGCAGGCACGGGCAAGTGAAAGGATCTGCCAATGGGGACACTTGCTTGTGAGCAAGGTGAGACCACAGGTAGATCCTCCCAGTTCGCCCGCTCACTTCCAGGATGACGGTCCGCCTCCCTGAATACAATAAGACATGCGCCCAGCTTGGGAGGGCTACCTCGCCGATCCCTTCGTGCTCAAGACCGATCACGGCTATTTCGCCGTTGGCACCGACGGGCCAGGGAATGAGATCCTGCGCTCAACGAGCCGAGCCTTTCCGACTCTTCATTCGGACGATCTGAAGTCTTGGCATCCGCTCGGCGGAGCGCTCATCCCCCCGCAGCATATGTCAGGCAACCACTTCTGGGCACCCGAAATTTGCGCCGCGAACGACCGCTTCTACCTCTACTATTCCGCCGGCGGCGAGGAGGGCGAATGTCAAAGGCTGCGCGTCGCGACTGCCGAGCGACCCGAAGGGCCATATGAGGATGCCGGCTTCGAACTCCTGCCCGAAGAGCCGTTCTCCATCGACGCCTCGCCCTTCCATGATCCGGCGACCGGCGACTGGTGGCTCTTCTTCGCCAAGGATTTCCTCACCGCCCCCCGACCCGGAACCGGTTGCGCGGTGGTCCGCCTCGATTCAAGCCAAACGCGAGTAATGGGAGAACCGACAACCGTCCTAACCGCCGACGCGGATTGGCAAATCTACGAGCGCGACCGGTTCTGGTACGGCCAAACCTGGCCGGCATGGCACACGGTGGAAGGTCCATGCTGCGTGCACCGCCAAGGGCGATACTGGCTCTTCTTCAGCGGCGGACTCTGGAAGGGCAAGGATTACGGCATCGGCGTCGTAGTGGCGGATCGCCCCGAAGGGCCCTACCATCACCTGGAAGGAAGAATCGGCCCCAGCATCCTCAAGCCCAGCCCCGACCTCCGCGGCCCCGGCCACAACTCGATCGTACAAACGCCGGATGGCGGCGACGCGATCGTCTTCCACGCCTGGAATCACGCCTACGAGAAGCGGCAATTGCACATCGCCCCCCTCGTCTGGGGTCCCAGCGGCCCCGAAGTTATCGACGCCTGACCGGACTGACACCGAGGTCTTTGAGTCTTGACTCCGCCCCTTTCGTTTTTGTTATGCATATCCGTCGTATTCGGCGTACAATGACTGAAGATGAAGGCGGTCGCGATGATAGCAATTGCGCTAGGAGCTTTGGTCTCCGCACTTGTGGCCTACTTTGGCGGTGGCTTCGCCAACCAGCCAATGGCAACCGCGATTGACCTCTCAACCATCCTTCGTTCCCCAGCAATCGACAGCTATCTGAAGCTGCCTTCCAATGCCCCCCCCCGCCTGGACCCAGTACTCCACGAGGGATTAAACCTCCTGCTCGTAGCTCCCTCTTGCGCAAGTTGCTCTGCAAGGAAATTCAACCTGAAGGAATTTCTGTCCAGGTGCCGCACACCCGTCGTAGTTTTGCTTGATCGCGACGCGAGCAAGGAGATCGGCGATGCCAAGATTCTGCGAAGACATATTTTCATCTTCGACCCTGCGGGAAAGTACATGACTGCTCAGCTTGCAAACATGGCACCCGCGTTGCTCGTGGTTGACGCACAGTCGCGATACAAGGGTGCAGCTACGTTTCCTGAATTCAAAGAAGCAAAACTGCTAGAAGAGGAGCGGAAATGACGCGGGCCGTTACCATCCTAGAGCTCGTCTTCGTCATGGCCATCGTGGCCATCACCATGGCCGTTGCCACGCCGGCTTTCATTGAGGCAAAGCACTCGGCACTAATCACCAAGTCTGTCTCGAACTTGCACCAGATCAGTCTAGCGGCAATGGTTTACCAGGAAGACTGGCCCCATTCCGCCGACTATGGGACAGCCGCTGAAATGGGCTTACCTGACCTGGGTCAAATCGCGAAAAATCGCCTTCGTTTACCAATTGAAGCGTGGCGCAGCCCCTGCGTCTCTTCTCGCACAAGCCCAACCCGACTCGATTACACCTGGTCGCCTGAAACAAGCCAGGAATGGATAGCGTTAGTTACCCAATGGCGAGAAAACACGCTTCTTTCATCGGACGATCACTGCAATCTCGGCGACTTACCGCCACTCTCAACCTGGGTTAAAAGGCGCGGACTCGGGGTAACGCTGGGCGGCCGGCTTCTAAATCGTTTCAAGGATGGCAACATTAATACACAATCTTGGTGGATCGACCCCTAAGAAGGAAACTAATATGACTACATTTACTCGTGTTCTCGCGCCGACGGCCGCGTTCGGTCTCAGTCTCTTGGCCTCCGGCATTTTCGCGGTTGATTGCGACACGTATGCAATCCGGCTTGCGATATAGTGTCGTCGAGTCTGTTAAAAACTCTCCTGGGGTGTTGTGAACAGGTAAGACCGGGCAATACCGTTGCGTCGTGCGCCGAAGTCTGGAAGAAGCGGGTGGCCTGCGACAGTCACGATCCGGAAGCGCCTAACCCCATAATTTGGTGGAATGAACTGGTTTGGTATAACGATCCTTCCGATTGCGTTGGCTACGGTTGTACGTAATGCTAAAGCTCCGATTAACGCGCGGCCAAGTGATTGCCTTGGCCGCACCCATGGCCGTTCTCGTTGGAATTATCTTTTGGCTGAGCACCCGACCCGAAACATTGGAAGGGGCAGCGCAACGAGCAAATGACTGCTTGATGAATCGAGACGCCGGGTGTCTTGACCATTACATTTGGGACCGTGAGCGTCAGGGCTTGCACCTAGATAGGGCGAAGATCCAGCGCTACCTCACTGAGGTGTTCTCGCCCAACGTGAAGGGCTGGACCGCGGTCGGACAGCTAAATATTTTTTCCGCACCAGACCAGGGTCTCCTGTTTTGTTCTCGCGAAATTCGGGACAGTAGGGGTCGTGCGGCTTCGGTCGGGGTAGACGTATTCATGACTTCAGATGGTCCGAAGATTAATCTGATCTCATCGTCACTTTTCAGCAGCTTTGGAGCGCGCTTTCATTCAGATGACCCAGAGCTATCGGGACCAGCGCGAAAAAATATCTCGTTCCTTCGTGGGCTTATCGCCGAAAAGCCCTTGCTAGACGGTATCGGAATTCCGGGGTTCTATTCGTCGAAACCCGGTGGGGGTCTTCGCACGTGGGACGATTTCATCGCACGTACACGCTACGTGCTGAACTATCTGAAGGTCGATCCTGCGAAATATGAAACATCGCCGCCACCAACTAGTTAGGCACCGGCTCTAGCCGCGATTTTCGCGCGGAACAGCTCCTGGTGGGGCCCCGAAGTTATCGACGCCTGACCGGTCGCGCCCGAGGCTTGGGATTGGCAACCCGATTGTCTTCCAGCTCTCGAAAACGAGCAAGAGCCTCAAAATATTCACCGAACACCGTCTTGTCAGGCACGCGAGACAAGCTGCCATCCGCCTCCCGCACGCAATCCCACAGCCCCATGCGCACCCAGACGTCAGGCTCATGCCACTCCGGCATCCCGATCACGGGATAGATACACAGCCCCGCCAAAGGAATCCCCTCCGCCCGCACCGCCTCGGCTTCCTCCACCATGTACCGCAGCCACGGGCCGCGCATGTGCTCGACGTGGCTCGTCTCAGAGATGATCATCGGCGCGCGGTAGCGATGCCATGCCGAGCGGATCAAATCGCGCACCGGCCATAGCCGTTCGTCGTCCATCGCCAGCGGCTCGTCCGTGCGGTCGATCTCCCACTGGTTGGTCCAGTAATAGTTGATACCCGGCACGTCCAGGTGCTCCCGGCTGCCCCCCAACTCCGGCAGCAACCGCCCGCACAGCATGTCCCAGCACTCGAAGACCGCCACTTCGTTGAAGTAGCGGGCGTGCGGCTCCAGGTCCGGCCGGTC
>JBBREM010000080.1:0-11024 GCA_038202925.1 Fimbriimonadales bacterium | reverse complement strand
CGGAGCTGGTTCACGCCGTTGGCCACGATCTTCAGGGCGTCGATGTCGAGGCCCGAGTCGGTCTCATCCAGCACCGCTAAATTGGGTTCCAGGACCGCCATCTGGAAAATTTCATTGCGCTTCTTTTCCCCGCCGGAGAAGCCTTCGTTGACGCTGCGGCTCATTAGCGTTGTGTCTAGCTCTAGCAGGGCCATTTTTGCCTTCATGTGGGCCATGAACTCGCTGGCGCTCATCTCCTTCTGGCCGCGATACTTGCGCGTAGCGTTCAGCGCGGCTCGCAAGAAATAAGTGTTCGAAACACCGGGGATCTCGACGGGATATTGAAAGGCGAGGAAGACGCCTTCGCCGGCGCGCTCTTCGGGATCGAGCTCCAGCAAATCCTTGCCGTTCATCGCGATCGAACCGTCGGTGATTTCGTAGTCTTTCTTACCCGCGATGATTGACGCGAGGGTCGATTTGCCCGAGCCGTTCGGGCCCATGATGGCGTGGATTTCTCCCGATTTCACCGTGAGGTTGATGCCGCGGAGAATCTCGTTGTTCTCAATGCGCGCATGCAGATTCTTGATTTCCAGCATTGTCTACATCATTGTAGGCTTAATGTGTACTTGAAAGTCAAGATTGACTAGCCGGGTTTCTTGCCCTGAGCGAGCATGGTGCGGAGGTCGTTAAACGCATTGTCCGAGCTGAAGACCATGTGGTAGCCCGCATCCATGAGATCGAAGATCTCAAGCAGGCCATTTAGCCGGGCCCGCACCAATTCAGCGGGTTCGCCTTCCTGAGGCGGGAGGTTGCCGATGCATTCGCGCAAGGCGTCGGCGGTGGGGTCGATTTCGCGCCGCTTGCGCTCACGAACGACGCGCAGGAATATCGTGTAGGGATCGTTCTCGCTGACGTAGGTGTCCTTGCGGGCGCCCGGCTGGCGGAAACGACGCACGAGCCCCCAGTCCATCAGCTCGCGCAGGTTCATGCTCGCGTTGCCGCGGCTGATCTGCAGCCGCTCCATGATGTCGTTTACGTCCAGCGCCTTGTTGGTGACGAACAGTAATGCGTGGATCTGGGCCATCGTGCGGTTCACGCCCCAACTGGAGCTCATTCGGCCCCATTCGAGAATGAACTGATCCTGCACATCCAGGAGGGTGTCGGCCATTGGTTGTGAGTCTAGCAACTTTGATCGACTCGGCAAATCAAAACAAAAACGGAGGAACCGTTGTTCCTCCGTCCTTCTTGGTCACCCAACTGGGTGATGGTTAGCCGAAGTGTCAGCCAAAAGCGAGCCCGGCAGGGGCTCGGCCCAGGTCAAGCTTCGCCTCAGGTAGCTTCGCGGTTTCGGCCATCGACTTATTCAGCTTCGTGAGGGACTCGTTCCCGAACCCGGGGAAAACCGCGGCGATCTTGCCGTCTTTGCCGATCATGTAGACAGACTGCGAGGCTTCATTGCCGTAGGCATGGATGACGGCCAGCTTCGGATCGAACAACACGCTGTACTTGACCTTGTAGTCGTCGCGCCAGCCGGCCACTTCATCGCTTTCGGCATCCATGACGGCGATGAATTTGACCTTCGCGCCATAGGCGTCGTAGAGCTGTTTGAAGAGCGGAACCGCGCGGGGGTTTGACCCGCACGTCGCTTTGACGAAGTAGAGATAGACAGGGCCATCCGCAGTCAAGTCCTTAAGCGAATAGGTCTTGTTATCGCTCGCCTTCGCGCTGAATTCGGGCGCTTTGACGCCGACCTTCAGCATGTGGTCCGCCGGGGAGGGCATCTGACCGTAGGCGGCGCTGGCCGCGAGGCAGATTCCGAGTAGCAATGCTTTCACACCTTCATTATCGCACCGTTCATCCGATATGCTCCCGCCGTGGCACATTCTGCAGCACGAAATCGCCTAATCGGCAGCCTTCCGAAGGTCGGCATCCGGCCCTGTATAGATGGACGGTACGGCGGTGTGCGCGAATCGCTCGAGGGCATTACGATGGCGATGGCGGAGGCCACAGCTCGGCTCGTCACCGAAAATCTGAAGCATGCCTGCGGGTTGCCGATCGAGTGCGTGATCGCAGACCGGTGCATCGGCGGCTTTGCCGAAGCGGCGATGTGCGCGGAGCATTTCGCTCGCGTCGGCGTCGGCGTCTCGCTCACCGTTACGCCGTGCTGGTGCTACGGGGCGGAGACGATGGACACTGATCCGCTGCTGCCGAAGGCGATCTGGGGCTTCAACGGCACCGACCGACCCGGCGCGGTCTACCTCGCCGCCACGCTTGCCGCACACGCGCAGAAGGGGTTGCCAAGCTTTGGGATCTACGGACGGGACGTTCAGGATTTGGGCGACACGACCATCCCGGCCGACGTGCGTGAGAAGATTCTCAGATTCGTCAAGGCGGGAATGGCGGTGGCCGAGATGCGCGGCAAGAGCTATCTGGCGATGGGCGGGGCGAGCATGGGAATTGCCGGCTCGACGGTGGATCACGACTTCTTCCAGGACTACTTGGGCATGCGCGTGGAAAGCGTCGACATGAGCGAGTTCTTGGGGCGGATGGAGAAGGGGCTGTTCGACGGTGCCGAATTTGAGCGTGCCTTGGACTGGGTTCGAGAGAATTGCCCGGAGGGCAATGATCCCAACCCGTCGGAGAAGCAGGCGACCCGCGAGCGGAGGGACGAGGACTGGGCGACCTGCGTAAAGATGGCGCTGATCGCGCGAGATCTGATGATCGGCAATCCGAACCTTCTTGACCTCGAGAAGGCGCTGGGCCACAACGCGATCGTTGCGGGATTTCAGGGGCAGCGGCAATGGACCGACTACTTTCCAAACGGCGACTTTATGGAGGCGATCCTCTGCAGCTCATTCGATTGGAACGGGGTCCGACAGCCGTTCGTCGTGGCCACGGAGAACGACTCGCTCAACGGCGCGAGCATGCTGTTCGGGCATCTGCTGACGGGGGCGGCGCAGCTGTTTTCGGATGTGCGCACGTACTGGTCGCCGGACGCGGTGGAGAGGGTGACTGGCTGGAGGCCGGAGCAGGGGTTCTTACATCTCATCAACTCAGGCCCATCGGCGCTGGATTGGACGGGCGAGGCAGGAGACGTCAAGGCTTGGTGGGACGTTACGGACGCCGACGCGGCGGCGTGCCTGAGCGCAACGAAGTGGTGCCCGAGTGATGCGGGATACTTCCCGGGGGGCGGATGGTCCACGGACTTCACGACGCGCGGCGGGATCGATTGCACCATGTTCCGCATCAATCTTGTGAAGGGGCTCGGGCCGGTCCTGCAGATCGCGGAAGGGCACACGATCGATCTGCCGCCGGAGGTGCATGACAAGCTCGACCAGCGGACGAATCCGACTTGGCCGACGACTTGGCTTGTGCCTCGAACCCAGTCATCGGGTCCGTTTCAGGATGTGTACTCGGTGATGTCGCACTGGGGGGCCAATCATGGAGCCATCGCGCCAGGGCACATCGGTGCCGATCTCATCACGCTTGCCTCGATGCTGCGGATTCCGGTGGACATGCACAACGTGGGCGAGACTTTTCGGCCGGCGGTTTGGGATCGATTTGGGAGCATCGAGCCGCAGAGCGCGGACTACCAGGCTTGCGCCAGTTATGGTCCCCTCTATCGCTAGGCATCGGATTGTGAACTGCAGAATGCTGTGAACCGGGCGGCGCTATAGTTGTGTTATGGCGGATGCGCCGGTTGTGATATCGGGGGCGGGGCCGGTTGGGCTCTCTTTGGCCTTTGGGCTGGCGATGCAGGGCGTGCGGTCGGTCGTGCTCGAGAAGAAACCGCGGCTGAGCGCCCACAGCAAAGCCGTGGTCGTGCTCACGCGCACGTGCGAGGTATTGGAGCAGTGGGGCTTGCTCGACAGGTTTAAGCTCAACTCCGATTTCGTGCAGCACTTCAAGGTTCACGATGCCGGCAGCGGCAAAGTGCTGATCGACGTCGACTTCAGTTCGCTTGACCCCATCAGCAACGTGGCGGGGGTGTGCGTGCTCCCGCAAGACGAGACGGAGCGGCTGCTCTACGAGGCCTGCGCGGCGACCGGGTTGGTCGATGTGCGGTTCGACTCCGCCGTGGTGGCGTTCGACAGCGACGAAAGCGGCGTGCGTACCCGAGTCGAAGCGCTGGACCGGCAGTACGTGCTGGAATCCGAATTCCTATGTGGGTGCGATGGACCGAAGAGCGCGGTACGGCATGGGCTTGGGTTTGAACTGCAGGGCAAGACCTATCGCGCTC
Organism: Fimbriimonadales bacterium; assembly: GCA_038202925.1. Classification (GTDB taxonomy): domain Bacteria; phylum Armatimonadota; class Fimbriimonadia; order Fimbriimonadales; family Fimbriimonadaceae; genus JAEVZK01. The sequence goes on along the minus strand of JBBREM010000080.1, from coordinate 6,805 downwards.
ACGCGGTCCTCGCGGATGTACGCATTACCGACGAGCGTGACGCCCTCCCTTGGCCTCGCGGGAATCTGCGAAAGAAGGGGATTCGCGCCGCGGTGCGCTTTGGCGCGGGGCGGTGGCGGATTATCCTCGCACAGCCCGGCGATACAGACGAGGCTCCGCCGACGCCCGAATTCGTGCAAGAGCGGGTCGAGGAATTAATCGGTCCGGGGCAGGCTGAAGTTCTTTGGGCAGGCGCGTTTAAGATTCACCTGCGCAACGCGCCGAAGTTCAGATTCGGGCGCGTGATGCTGCTCGGCGACGCCGCCCACCTCAATAGCCCGGCAGGCGGGCAGGGCATGAACGGCGGCATCCAAGATGCGCACAACCTGGCCTGGAAGATCCCTCAGATTCTTGCCGGCGCGGATGCGGAGACGCTGCTAGCCTCCTATGAGGAGGAGCGCTACGATGCGATTACGCGAGGCGTCGATGTCGCCAGTGACCGCTTCACCCGGTTCGGCATCTTCATGCCGCCTTGGATTCGGCGGATCGTGTTTGTCGGTTTGAAACTGGCGCTTCGGTCGGAAAGTTTAAGACGCCGTATTCTCGGCGGATTCGGCATGCTAATTCACCGCGCGGACGAGTCCGATCTGATCGACAAGACCGGCGGCATGTTGCTGCCGAACTTGCTGCTCGCCGACGGCTCGCGCCTGCGCAGCCATCTCCCTCAGGGCGGCGTAATCGAGGTGAAGGGCGGGGAAGTTGAGATCGATGGTGCGGACATGCTGCTCGCGCCTGGGGCTTCGCAGTATTTGAAGGGGCCCTATGTGGCGGTTCGGCCCGATCATATCGTGGCTTATCAAGGCCGATCGGCGGCGAAAGCCATCGACTATGCAGCCCGGTGGCTGCCTGAAGAAGCTGCCATTGACGAATTACCGGGTGCGGTAGAGGCTGTTTGACAGTAGAGAGATTGAAATGAACAAAAAACCTGCATAAAGCGTGGGCCATTCATATTCTCGTGAAGCCGGACGAGAAGGTGGACGTGGTGCGGCATCGCCGCGTACGCGTACAACGTCGCCCGCGCGAGCCTGCATTGGCGGGCGATGTGGAATACCATCGCGTTCCGGACCTCGTTCCTCCTGAAGGCGTGGACGAAGTCGAGCACGGTGGTGGTGATGAAGAGCGTTACTCCGGGTTCCTCGCAGTTCACGTAGTGCTTGTAAGCAGCCACGGCACTATTCTAAACCCTCGGGACGTGGGCAGGTGTTACCGGCGATCAGGCGGCGTCTGCGTCCCGAGGGATGAAACGAAAAGGAGTCGCTGCCACATGGACCCACAGTTCAAGTACAATTCTGTTGTGGTAGACGCTCATCTACCGATAGAGTCGCGCGAGAGGCCATTGCGGTACCTCTTCCTTGATCTCAACTCCTACTTTGCCTCAGTCGAGCAGCAGGTGCATCCTGAGCTGCGTGGCAAGCCGGTGGCGGTCGTGCCGGTCGAGGCAGACACTAGCTTTGTGATCGCCGCCAGCTACGAGGCGAAGCGGCATGGCGTGAAGACGCTCACTCAGATCGGCGAGGCCAGGCGGCGCTGTCCAGACCTGATCTGCGTCAAGGGCGATCACCGGATGTACGCGAATTATCACAAGCGTGTCATCGAGATCGCCGAGACGGTTCTTCCGATCGACAAGGTTTGCTCGATCGACGAGATGCGATTTCGGCTGCTCAAGAGCGAGTCGCCTCCAGCGATCGCCCGCGAGCTTGCGCTGAGGATGAAGAAGGCCATTCGCGAGCAGGTGGGCGAGTGTTTGACGTGCTCGATCGGGATTGCTCCCAACTCGTTCTTGGCCAAGGTTGGGACGGAACTGCAGAAGCCGGACGGATTGGTGATTTTGCAGGCCGACGATTTGCCGCAAGCTCTTCACCGTCTCGGTGTGACCGATTTTCCGGGCATCAACAAGCGGATGGAGGTGCGGCTGAATGCGGCGGGGATATTCACTTCGGAGGAGATGTGCGCGGCTTCGAAGGAGCACCTTGCCCGCGCATTCGGATCGATTGTCGGCGAGCGGTGGTGGTATCTGCTGCGGGGCATCGACGTCGCGACGCCCGAGCATTTCGGAAGCACGCCTGGGGATATGCCGAAATCGCTTGGCAACTCGCACGTGCTCGCCCCGGACCTGCGGACCACCGACGGGTGCCGCGAGGTCTTGCTGCGGCTGGTACAGAAGGCTTCAGCGAGGCTAAGGAAGGACAAGCTGTGGACCGAGGAGATGATCGTCAGCGTGACCGGCTTCAAGAAGAGCTGGAGCCAGCGTATCAAGCTGCCGGCAACACAGGACAGCATGACCCTGAACGAGTTCTTCCTGCGGGAGTGGCCCAACGCGAATTTCGAGTCTCCGAAGCAGGTGGCGGTGACGTTTACAAAGCTATCGCTGGCCGAGGAGGTCACGCCGTCGTTGTTCGACCAGACGTTCGACCGCTCGCTGCTCAGCCACGCTGTCGACAAGATGAACAACCGCTTCGGCAAGAACAAAATCTTCATCGCCGGGATGGAGAATGCGAAGGAAACGGCGGAGGAGCGCATCGCCTTTGGGAAGACGGAGCTTTTCAGCGAGGGCGCGGGGGATGGGGAGTGGGTGGATACGTTCCGCGGCTTGCCGCGGGAGTAGGGGCCGAACGGGGACAGGAATGTCCCCGCCACGGTTATTTCTTTGGCTGTGGCGCCCACACAAACTTAAGCGGGTCGTTTGGCGCGGCGAGGATGAGGTGCTGGACGAAGAACTCCCACATGCGGGTGCCATTCACGCCCGAGTGGCCCTGGTCGGGGCCGACCATGATTTCAAGGCTCTTTCCGCGAGTCCCGAACTCGCGTATGAGCTGCAGTGCGTTTGAGGGATGCACGTTGTTGTCGGAGGTGCCCCAGTAGAGCAGCAGGCGGCCTTTGATGTCCTTCGCGTAGGTCATCGCCGACCCGTTCTTGTAGCCTTCTTCGTTGTCCTGCGGCGTATACATGTAGCGCTCGGTGTAGATCGTGTCGTAGTTGCGCCAGTCGGTGACCGGCGAACTGGAGGAGGCGGCGGCGAAAACGTCTGGGTATCTCAGAAGGCACATGAGCGAGCTGTAGCCTCCGTAGGAAGTGCCGTAAATTCCTACTCGCTGGCCGTCGATGTAAGGGCGCTTAGCGAGCTCTTTCACACCCGCTGCCTGGTCGTCGATCTCGACGATTCCAAGCTTGCGATAGACCGACTGCCGGAAGTCTCGGCCGCGTCCGCTGGTGCCGCGCCCATCGATCCACGCCGAGATGAAGCCCATCTCCGTGATCGCGTTCGGCGTCTGGAAGCGCTCGACACCCATGCCGGATTCTGGGCCGCCGTAGACGCTTACGAGTAGCGGGTACTTCTTAGCGGGATCGAAGTCGGTGGGGAATTCGAGGTAGCCGTAGCACTTGGTCTTGCCATCTGCGGCGGTGAAGGTGAACTGCTCGAGTTTCTTGAGCCCGAGGGTGTTCCACTTGGTAAGATCGCTCGTCGCGAGCTCCTTGACCAGCTTGCAATTGGCGTCGCGCAGGGTGGTCGTGGGCGGCGTGTCGAGCGACTCGGCCACATCGACGAAGCCCTTGCCATCCGGCGACATCTGCACGCGGTGGCTTAGTTTGGGATCGGTAAGCCGCTTCTCGCCCTTGCCGTCTAGCCCGACTCGGTGGAGTTGGAGGCGATACGGCGTATCGCCATCGCGCGCCATGTACCAAATCTGCTTGTCGTCAGTCTTGACGATGTTCGCGACTTCGAACGGGTGGTTGGTGACCTGGCGGGCGAGCTTGCCGTCCGCGCCATAGAGATAAATGTTGTAGAAGCCGGTGCGCTCGCTGATGAGCAGGAACTGTTTGTTGCCGGGCAGCCAGGTTACGTTCCAGTGATTGTCGCGCCAGCCATTCGGGTTCTCTTCGCGCAGGAAAACTCGTGATTTGTTGGTCGCCGGGCTCCAGGCGCACCATTCGAGCGTGTTCTGCTTGCGATTGGTTCGGTTGAACCAGAGCTCGTCGCCGGTTTGAGACCAGCGCACGTCGTAGACGTATTCGGCGAGCGACGGATCGCCGAATCGCACGTCAAGCTTCTGAGTTTGCTTGGTCGCAAGGTCGTACACCATCAGCTCCACGAGCGGGTTGGGCACGCCGGCCTTCGGGTAGGCCTCGGTGTCGAGCTTGTCTTGAAGCTTCACCTGCTCCATCTGGAGGTAGTAGTCGGGGACCGGAGTCTCGTCGAATCGGAAGAAGGCCAGACGCTTGCCATCGGGAGCCCAGAACATCGCTTCGCGTTGGTCGAGCTCTTCGCCATAGACCCAGCTGGCGACGCCGTTCTTCACCCGGTTGGCGACGCCGCCATCGGTCGTAACCTGGACTTCGTTCTTGCCATCCGCGTCGGAGATGAACACGTTTCGATCCCGGCAGACCGATTTGAGCTTGCCATCGGCGCTGTAGGCGGTGTCGAACTGCCGGCCGCGATCTGGGTTTCGGCGTGGCCGCGTCGGGGTCTGCGTTCCACCGGGGGCGCCGTTGGGGTCCTCGGTTTCCTTGCCGCTTGCTAGATCAAGGCGATACCACTTGCCGCTGCGTAGGTAGCGAATGGCCTTGGAGTCTTCAGCCCAGCGCGCGTTCAGATCGCCACGCACGATCGAGCCGGCGATATCTCGACGCAGTTTTTCGTAGCGGTCGTAGCGGGGCATGTACTGGAGGCGGTCCTGGGCGTGGGCGACGGCGATCAGTGGGAGCAGGGCAAAGAGTAATCGGCGCATGCGAATGATAGCTTAGTACAAGTGGGTCGTGGGTCGTGGGTCGTGGTCGTGATTCGTGATTCGTGATTCCTTGTAGGTTGTGCGGGACCAGTCTCCCAACACCCAACACCCATCACCCAACACCCAACACCCAACACCCAACACCCAACACCCAACACCCAACACCCAACACCCATTTGTGCTACAATATTTGGCTATCCCCTCGACCGCTTATGCTGCACTCTCCTGACATCCTCAATGATTTTCTGCCCGGAAAGTTTGTGCTTTCGAACCTGGCCGCCAAGCGGGCGAAGCAGTTGCGCGAGGGTGCGCCTCCTCTTGTCCAGATCGAATCGAATCACCCTTTGACGATCGCGCTGGCTGAAATCGCCGCCGGCAAGATCAAGCCGATCATGCCGAGCCCCGAGCAGGAAGCCTTTGAGATTCAGGAAACCGTGATTCTCACCGAGGACGGCCTCCCAGGGGAGCATGGCATGCTTCTTCCCGCCCTTGATGAAACCGAAGCCGCGCTCGTGACGGGAACCGCATTGGGCGAGGACGAGCACGAGGCTGAAGAGCACGATCCCGAAGCCGTCTCCCTCTCCGACCTTGTCGGCGAAGAAGAGGAGCATGAGGAAGTCGCAACGCCCGAAGAGGACACCCTCTCGCTCAGTGACATCGCCGAACAAGAATCTTCTGAGGAAGAATCGGAAGACACCGAAGCATAGTCGATGTCTCAGCGAGATCCCTACGAGGTCCTTGGGGTTTCCCGCACCGCCGCCGTCGACGAGATTAAGGCGGCGTACCGCCGGCTTGCGCGTCGCTACCATCCCGATGTAAATCCGGGTGATGCCGAGGCCGAAGAGAAGTTCAAGGAAATCGGCAGCGCTTATCAAGTGCTGTCCGACGCAGATCGACGGGCGCGATTCGATCAATACGGCTCTCTCGACGACCAGCCCCAAGACCCATTTTTCAGCGGTGGCGTCGGCAACTTCACCGACCTCTTCGACATGTTCTTCGGAGGCGGACCCGCCGGCGCACAGAATCGTCGTGGATTTGCGCGGGATGGCGAGGATATCCAAACCAGCATCCAGCTCACCCTCAAAGAAGTGCTAACCGGGTTTCAGCGCGAGATCCTGGTCGGCCGCATGGAGGAGTGCGACGCTTGCGGCGGCACCGGCTCCGAGGGCGGCGGGCAGCCCGAGACTTGCCCGACGTGCAAAGGGCAAGGCGCGGTCGGCCAGGTGCGCAATACGTTTATCGGACAGGTACGCACCAGTACGACGTGCCCAACCTGCGGAGGGGCGGGGGCGACGATCAAGAACCCATGCCACAAGTGCAAGGGCCAGGCGGTGCTGCCCGCCGATGCAAAGGTGATGCTCAACGTGCCGGCCGGCGTCGATGACGGCCAAACGATGCATGTGCCGGGGCAGGGAAGCGACGGCATCTTGGGCGGGCGTCCGGGAGACCTGTATGTGTCGATCCGCGTCGTAAGGGATCGCCGGTTTGAGCGCCAGGGCACGACGCTTTACACCTCTTTGGACTTGACTTTCGCCCAAGCGACCTTAGGGGATAGCATTGAGATCGAGGGCGTCGACGAGAAGGTGCCCTTCGATATCCAGCCGGGTACACAACCGGGAACGCGAATCGTCTCCCGCGGATTTGGTATGCCTCCGCTCCATGGCGGGAAGCGGGGCGATCTGGTCGTGCAGGCGACGGTAAAGGTGCCCACGAAACTCAGCGAGGCGCAGGCCAAATTGATTCGCGAGCTGGCAGAGGTTAGCGGCGAGAAGCTGCCCAACGAACCCAAGGGGCTTCTTGGCAGTCTATTTGGCAAGAAAAAATGAGCTGGATCGAGGTTAAGGCGATCTTGGCCGCACCGCCACCAGATTGGTCGATCTACATTGATATCTTTGAGCGACATGGATGCGATAACACCATCGAAACCGACGACCCGCCGGCCCTGACGTCGGCAGTCGTCGACGTTCCTGGAGCGGGCGCGGTCATTGCGGCGTTGACCGCCTATCTTGAGAGAGCTGGAGCCGTTGTTGAATCCTGCC
>JBBREM010000079.1:0-11045 GCA_038202925.1 Fimbriimonadales bacterium | reverse complement strand
GAGGTGCCGCTGTTGTACGTTGCAGGAAACGCATAGAACGGACCTCCGAATGCCACGACCTCATGGGCGTCGGTGTTGACAATGTAATAGGATTGACCGATGCCGGATCCGATGTCGTCAATCAGGAACCCAGCTTCCTTTCGGGGAGAAATTGGGGTGCCCGTCAATGTCAGTGTAAACTTCAGCTGAAAAAAGCTGTTGGGGGTGAACTTGTAGGCGTTAAGTCCCCCGTCCGCAGACAGCGCCCAGGCAAATCGGTTTGCCCCCGCATTCGTAAGACCTTGGTCATCGTAGGTGATGCTGGCCGGGTAATTAATCGTCGGGGTGAACGTCGAAGCCGCGTCGTTCTTGAATACGGTGGTCGACTTAACGCCGGTCATGGGCGGTGGCAGTTGGGCAGCGGCAAAGGCAGCGAGTCCGCCCGCAAGTGCTGTTGTTAGCAACAGTTTCATATTCTTCTCCAATGAAAACTAAACAAAAGATTGCTGAAAAGGATTCCAGCGATTGATTATTGCTGCATTTTTGATAGAAATAACCGACGGAATTGCAAGACCTAGTAATAGTACGTGCCATTTTGTGGGTCTACTTCCCGCCGGTCATGACGATGCCACGGATAAAGTAGCGCTGGCCAAGGAAGAAGATGATGATCAACGGGAGCATGACGAGCGCGGAGGCTGCCATAAGGAGATGCCACTGCGTGTTGTTGAGGGTTTGGTAAGTTCGCAGTCCCATCTCCAATGTTTGCTTTTCGGGGTCGTTGAGGTAGAGCAAGGGGCCGAGGAAGTCGCGCCAACTGCCGATAAAGGTGAAGACTCCGACTGTGGCGAACGCCGCCCCGGAATTGGGGACGGTCAGCCGCCAGAAGATCGCCGAGTAGCTTGCGCCGTCGAGAAAGGCCGCCTCATCCATCTCGCGCGGCATCGAGAGGAAGAATTGCCGGAGGAGGAAGATGTTGAAGGCTCCCCCGCCGAAGAACGCGGGCACAGTCAGTGGCATGAAGGTGTCCACCCAGTGCAGGTATTTGAAGAGGATGTAGGTGGGGATCATCGTAACGATGCCCGGCAGCATCATCGTCGATAGGAGCACCAGGAACCAGCGATCGCGGCCGCGGAATTGGAGTCGGGCAAAGGCGAAGGCGGCAAGGCCCGACGACAGAAGGACGCCAAGTGTCGCGATGATGGCAATGAAGAGGGAGTTGCGGAAGAACATGCCGAAGCTGGCATTGGGGTTCGCCAGGACTTCGCGGAAGTTCGCGAGGGTCGGGTGGGCGGGCCAGGACCAGGCTGACGTCGTGGCAATCTCGTTCGGGTTCTTGAGCGCCATCGAGACCATCAAGTAGAACGGCACGAGCATCACCAATGAGCCGGCGATCAGAACGGCGATAACGATCGTCTTTGCCGTCTGCGATTGGAGTCTCATGGCTTCTCGCCCTCGTAATACACCCACTTACTCAGCTTGAATTGGACGAGGGTTAGCACCAGGATGATCAGGAACAGGACCCAGGCCAAGGCCGACGCGTAGCCCATCCGCAGGGATTGGAAGGCTTGATCGTAGAGGTGCAGCATGTAGAACCGGGTGGCGTCTTCCGGCCCGCCACTGGTCATCACGAACGCCTGGGTGAAGACCTGCAGGCTGCCGATGATGCCGGTGATGAGGGTGAAGAAGACGGCGGGGGTGATGAGCGGCCAAGTCACGGCTTGAAAGCGTCGCCAGGCGCTGGCCCCATCGAGGTTGGCGGCTTCGTAATAGAATTCGGGGACGCCTTGCAGTCCGGCGAGCAGGATAATCATGCCGCCGCCGATGCCCCACAGGGACATGAGAATCAGAGCCGGCAGCGCGGTGTGCTCATTGCCGAGCCAGTTAACCGGTTCACCCGGCTTGGCGTAGTGGCCAAGAAAGTGGGCGATGCCGAGGAAGTTGCCTTTCCCGTCCGAGCCGTAGATAATGGTGTTGAGGATGCCGCCTTCGGGTTGAAATATCTTCTGCCAGATTAGGGATGCGGCGACGAGACTCGCCAGGGTCGGCAAATAGAAGATCGTGCGGTAGACGGGCATGCCCTTAACCCGTTGGTTCAATAGCAGGGCCAGGCCCAGAGAGCCGATCAGGCCCAGGGGAACTGCGACGGCGACGTAGACGAAGGTGACTTTCAGGGAAACGAAGAACCGCGGGTCAGTGGTCAGGGCTTCGACGTAGTTGCCGGCTCCGCGCCACTTGGCGGGGCGGATGATGTCCCAGTCGGCAAAGCTCATCAGGAGACTGAGGATCATCGGACCGAGGGTGAACACAACCAGGCCGATTAGCCAGGGAGTTAGGAATTTGAGGGCGGCTTTCTGCTCAAGTTTTTGTCTTGCCGTTTGTCGGAGCTTTCGCTCGGGAAAATAGACCCAGGCAACCAGGCCGGCGGCAATGAAAACTCCGACGATCAGACCGGGGACCCACTGGAATGGAGGCAGATGTTCGTCCTTTCGCAGGGTGTCTAGACGATCTTGGGCGAGCTTTGTGCCCTCGCGGAGCGCGGTTTCCGGCTTGGCGGTTCCCGCGTAGATCGCCTCGAGTTTGCTCGCCAACAGGCCGTGGACGCTGGTCCAGAGATCGGAGGTGGGTTCAAATTCGACATCCTGGGCCTCCTGGTCGGTGACGATTCGGTTCATGGGGTAGCGCATTGCCGCCGGAGTGTTCGGTCCAGGCAGCCATGCGTCGGAAAGGGCGATCGACCGGATGGCGGGTTGGGAGAGCCCGGCGGCGGCGAGTGCCCTCATGCCAGGAGGGCCGGAGAAATACTGAAGCAGTTCCCAGGCTTCCTTCGGGTGGGCCGAGGACGCCATGATCGCGTACCCCGAGCCGCCGGAGGTCAGGATCAACTTGCCGTCTTTGTAGGCGGGAAATCGCGCAATGTCCCACTCGAAGAAGTTCGGGCGACCGGGGACGAGCGACCCCCGGAGTCCGGGCACTTCCCAGATGCCGGAGAGAAACATCGCTACCTTCTGCTGCTCGAAGAGGGCGCGCGAATTGGTTTGGAGAACAGACGTGATGTCGACGCTATTTGGCATCCAGTGGAGGTGATTCGCGAGCTCGTCGTAGAGTTCAAAGGCGCGAACCATCTTCCTCTGGTCGAATAGGATGCGAGTTGGGTTCTCGTAGTCGTCGACGTAGCGCGCACCGGTGGAGACGGCGAAGGTTGTCGGCAGAAGCTCTGGCCAGCCGGGCGCGATTCCCCACTGGGTAGGGCGGCCGTCGGGGCCGACCTTCGTGAGCTTTTGGAGAACCCAGAGGAAGTCCTTCTCTTTCAGTTCGGGGCGGACCTTGAAGTCCCACGTCCAGGTGCCATCCGGGGGAGGGATTCCGGCCTCGGCGAAGAGCCGCTTATTGTAGTAGATGATACCTTTTGGGGCGATGTCTCGGGGGAGGACGTAAAGCTTGCCTTGGAAGCGATGGGCTTGGATTATTTGCGGATAATAGTCGGCCAGGTGGACCGAGGGGGTCACCGCGATGAGGGGATCGAGGGCGACAAGGGCTCCGCGTCGGGCGAATTGCACGAAATCTTCGTTGCCGAGAGCCGCCACATCGGGCGCGTCATCGGCGGCGAATTCGGCTAGGAGCTTCTGGCCGTAGCTGCCGTAATCGGCGTTATTCTCGATCCTGATCCGAATGTTCGGGTGGGTGGCTTCGAAGTCGTGGGCCAGACTCTTGAGGATCCCGAGCCCCTCGTTGCCTTCATGGCAGGCGAACCGGATAGTAACCGGTTCGGCTCTCGCAAAGGTGGTGGCCAAGGCGCACTGAATGAAGATCGTAGCTGCCCGCGTCGTGAGGGCTCCGATGGAGTGCCTGACCCTCATTGCACACGACTCCCGAATCTAGCCGCCGGGCGAGGTTGCCTTTGCGCCGGGGCCATTCTTCATGGCTGCCCACGTGACGTCGGCCTTCTTCTGGTCTCCGTCGCACAGCTTCAGCAGGGTTGCTTTGTCGTCACTGCTCATCGAATCATAGTTGCCGCCGTTCTTATCGTAGAGATCGCGGATTGCCGTGAGCTTATCGAGGCGTCCTTTCTCCACGACCGGGTTGGGCGCGGGGTCGCTGTGGCATCCGGTCGTCGCTGTCCCAAGGAGAAGCAGACTGGCAACGAATAGGAAGGCTTGAATTGGACGCATTTTCAGAAGGATTGAGCCTCGGCGATCAGACTCGTCGAGGCAAAAGGATGTTCCACTAGCGGAATTGCGCCGGCAGGGTGGTGCACACCGCGTTCGCCCAAGAGAAGTTTGTCTGCTCGTTGCCGGACAGTCCCCAATAGTCCGTCTCCGACGAACCGGGGGCCTTGGTCATGAACGACTTGCCGCACATTGTGCTGAAGGCAAGGCGCTTGGCGTGGGTGTCGGCGAAGTTGACAACCATCGCCTTGTTGCCCCACTTGTCGCCACCCCAGTTCCATTGCAGCCCCGTGACCGGGTTTGCGGCTCCGAGGTTTGTATCTTGGTCCACATTCTGCCGCCAGGCAACGTAGGGACCCATGTCTTCGAAGTAATCCTTCGTCTCGAGGATGTTCATGGTGTCGGAAGGATTGTTCAGGCTGGTGATGGAGATCGCCTTGTTATCGGCGAAGGCACCACTGACGAAGATGTTAGCGAGCGCGTAACCTCGGTTGAACGTAAGGTTGGGGGCCACGATTGTGGGGTTCCAGTTGTAGAAGGTTCGCGTCGCCGGGTCGGAGTGGAGATCGATGAACTTTGAGGCCGGATTCACCGGATCTTTCCAAATGTCCTGGCTCTTCGTGTAGGGTGCGATCAACTGCTTCCAATTGTATTCGTTCGTGACCTGGCCGCCCCCAGCTGGATAGTCCTGCACTGTTCGGGGCACCCGATAGTCATCCGCGTCAGCGGAGTACAGAGCCATCGAGATGCCGAGCTGCTTCATGTTCGAGAGCGCCACCGTCGTCTTGGCGGCCATTTTCGCAGTAGCGAACACCGGGAAGAGGATGGCGGCCAGGATTGCGATGATCGCAATAACCACCAACAGCTCAATAAGCGTGAATGCGAACCGATTCTTCATAAGAATGCACCGTCTTGTCATAACTGAGACGCCTACTTTGGCGCCAAGGGGATCATGTTCAAGTCTTGCTGAACCGATTCATCAACTAGTCTAACACACGTTTCCGGTGCTTGCCATTTTCCTCTCTCATCGCTTGCTACGAGTATAATGCTGAAACGGTTCATCCTTCCTGAGTATTCCATTCTGGGGAGCCTGAATCGGGTCTCGCCAGCTTCGGCGGCCCATCTCATGGCCACTCTCCTCGATTCGACCTCACCGTCAGTGGCGTTGTGCGCTGGAGAGTTCGGGCGCTTCGAGAATGGAGGCCGCGAATTTCTCATCACCGATCCTCGGACTCCGACTCCTTGGACGAATGTTCTGGCGAACGAAAGGTATGGGCTCGTTCTCAGCCAAGCCGGCGCTGGGTTTTCTTGGTTCGAGAATTGCCAACTTTTCCGCTTGAGCCGGTGGAATCAGGATTTGGTGGAGGATCGCCAGGGTCGCTTTGTCTATCTGCGCGATCTGGACACCGGCGACGTTTGGTCCACGACGCTTCAACCTACTCTGGTGGACGCCAGCGTCGATCAAGTGCGACACGGCCCGGGATACACCATCTTCACGCGCGAAGTGAACGGCATCGAGAGCGAGTGTACAGTTTTCGTTCCGCGGGCCGATAGCTGCGAGGTTTGGATTCTTCGACTTCGGAACAACACGGCGCGCCAGCGTCGGATTCGTTTCGCCTCGTACGTGGACTGGCATCTGGGGTCGGCGGGGGATGTTCACCGCGAATTCCACCGCTTGTTCATCGAGACGCGGACGGTCGGTACGACTCAACTGGCTTGGAAGCACGCGGGCTTGATCGAGAACGAGCGCACCGCCCCAAGCCCGCCGATCATCGCTTTCCACTCGGTCAACGGTGTCGATATTGCCGGTTGGACATCGGGGAAGGCCGACTTCCTCGGACGTCCGGCGCGTCTCGAGTCGCCGGCTGCTTTGTTCGATGGGCCGAAGCCGGGCAATGGGCGATGGGAAGACCCGATTGCCTCTGCCATGGGTGACTTGGTGTTGGAACCCGGGCAAGCAGTGTCCTTCACACTGACTCTGGGAGCGACTGAGGATTCGACTGACGCATTGCGACTGGCGGCAAAGTACTCGCTGGAAGAAAGCGAACGGGCGCTGCAGGAAGTCAAGCAGCATTGGGAGAAGATTTGCCAAGCGACGACGCTCAAGACCGGTGCCCCGGCCATCGACGTCATGGTCAATTACTGGCTACCCTATCAGACTATCGCCAGTCGGATGACCGCCCGTTGTGCCTACTATCAGCAGGGTGGTGCCTACGGGTTTAGGGATCAACTGCAGGACTCCCTAGCTCTGTTGCCCATCGAACCCGATCAAACGAAGAAGCAGTTGCTCATCCACGCCGAGGCAACCTACGAGGATGGCGGGGTCCGACACTGGTGGCATCCGGGGACTTCGATCTATGCCGAGAGCAAGCATAGCGACACCTGCCTCTGGCTCGCTTTCGGAACACTGGCATACCTTGACGAGACGGCTGACCTAAGCGTCCTCGACACCGAGTGCGCCTACCTGAATTGGGTGACTCAAGCACCGGGCGAGAGGGCATCTTGGCTCGATCATTGCCTGCGCGGTATTCAAAGGAGCCTTGACCGCCGAAGCCCACGGGGTCTGCCATTAATCCTTGCCGGAGACTGGAACGATGGGCTCAGCCATGCAGGTTTGGATGGTACGGGTGAGAGCGTGTGGGTTGGCATGTTCTTGTTCGACATTCTTCGGCGTTGGGCGACAATTCTGCCCGAAATTGGCCTCTCCGATCTCGCGAAATCCTTTGCCCAATCTGCAGAAGAGCTTCGATCGGCGGTCAACGAATTCGGTTGGGACGGCGAGTGGTACCTCGAGGGAACCTGCGATGATGGGCGGCCGCTGGGCAGCCACGAGAACACCTCGGGCCAGATATTCCTGAACCCCCAAACCTGGGCCGTCATCACAGGAATTGCCCCCGAAGACCGAGCGCGAAAGGCCTTGAACGCGGCCAAGGAACGACTCATCAAGCCGTACGGAGCCTTGCTTCTCCAGCCGGCCTACAGCCACGTGGACCCGTGGGTGGGTTACATCACGCGCTATGCGCCCGGCTCTCGGGAGAACGGTGGAGTCTACAGCCACGCGTCGACTTGGGCGGTCCAAGCTCTGGCGATGCGGGGCGACGCACAGTTGGCTTTGGATTTGTACCGCGGCATGCTGCCCTCCGGCAAACCGGATCATGAGATGTACGCCGCCGAGCCCTATGTGATGCCGGGCAATGTCGACGGCCCGGACTCGCCGAACGAGGGTCGGGCAGGGTGGACCTGGTACACCGGCTCGTCAGCTTGGATGCTGAGAGTTGCCTACGATTGGATATGCGGAGTTCGAGCGACCCGAGAGGGCTTGCTCGTGAACCCGCCAGATAACGATATGGGAGATTTCGGCCTAAGTCGAAAGTTTCGCGGCGATCGCTTCGACATCCACGTTGAGGGTTCGGGTCCGAATATCGGAATGACTTCGCCGACGGCGGAAATTTGCCAGGATAACATGTTGCTCTCCACCGGGCAAGGCGCGTGCCATCAGGTTCGGGTGCGGCGGTCCTGAGGCCGCGATAGACAATGGCTGAACTGCTTCCACCGACAACGATGCATAAGCGCGTAACCATCAAGGACGTGGCCCGAGAAGCGGGTGTTAGCAAGGTCACCGTCAGCTATGTTCTGAATGGGCAAGGCGAAACGGCTCGGATCAGCGAGAAGACGCGAGAGCGGGTTTTGCGGGTGGCCAAGGAGCTTCGATACACACCAAGTGCCATTGCCCGCAGCATGGTGACGAAGCGGTCCGACACGCTGGGGGTCGTGTTCCAATTCGCCCCCTACTTCGCATCCCGGTCCGACTTCACCACGGACGTCATGCTGGGAGTTAGCCAAGAGGCCGTCTCGGCGGGCTACGACCTGATGCTCCACACCAAGCCCGTCCTCGATGCACTAGCCGAGGTGGCCGCCCTAACCGATGGCCGAGTCGACGGTGTCCTGATCTTGCGTGACGCTCACGATGAAGCGCTCGACTTGCTGATCAGGCAAGGGTTTCCTTGCGTTCTCTTCTTCACGCGCTCCACCGACCCTACGGTGGCCTTCGTGGACGCTGATAATGTCCACGGGGGGCGGCTGGCGGCTGAGCACCTCTTGGGCCTCGGGCATCGTCGGGTTGGGATGCTGTGCGGCAGCCCGCGGTCAACCAGTGCGATGGAGCGCCTCAAGGGATTTCGGGATGCGCTGAAGGAGCGAGGCGTCGTTCTTGACGAGCGGCATCTTCTCCATCCCGTCGCCGCCTCGGAAGCCGAGGCGATCGAGGACTACTTGCGGTCGCCGGATCGGCCAACCGGAATATTCTGCTTTTCCGATGAGTTCGCGTTTCTGGCTTGCCGGATTGCCACCAAACTCGGGATAATGGTGCCGCAGCAGCTATCCATTGTCGGCTTCGACTCATTAGAGGCTTGCGAGCACTCTCACCCCCCGTTGACCAGCATTCGTCAGCCGGTCGTGGAAATGGCCCGCGCGGCCACCCAGATGCTGGTGAAGGTGATTCGCAAGGAGCCAATCAACGAGCGGCAGGAGATCTTTCGAACCGTGATCGACGTGCGGGGCTCCACGGCACCTCCTGCCGACTAGCCGCTCGTTAGGTGAGGACTGCAGGCGAGCACTTTGGGTAAGGACAGGCCTGGGCCCAGTCATCGGCCCGTTGGCTGAACCCGCAGTGATCTCCTATCCAGCGGTCCCTCGTTCGTCTTGTGGAAGCCGGCTCGCTTCATCCCGCGTTGGTAGATTGGGTTCCTCAGGCTCAGCCGCTGGGGCAGATGGTCTCGGGCGTCCTCGATGCTGAGCATCGCCATACCAAGGTCGATCCCGATGACATCCGGGCTGAACCAGTTGAGCGTGGGATTGATACCATTGCTGAAGCCGTATTTGCCGTAGCCGCTCGAGTAATTGGTTCGGAGGTAGTCGGCGGTGGACTTCGCGATCTCAGGGATGTAGAGCACTGATGCGAGCGCTCCCGTCGGCGAGACCGTTCCATCGTCGCCGGCTACTCCGTCCGCTCGCGGCGCGCCGTTGCCGACATAGCCGGATGGCGCGTCTCCCGCGTTGAGCCCCCAAAAATTCGGTCCGAAACCCTTGAACTGCTTCGGATTGTCGATGCAATATTGGCGATTTGCCAGGCACGAATTTCGGCCCTCCACCCAATAGTCGTAGCCGAGCAGATCGCGTTGGCCCGAGAAGTCCAGAAATTGCTGGCTCATCTGATGCATGAAGATCGGTCCGCCGGTCAAAACCTCGATCCCATGATAGGTCAGCACCTGGCGCTTGATTGCCTCCCATGCCGCGCTCGCGGGGATGTCCTTGTCAGCACCAAGCATCAGGATCACGAGGAAGGTGGCCTCGTAATACTCGTTCCATCGCGCCTTGATGAAACCGGTTTCGGGATGCCAGCCCATGCATAGTGTCAACTTGCCGGGCTTAGCACCTCCATCAGTAAGCATCCAGTTCCAATCGATGTCGTGGGCGATGCTCTTCACAAGGGCGGAAATCTCGGCATCCTTGAATTCAGAATCAGCGATGATCGCGCCAGCCAGAAGCAGGCAGGTGTCGATCGAGGATGCCTCGCTCTTCCAGATTCGTTCGCCGGTCTTCCAATTGATAAAGTGATAGAACCATCCGCGCTCTTTCAGGGCTTTGGTCTTGAGCCACCGCAATGTCATTCGGGTGCGGTCGCGGGCCTTAGCTTTGGGGAGCCAACCTCGCTCGGAACCCACCGCGTAGGCGGCCAACGCGTAGCCGGTAGCCGCAACGCTGGCTACGTCGTGATCGTCGATTGCTTTCGAGTTGCTGGCGCGGTCCTTCGCGAGGCCGGTCAGCGGATTCGACTGCTCCCAGAAGTACTGCACTGCCCGTTTCGACACGTCGTCCATCAGCGCCTGCCCGGTCAACGGAGAGACAGTCAGCGAAAAAGCGAGCATGAGCCCGATCATCTCTTGGAGTATACGCACGATAGAAGAACCGATTCAGCGCGAGTCTTCCGATCGGGGCGTAGAATAAGGGCCGCCTCGGTGGTAATCATGCGTCCCAATTCGATTGCCTTGATAATTGCGCTGGCATTAGGTATCCAAACCCAAGCCTGCGCCGACCAGTGGTCCACCTCAGTGGTTAATTCGCAGTTGCAGTTCAACTATGGAACAGCCTCTAACTCTCCCCAATATGGCGTCCTCGATCTCCCTTCGAGCTACTTACGTATGAACTACGGGCCAACTTCCGGCTGGGGGACCTCGATCGACACAATGCCTTCCTATTGGTCGGGAGGCCGGCTATACCAGGGCTTTCCGGTAAGCGCGTCGGCCGCCATTGCCGGTCCCAATCTGATCCTGACCGTGGATGGCCAATCAAACGGCATGAGCATCCACGAGACGATCACCGTCTCGCCTCCCCGCGACCGCTCCATCACTGCGTCGGTCTCGGCAACGTTGACGGGCACGGTGACTCTGGATGGAAATCGTCCCGGAGAAGCGTTCAAGCCCGTGTTTCTATCGTCCATGCACGACAGCGCGACGTCCTGGGATTCCGTCGAGTGGTTTGCCGGGTCGGTGTGTGGCACTTTTCCAACCGGAGGCTGGATCATCCCTCCCTCCCCGCCGGTGATTGCAGGCCGGTTTGGGCTGCTGGGCGGAACATCTACCTGGAAGACCAACGCGCCATCGGTCCAGATCATTCTCGCGAATCCGATGCAGATCGCCGGTTGGCTGACCACGGACAGCAACCCGAACGATGACAACGTCGGGTTCTGGGCAGCCAGCGCGGCCGTTCTGCCGTCCTGGAGCTACCAAATTCTGGTCGCGCCTTACATGGCCCTCGTCTCCGGCCAGGTTACGCTGCAGAATTACAGCTCGGGAGCGGTGGCAGGTACGCCGGTTACCGTCGAGCTTAGGCAGGCTGGCT
>JBBREM010000078.1:0-11058 GCA_038202925.1 Fimbriimonadales bacterium | reverse complement strand
ATGCCGACTCCGACGCGTTAAGCCAGCAGAAGCGGCTACGCAACCTGTTGCTGACCTGGAAGCCGGACGGCAAATCGGAAGTTCAATACTTCCATTACGAAAACAAATGGGATTCGCCCGACTCAGTCCTCTTCGCGAATTTGGTCGACCGATTCTCCTTCTCGAAAGACTTCGGGCGAATGGGCAAGATCGCTTACATTCACGAGAAACAGAATTTCGACGGGTCCACCACGCAGCAGCCTAGCTCGGTTAAGAATTTCCTCGCCTACGAAACGCAGATCGACAACAAGACGAGTCTGCGAACCGAGCAGACCCGAACTAGCTTCGATAACGGCGACAAAGAGAACATCAGCTCCAACACCGTCAGCACGAATATCACGAAGCGAGCCGGCGTGAGCGTGTCGGATGTCCACATCGACCGTCAGGGAAGCGACCACGACGAAAAGAAGCGGAATTACGGTTTCTGGATCGACTTTGGCCGCGGCCTTCGATTGAACTACGGCTACGCGCGCCAGCTCAATGGCGATATGGGAACGATGCAGTCGCAGACCACCCTGAGCGGCGGCGAGTTGGGCGGGTTTAAGATCGCCGATTCCTTTGCAAGCCTCAATAGCTGGGATCAGGACCACCGCGCTCAGTCCGCCACCAAGTTCGGCATTTCGACGGTCAAACCGCTGAACCTCGGCTTCCTCAAACAGGTTTGCCTCAACATCGGCGCCGACACCGCGTCCGATCGGGCGCGATGGATTCGGGAGAACAAGGTCCTCGATTTTGCTGGCAAAATCGGCTCGAACACCCTTGGGTTTAACTACCGCAGTCAAGTCGCCCAGGATGGCCAGCGCGGCATCGACCGCGTGTTCCTGTTTAAGACCGACCAGGGCGAAAAGCGCTGGCTGCGCGGCAGCGTGTATTACAAGCTGCGCACCCTGCCGAACGGCAAGCAGATCATGATCCGCGACATGAGCTTCACGCTTAAGCCGACGAAGAACATCGAACTGACGAATTCGGTCGTTACGAACCCCGAACAGCCGCGCGGCGACGTCCTCCTCGGCTCGCTCCCCTTGGCGGACCGGCGCAACCGATGGTCGCTCGACTACAAGCCGAAAACGCAGCCAAACCCTTACAAGACGGAGCACAGCTTTGGCGCCAGTTGGGATGAATTGATCAACGATCAGAACCGGACGCTTGCGCGCACGGGCGGCGTGACGTTCCGAACCACCTTCGCGAATCGCAAGGATGTCAAGGCCGACGATCCGTACCGCTCGACCCTGACCCTCTTTTACGGCGTCGAACAGAACGACACTTCGCAGCGACACCAAACCGCCCAGCGATACAGCATCCAATGGGATCAGCGCCCCGGGCCGAATCAGGTGTTCAGCGTTCTGCTTGGCAACGTGAGCTATGAGCACTCGATCGCCGACGGCTTCCGCCGCAACAACTGGACGGCGCGCGTCGATTACCAGTTCAAGTTCTAGCCGGTAATCTCGGCAGCAATGGAAATCGTCCCCTACGGCGGCTGGGAGCGTTGCGCCCGAATCGTCGCCGGCGATCTCGAGATGATCGTCACCCTCGAGGTCGGTCCCCGCATCATCCGCTTCGGGCAAATTGGGGGTCCGAACGAACTCGTGGAGTACGCCAAGGATCTCGGCAAGACGGGTGGCGATGAGTATCGGAGCTACGGTGGCCACCGATTATGGATCGCGCCGGAAGAGCCGCCGAAGACGACGACACCGGATAACAATCCGATCGAGCACACGCTCGATGGTGAATGGAGCGTGTTTACCGCGCCGACGGAGCCTTGGCTGGTTCAAAAGGAAATCAGAATCAGGCCGTCCGGAGACCACTTCGAGCTTGACCACCGAATCTATAACCGCAACGTCTACGCGGTTCGCCTCGCCCCGTGGGCGCTCACGGTGATGGCGCTCGGGGGCGAATGCGTATGGCCCCAGCATGCGTACGGAGCGCAGCCGACTCATCTGTTGCCAGCAAGGCCAGCCGCCCTCTGGGCGTATACCGATATGGCCGATCTTCGGTGGACCTGGGGACGTCGCACCATCCGCTTGCGGCAAACCCCAGAGAAGGAACCGCAGAAAGTCGGCATGAGGGTGGAGCAGGGCATCGCGGGCTACGCGAACCACGGCAATTTCTTCTTCAAGCGCTTCCAATGTGAGGATGGCGCTGATTACCCCGATTTCGGCTGCAACTTCGAGACCTTCACACGAGACGACATGCTCGAGATCGAGTCGCTCGGCCCCCTCCAGGATGTGCAGCCCGGCGGATACGCGAGCCATCGAGAAGGCCACCACTTGCTGGTTGGAACGACACCGCCAGAAGACGATTACGCGTGCTACGAATTCCTTCTGCGCCTGGCTGCGGAGAATCCGCTCTAGTGGCGAGTCGGCTTCGGCACGTCCCACGGGCCAAAGCTGTCTCCGACCTGGTTGACCCGAGCCGCTTTCGCGTTCAGAGAGCGAACATGGCCATCCGCGAACATTATGTGGATATTGCCGCCGGGATGGCGCGAATCCGTTTCCTCGTCGAACTTCCCGTTCTTTGAACCTGGGAAAGCAAGGCGCGTCGCGAATTTCGTCTGAGCATTCGGCCGCTCGTTACCATTGTCGAATCCAAGCAGAAACCCGTCGTTCTTGAGCGGATTTCCTCCGGGGTCCGTAAGAGGAGACGGGTCGAACGTGCCGTTCGCCCCCCGGTTCGAGCTGTCGGCGATTAGAACCTTGCTGCCCGGATCGATAATCGTCGAGCCATCGACGCCGCTGTAGCCCCAGAGCATCCCGTAGTCGTTGCTGTGCACCTCGGAACCATCACTGCTATGTGATTCCTCGCCTGGCTTGGCGGCCGGGCACGTAAACGCTTCCCAGTTGGCAATGTAGCGGTTGAGCTGCCACTGCCATGTATAGGCGTAACCGTCGCCACGAATACCGACCGCGTTGCTGCCGTACCCGGCTGTCTCGTAGGCGTAAGGCAGGCGGCCTTCGAAATCCTGCTCGTAGTTGAGCAGGGCTGAAGCGATCTTTCTCATGTTTCGGCCGCAGAGCGCGTTGTGGGTTTGTCGCAAGAGATAAAGGTAGAGCGGCCATGCCGCGATGGCAAGAATCAGCAGCACGATGCCGATGAGGCGGATATCCTTGCGCGTGATGTATTGGCCGGCGCGCCGCTTGTCCTCGCTTTCTGCCGGATCGTAGGCGTCCGCCATTATCGCTGGGACACCCGCGATCCACCGCCCGCCAGCTTGTATTGGGCGAGCACGCTTGGAAGCTTGGCCTCATCGACTTTAAGCCCATTCCCATCCTCGACCGTCGGGATCGTGCCGATCTTGATCTTCTTCTCTCCGACACCTTTGGAGAAGAAGGCGAGGGCAAGAATTTGCTCGTCGCTCAGCGCGCCGCCGAATATCCCCTTCGAGGCTTCGGCTATCTCAGGCAGGTTTGTAAAGTTCGCGAAGACGGCTTGCTTTAGCCCGACGAGCAAGTCCTTCTGGCGCGCTTGCCGTTCAAAGTCTGTGTCTCCCTTGCCCTTGTTCGAGTGCCGATAGCGCACGTAAGCCATCGCGTCATAGCCGTTCAGCTTGTGCTTTCCGGGCTTGAAATGCACGTGCAGCTGGCCCGCGTTGTCGTCGTAGTCCATTTGCTTGGCGACGCTGACCGAAACTCCGCCGACCATGTCCACCATCTTTTGAAATGCGCGGTAATCGATAGTAATGACCTTGTCGATCTTCACCCCGATCAGGTGCTCGACGGCCTGCTGGGTCAGCTCGTTTTCCTGGCCGAATTTGGCGATAGCATGGTAGGCGTTGATCTTATGGGTGTCGTAGCCGGGCAACTTGCACCAGGTGTCGCGCGGGATGCTGACGCCGGTGATTTCGTTGGTCTCAAAATCCATGCGCGCGACCATCATCATGTCGCTGCGCGCCGCGTGCTTTGCGACATACAGATGCTGGTAGTACAAATCCTCGTCGCAGCCGAGGATCAAGAACGTCACGACGTTCGAGCTAAAGGCCTCGGTCGGCTTTGGCGCTAAGAAGAGCCCCTTCATCGCACCCATGACAAGCGGCGACCGACGCGCCCAGCCGTAAAGGCTGCCAGCAGCGAGGATGATGAAGCAGACGATCAGATACCAAAGACCGCCGAAGATCTTGCCGAATGTGGTGGGACCGCGTTGCTTGCTCATGGTTATGCCGACATGGCCTGTTCGACTTCGACATGCGGGAAGGTGACACGAAAGGTCGACCCGTTTCCGAGCTCGCTGTCGATGCTAACTTTCGCGTTGTGCGTTGCCGCTAACTCTAAGACGATCTTGGTGCCCCAGCCGGAGCCGCCACCTTTGTCCCACTGCGATCTTGCATTCCCGCTGAGGATCTTCTCCGCGGTTTCGCGCGACATTCCCGGCCCGGTATCGTGCACCTCGATTACGTGTTCGCCGCCATGGAAGCAATACCGAACCGACACCTCGCCCAAAACGGCCTCGTCGTCGAGGTCCATCCGATCGGTCCAATCGTCGGGCACTGTTTCTTTGACCGCCTTGATCGCGTTGCCGACGAGGTTCTGCACGATGCGAAACAGGTACAGCTCGTCATGCAGCAAGGCCGGCGCGTCCTGTCCGATCTCGTACTTCAGGGCGACATGGTTTTTGCGGCCCTCCGATTCGAGATAGGCGGCGCTCGTCTGAATCGTCCCGGCAAGGGGGGCGAGGAGCTTGTTCGGGCGCAGCGCCCGTCCTGCCGAGAGGTCGCTGATGAGCCGCGAGTAGCCGACAATGCGGTCAATCGACTTCTGCAGGTCTCCATGCATGTCGACGATGCTGTCTACGTAGAGGGTCGCCTCCTCGCCGCAGTGGTCTTTAGCGAGCGTTTCCTTTAGGCCGTCCATCGTCAACGACGAGTAGGAGAGGGTCGCGTACAGGCTCGCGGCGAGGTTGCCGATATCGTGGCTAACCTTGCCCATGCCGAGCAGGGTCGAGGCTCGCGACGCTTCGTCGGTCAGTCGGTAATTCAAGAAAGCCATCGTCGAGACGCCCGCGACGGTTTCGAGGACGGCGACGTCGCTCTGGGTGAACGAGCCATCGAGCTTATTGAGGAGTTGAACGACGCCGATCGGCTCCTCGTTCTCCATCATCAAAGGGCAGGCAAGCATGGAGCGGACGGTGACACCGGTAGCAGCCTCGAACGGGTTGCGCTCGCTCTCCGGCTTGTCGGGAAACTCCGCAACCAGCGTCTTGCGGGTCTGGAAGGCTTTGCCGGCCATGCCAAAGTCATCCGGCACGTCTTTCATCGGCAGCTTCGGCTCGATCTCCTCGGGCAAGACGTGCTGGAACCGAAGGCGCTTGGATGCGGGTTCATGGACGTAGATGGTGCCGCCGGAGGCACCGACCGCGTCGACACAGATGGCAAGGACGTCCTTGAGCAGTAGGTCGAACTTGCCGCTGCTGGCCAGCTTTCGGGTAGCGACCTGGACCGCGCGGATCAGTTGGTCGTTATCCTGCATCCGCTTGGAATTGTACTCAAGTGAGGCTGCGGCCCCCGTGGGTTCGCGGCTTCCCGTGCTGGTCTCAGCAACAGGAAACGGGCGCTAGACGTTCCGCATCCTCCGCAATATCGGGGACACTCCTGTCCCCGACTGGACCGGAGGTCCAGCAAACCTCTCCGGCTCCGCCGGAGACGGGCCAAGAATGTCCCGCCACTGCACGCGCTTCAGCGTTTACAGAAAGGACTCGGCCGATCCTTCATCGACTCCGCGTGAAGCAATTCCAGTTCCGCGTAGAGTGACAGGTCCAGATGGACCAGTCCGTAGCAGCACGCCCGCTCCCCGACGCGAACCGCCCAGCCGGCATCACCGTAGCTGTAGTGCCACCATTCGTCGCGACAGTTTGAAAACCCGACCGACTGCATTGCCCCGACGAGCAGCATCCGGCTCTCGAACGCAGGGCCGCTCAAGCCGTAGCTGTGGGTAGGCGCGGCTTGAAAGCGATCAAAAGGAGAGGAGACGTCGATCGTCTCGCCGTTTCTGTCCACGAGCCAGACATCAACGGCGGCGCCGGTGCAATGGCCTGGCGGCGTCTTCTGATCCGTCGGCGCGACCCATCGACAAACTGTGCGCCGCAACGCGATGTGGTCGCGGTGCGGAAAGGCTTTCTCGGCCGACTTCCAAACGAAATCCCAGATGCGCTGCTGTCGCTCTATAGGACGCCAACCTTCAACAAGGCCCAGATAGTAGCCCTGCGGCAACCGCCGAGCCGCCTCTTCGCACATCTCGGCCACATGCTGGCGTACGAACGGGATCACTTGTGCGCGGATCAGCTTCAACGACGGAGCAAATTCGAGAACATTGACAAGAGGCTCGCCATTCTCTAGTTCACGCACGCGATTCAGCGCCGCAATCGGCTCCGGCCGCCCCTTCGTGCGATCCCACTTGGTCACCGAGGCGGAACCACCTGTCGGGGCCGCTTATCGGCCTTCGGCTCATCTTTCTTACTCGGCTTCAACGCCCCCGGCAGCACCACGACGAGATCGGATGGCCGCAATTTCAAGTCGGACTCAGGCTTGTTGATGAGTGCGGTGTAGTCGAACGACTTCGTCCAGTGCGGTTCCTCGCCAACCCGCCGCACGGTGATCTTGCCCCCGGCGAAGAGGTTGATACCGCCGGTCGCCTTGAGCGCATCCCGAATCGTCATGCCGTCGCGCCATTCGACCGCGCCTGGGCGCACGACCATCCCGTCGACGGTGACGTACCGCCCCTTCTTCACCAGGGGAATCGTGAGGATGTCGCCGCGTGTGAGAGGCTTGTCGAGGAGAGGATCGTCGAAGGCAATGATCTGGGGTTCGCCCGCGCCGTGCTGCAGCCTGATCTGATCGAGTTGGGCGTGTCCCGTAAACCCGCCGGCAAGCTCGATCAACTGCTTGGCGGTCATCCCGGCCTGAAACGTCTTGCTCCCCGGCCTCGCGACCGCGCCTAGGATGTAGACCTCGCTCGGCCCGGTTGCGCGAGGAAAGAAAACCTTGTCGCCAGGGCGGAGCTTGGCTGCGGAGGCTAGCGCAAAGTCGATGTAGACGACTTTGCCGTCCGATTGCGTGATCTCAATAGCCTCCATCGCAGCGGAGCCGCTTGGCTGAGCGAGCTCTACGACTTTGGCGAGCGTCAGATCTTCCGACCAGGGGATCGAGCCATTGCGGCTCACGGCTCCCGAGAATTCTATCGGTGCGCCTGAGTCAACGATCAGCATCACCGCGACCCTGATCGAATCGGCGCGCAGCTTCTTGCGAGCCATCTCCTCAATAAATGCCTCGGCCTCAATCGTGTACTTGCCGGCGAGTGAGACGAACCCGATCGTCGGAAGCTCAATGGTGCCGTCCGGCGCGATCACGCGTTCGACGGAAAGGCTGGATTCTTGCTCGCAGATGATCCGTATCTTGTTGCCCGGCGCAAGCTTCTGAGCCGATGCGATGCCGATCAAAAAGAGGATCGCGAGAAGAACGCGAAGAAGGATGGTGCCGCCAGCCGGACTCGAACCGGCGACCCAAGGATTTTCAGTCCTTTGCTCTACCAACTGAGCTACAGCGGCACACCGGGTCAAATGGCGCGGATGACGGGACTTGAACCCGCGGCCTCCGGCGTGACAGGCCGGCGCTCTAACCACTGAGCTACACCCGCGAACAGGAGAAGAGTATGGCATTGCGGAGGCGGCCTTTACAAGGCCACGGGGGCCAGAGGAAGGGGGAAAGAGGAAGGAGGAAAGATTCAAACGGGCGCTCCCGCTGTTTCGCGGCGATTTCCACTTCTGCGCTGCGACTCAACCTGCGAGCGCAACCCTTCAATTACTCGAGAAAGCTCCATGCAGTGTGCCTTCAATTGGATGAATATCTCCTCGTCAAGATATTCGGCGTCAAAAGCGACATAAAGTTGAGACCTGACCTCGCCAGCCTCTCCCTTTGCGACGACCAAGGATTGATGGAATTCAGCCCTGTTGCCTCGTTCGAAGCCTTCGGCGATGTTCGACATGATCGATGTAGAAGCGGCGCGAATCTGGGAAACCAAGCGAAAGGCGCGCGAAAACTGGTCTCGCTTCGTCACTTCATAAATAAGCTTTGTAAGTTCTCGGGCCTTTTGCCAGGCTACAAGGTCGTCAAAGGAACGTGCCACGGAGAAGAGTATACGAGAGCCTAATTCAGGGCCGACTCTTTCCTCCTGAATCCTTCCTCTTTCCTCTGGGCAGAGCCCTAAATCAGCGCGCGTTCGGGAGCCGTGCGGTTCAGCAGGAGCCAATACATCGCCACCTGCAAGATCATCTCGGAGAATTCGGTTGGATCGGTTGGCTTCTTGATGAAGCTGTTCGCGCCGAGCCCGTAGCTCTCTTCGACCTGCTGCTCGTCCTCGCTCGACGTCAGCACCACGACCGGTAGGCGTCTCGTGGCCATCTCGCTGCGGATGCGTCGGAGGACTTCGAGGCCACTGAGCTTGGGAAGCTTAAGGTCGAGCACCACGACGGCCGGCATGACTGTCATGTCGCGACCCGAAAACGCACCGGTGCCGAACAAATAGTCGATGGCTTCCTGCCCGTCGCAGGCGACGACCACCTCGTTCATGATGTTATTCTTGCGAAGCGCCCGCAGCGTCAACCGCTCATCGTCGATGTTGTCCTCGATGAGAAGGATCAGCTTGCTCTCCGAACCGGGCGATGCGAAATTTGCCATTACGGTTTTCTCGTCCAATCGTTGTTGTACATTATTGTCCCGATTCAGGGCTAGTGTTCTGCGTTGCCAGTAAACCAGTTATTGTCACGAATTCAGACGGCCCGCCTACGAAGGCGAGACGGCGATATTGGTCAATACTCTATACAAAGAGCGGCGGCGAATCCCATATGCCGCCGCAATGTCAAGCTATTTCTCACCAGTGATGATGAGAATTGGCGCGGTGACGCGGGTGTACGTTCCGTCATAAAGCTGTCCCAAGTTCCGAAGCGCCTCCTCCTTTGCCTCGCTCCGCGCCGGGCCCGACATGGTCTTGACGGCGTTGCGGAAGGGCGCGGCGATTTCCAGCATGGCAGCCAAGAAATCTTCCGGCGAGCCTCGATACGGGGCAGGCAAGTCGTGCATCACTTCCGACGTGTTTCGGTAGCCAGCTTCCACCACGAGATGCATCAGCTTGCCAGATTCCGCGTAGCGCATCGGGCCCGGCCCATCCGGGTCAGGCTTTTTGTCGAGCCGCTTGATGAACGGCAGCGCCGCTGCTCCAAAATACGTGCCCGGCTTAGGCTCGCCCCAAACGGCAAACGTTATCCGCCCGCCGGGTTTCAGCACGCGCCGAATCTCGCCCAGCGTCTTGCCAATCTCAACGAAGAACATCGCGCCAAAGCGCGAGGTGACCAGATCGAAAGTGTTGTCGGCAAACGGTAGCTCGTGGGCGTCGGCGAACCGAGTTTCCACATTGGCCACGCCCTCCTGTGCCGCGAAGCTTCGAAGCACCGCGAGCATCGGCTCGCTAAGATCGGTTGCGATAACTTTGCCCGCAGGTTGCAGTTTCGGAGCGATCGTTAACGCCGGCTGGCCTGAGCCGGAGGCAAGATCGAGTACGAGCATCCCAGGCGCGGGCGCAGCCGCGTCGACGAGAGCGGCGGTCACCGCCCCAAGATGCTCCTTCATGTGCGAATAATGCTTGCGCCAGGCGGCGGCAGTTTCGTCGCTCGCCCATTCCTCCTGAACGAGGCGCTTCAGGTCAGCAGTATTGGAATCGATGGTTGGCATGGCAACCTCCTTACTGGAATTTTAACCCCTTCTGCAAACATCTGATGTATCCTCGCGAACATGTCTCTCGCCGAATCCCACCTCGATAACGTCAAGCCAGTTAAGAGCGTTGGTCTGCCCGGCGATATGCCTCGGAAGATCAACGTGACGATGATTGGCGCGGGCAGCTTCTTCACGAACTCGATCCTCAAAGATGTCGCGCTCATTCCCGGCAATGCCGGCGGCGAGCTGCGCCTGATCGACATCGACGGCAAGCGCCTCGATCTCGCCGCTCGGCTGATGCACAGAATCGTCGACGAGCTTGGCGGCGGCTGGATGGTGCGGTCGAGCACCGATCGCGGGGAACTGCTGCCCGGCACGGACTACATCGTTAATGCGATCGAGGTGAGCGGTCTCGCCTGCGTCCGCGCGGACAACGACATTCCCCTGGAGTACGGCGTCAGCCAAAACATCGGCGACACCATCGGGCCGGGAGGGCTGTTCAAAGCCCTCCGCACGATTCCGGTGTGGCTCGACATTTTGAAGGATTGCGAGCGGCTATGTCCCCAAGCCGTAATCCTCAATTACACGAATCCGATGAACATGATGTGCCTTGCGGCCCAACGAACCTCATCCATGCAAGTTGTCGGTCTCTGTCACTCGGTTCAAGGCACGTCAGAGATGCTCTCTCGATTTGCAAGCGTGCCCTATGCCGAGATGAAATGGAAGTGCGCAGGAATCAACCACCTCGCCTGGTTCACCGAGCTGCGCGGTCCCAACGGCGACGACTTGTATCCCGGGCTGATCGATCAGGCTCAAGACCGTGATAGCGAATTCGCGAAGAAGGAGCCGGTTCGGACGGATATGATGCTCAACTTCGGCGCGTTCATCACCGAGTCAAGCGGCCACCTCAGCGAATACGTTCCCTACTACCGCAAGCGCAAAGACCTGCTCGCAAAATACACCGACACCGGCTACCGCGGCGAGGAAAGCTTCTACGCCAACAACTGGCCCACGTGGCGAGAAGGTCAAGACGCGGCCCGAGCGCGGCAATTATCCGGCGAGGAGCCAATTAAGTTCGAGCGAACTCACGAGTACGGCGCGTGGATCATCGAGGCGATGGAGAAGCACGTACCGACTGTCATTTACGGCAATGTCGCGAACGAGAGGTTGATCGAGAACCTGCCGCAAGACGGCTGTGTGGAGGTGGCGTGCCTGGTCGATCGAAACGGGATCCAGCCCACGCGCTTCGGACGCCTGCCGAAGCAAATGGCGGCTATCTGCGACTCGAACATGCGCATGTTCGACCTTGGCGTCGACGCGGTTAT
>JBBREM010000077.1:0-11341 GCA_038202925.1 Fimbriimonadales bacterium | reverse complement strand
GAATCCCATGTTGCTGAGGTCCGCCAGCTGCCACAGCTTCAGCCATTCCCACTCAGTGACGCCGTTTTTCGTCGCGCGGATGAGAAACAGGCCGTTCCCGCCCTTGGGATCGAGCGCGCCAAACGGATTCGGTTTGCCATTATCCGGCGTCGGCTTGGCCGTCAGCAGGATGGTTCCCGCATCGGTGGAGGTGAGGCTCATCAGCGGATCGGGGCCAGAGAGGATGCCCTGGCTGCTCTGGAAAATCGCCACATCGGCGCCGGCGATCGGGCGGCCCTGCATGTCGCTGACCTTCAAGAGAAGGCTGGAGGGGATGGCCACGAGATATGCGCCTCGATCGGCCAGACCGGCGACGTCGGTAGCGGAGAGAAGGTCGGTTCCACCGAGGTCGGTCAAGGCATCGAAGCGCGTATCGCCGCCCCCCATCAAGCCCCGATAGGGATCGACGTTGCCCCGCAGCTCGGCACCGCTCACCTTCAGCCGCATGTCGCGCGGCGGAATCTGAAACACGCCGAGATCGACGAGCCCGAGGGCCGATCCGATCTGGCGCAGGGCGTCTTTGGGATCGCTGCTTAGCGACATTCCGGTGGTACTGGGGCGAATGTTGATCCGCGTTGCCGCGCCTGCGGGCGCGAACGGAAAGCGGCTTTGCGGGAAGGCCATGTTGTTGGCGAGGCGCGCGATCGCTTGCGATCGCACTTCTTCCCCAGCTTTGATGTCGAGGGCTTCGCCGTCGGCAAAATAGTCGGCCCCGTTGTTCGCCGGATCGACGTCGGCGTTTGCACGAACGATCAGCCGCAGGGAGCGAGCTCCCACCGTCTTGGGCAGGGCGAGGGTCATCGTTTCGCCGCCGGCGACGGTCTTGGAGGTCTCCACCGCCGAGCCGGGCGCATCGTTGACCGACCAGCTATAAGAGAAGCCATTCACCGCTTCCAAGCCCACGTTTTGGACACGGGCTAAGTAGCCGGCATTGCCGGGTTGGATATCGAGCACGGCCAAATCGGGCCCGGTGGCGGGCGGCGCGCTTTCAATCTCGATTTGCAGTTCCGGCTTGCCCTTGATGGATTGGCTGCTGTAAAACTCGCCTTCGCCTTCGAACTGCAGGGCAAAGCCGTTGTTGTCGTACCATCGGTCCGCCATCGCCTGCACCGCCGGGCCGAGGCCCTCGATGCGGTCGCCGACCATTCTCGCGCCCGAGATGGGCTCGGCATCACGGGGGCCAGTCGCGCCGGGCCGCTGCCAATTCACGTCTGGATGACGCCACTTCCACGTCGCGCCCGCGCCGATGCGGAGCTTGCTCGGCATCGGCCCTTCGTCCCATCCTTGCTTAAGCGCAGAAATGCCGCTTAACCGCGGTTTGCCGGTGGCCGGATGGAGAATAAGGGCGGCGCTCTTGACCCGCTTTCCCGGCCCAATCGCCCATTGCAGTTCTCCAAATTTGATCAGGATCGTCCTCCCAGAGCCCGCGCCCAGCGTGTTCTCGCCACCGTAGCTGCGATCGGCCAGCGTGGACGAGAGTGACGTATCCTCAACCGCCCAATAGCGAAGCGTCTGGCCAATGTCAGCGCCGCGATAGAGCGTGAGCGTTGAGGCAGATTGGGCGAGGGCCAGCAGGAGGGCGGCGGTCATTGGACGCAGTGTACCGACGCCGCTTCGGGCCGTTCGCGCAGCGAACCTTCGCCGCATGGAAACACCACGGGACGTGGCTGAGTGCTGGCCGGACGTGCCGGGGGTGAATGTGAACGAAGTGTCATCCTGGAACTGCGCGAGGTACGAACGGGAGTGAAAGGATCTGAGAGTGGGGCTGCTTGCTTGTTCGCATGCCGTGACGACAAGTAGATCCTTTCAGTTCGCTGGCTCACTTCCAGGATGACAATTCTCAGCTGCGGGTTGTTCTCAGCTAATCTGCGCGAGAACGGCTTTGAGGCTCTCCGCCGACTTCGCGAGCCCTTCCTTTTCCTCGGCGTTCACGTCGGGGGTCAGAATCTGTTTCGCGCCCTTCCGGCCGACGACCGTCGGCAGCGATAGGGAAATGTCGGAGATGCCCAGAGTGCCGGTCTGCAAAGTGGATACGGGTAGGACGGCATCCCGGTCCAGAGCAACCGCTTCGACGACTTCCTTGATCGACACGCCAACCGCGCGGCCTGCGCCTCCCTTCAACCGGATAACCTCGGCCCCCGACTTGCGCGTGAACTCAAACACGCCCTGAATCTCCGCCTGAAACTTCGGGATCGACGACATCGGCACGCCGCCAATCGTCGCCGAGGAAAGAATCGGCACCATCGAATCGCCGTGCTCGCCCAGGATCAGCGCCTTAACGTCGGTCGCGTTGACGTTAAAGTGATCCGCCAGCAGCGACCGGAAGCGGCAGGTATCGAGCACCGTGCCAAGACCAAGCACTTGCGAAGAGGGCACGATACCGGCGGTGGCGGCTAGGTGAGTGAGGATGTCGACCGGGTTGGAGACCACGACAAGCGTCGCGCCTTCGTTCAGCTTGCATCCCTTCAGCGAATCGAGGATGCCCTTGAAAAGGCCAACATTGCGATTGACGAGCTCGAGCCGCGTCTCATCCGGCTTCCGGCGCAGACCGGCGGTGATGACGACGCAGTCGCTGCCATCGACGATGCTGTAGTCGGCGGAGCTCGTGAACTTCTGGTTCGCGGTGAGCGCCGCGCCGTGGCGCAAATCGAGCGCCTCGCCGGCGGCCATGTCGCCGTTCATGTCGACAAGCGCAATCTCGCGAACGATGCCGCCAAGCTGCAGGGCGTATGCGGCGTCCGAGCCAACGCGCCCTCCTCCTCCAATGATGCTAACTTTCATTCCAGGAGGAATTATGGTTTATTTGGCGGCCTGCGGACTGAAAGCGGGGCTGCTGAAAATGCCACTTGCCGGCGTCAACCGTCTCGGCGCATTGCCTTTGCTCATCGTATAGATCGCTCGGGATGTGCTGCTGTCCCTTCGCGCGAAAGCGAGCGTATTGCCGTCCGGCGACCACGCGGGCTCGTAGATTTCGCCGGTCACAACCGGCGGCCCAAGGGCTTTCAACGTGCCGGTCGTTGGGATAACAAACAAAGAGGTCGGAGTCATGTTTCCGTTCCCCGTGTACGGCCCGGCTATGAAGGCGAGCCCCCCGCCATCGAAACTCACGGCAGGCGATCCAAAACAGCCGTTATCGGAGTTGCTGGCGAAAAAGACATGAATGCTGTTGGTCGACGGGTCCAGCCCAGCAAGGGCGTGACGATACGGTTTGGTGATCTTGTTTCCTTTGCGGAACTGTTCCGGAACCTGGCCAGGATCGAGCCACTGAAAATTCTGAACGGCGAAAAAAACCTTGCCGCTCTTCTGGTCGATGTCGAAATCAATTCGGTCTCCGGCAACCACTAATCGCGGCGTCATCTCTTGCGGAGTAGGCGCCTCCAGCCTCTGGTAGATCAGCGTCTCCCCCAGATCGCTGCGCATAACGGCAAATACGGCTTTCTTGTCGGGTGTCCACTTCGCGCTGCGGAAGCTCGTGCCAAATTTCTCGTACATCTGTTCGAACGGGCTGACGACGCCTCCGCCCTCTTGATCGACGCTCACATCCTTCTTGTTCACCGGAGGCAGAACCTGGATGAGGGCGGGCCGAACCGGATCGTAATCCATCACCGTGCCGCCGGCGGTCACCAGGGCATGAGCGTCGCGGTGCTGATCTCTGTCGGCAAGCAAGAAGAACGGAGCGGATTGCGAGCGGGCGCCGATGCTGCGCTGCTCGGCCGCCCGGCCATCCGGCACCCACCGAAACATCGTGAACATGTCTTTTGCGCGGTTGCTGCTGAAGAAGATCGCGTTGCCGTCGGGCCGCCACGTGACGTCGCGGTCCTCGCTCGTCGGTGGCAAGTCGGATTGTCTGATGACGGTCCCGTCGGGCTTAATCGCCACCGCGTGTTTGGTGTCGCCGGTCCACTCGATCGCCGCCACCATACCTGCGGTGCTGGTCTCAACATCGCCGGTGGGGTCGGTCTCGCGGGACTTCCACCAGCGAAAGGCAAAGACGAGGCCGAGCAGCACGGCGGCTGCGATGGCGGAGCGGATCAACAGCGTGCGCGTGATCTTGGGTTGTTTGGGGGGCATCATATCAAGCTGTCGCCGGCGCGCAAGCGAAGTCCGTTCGCAAAATCCTTGCCGCTCATGCGCTTTTTACCTTCCGGCTGCAGTTCGAGCAGGCGAATGCTGCCTCCATCGAAGGCAACTTCGCAGGCATCGGCAGTAGAGACTACAACACCTGGCGCACCACTATTTGTGCCCAGCCGCGCGTGGCTGATCTTAACTTGGCCGAACCTGGTTCGAATAAAGGGACCGGGGAAGGGGAAGAAGGCGCGGAACCGATTGTATTCCTGCGCGTTTGGTTGATCAAAGCGCAGCTCGGCTTCCTCTTTTTCGACCTTGGGCGCGCTCGTCGCCTCTTCGGAGTTTTGGGGAACGCGGGCATAGTCCCCTGCGCAGATGCGCGGCATCCAATCTTTGGCTAATTGCGCCGCCGAATGGGAAAGCCTGAGCGCAATGGTGCGCGCGGTGTCGTCTTCGCCGACCGGCATTCGATCGATCGCAATGATGTCGCCGGTATCCATGCCCTTGTCCATCTGCATCAGGGTCACGCCCGTTTCCGCCTCCCCGTTTTGAAGGCATCGTTGAATCGGGGCGGCGCCGCGATACTTGGGCAAGATCGAACCATGGAGGTTGATCCCGCCTCGCTTTGCGCTTTCGAGAACGGATGTCGAGAGGATCTGGCCATAGGCGGCGACCACCAAAGCATCCGCATCTAAGGCTCTCAGCTTTTCGACAAACTCCGATGCCCGGCTCTTCTCGGGAGTCTCTACAGGGATACCCAGCCCGAGCGCTATCCGCTTTACAAACGAGGGGCTAGGATGCAACCCCCGCCCGGATGGACGATCCGGCTGGCTAACGACGAGCACGATGTGCGGAGCCAGTTCCACGAGTGGAACGACCGCGAACTCGGCGGTGCCGAAGTAGATCAGCCTCATTCGTTCTCGTCACGGTCGACCCGGTGCGGGTGCGCCCAGTGCAGCGTCGCCATATCGACCTTGTCGATGAACAGTACTCCGTCGAGGTGGTCGATCTCGTGCTGGGCGACCTTGGCGTGCATACCTTCAAACTCGTAAACCAGCTCGCGCCCGCGCCGGTCGTAGGCCTCGACTTCGACATAGGCGGCCCGCGTCACGTCGCCATACAATCCCGGAATGCTGAGGCAGCCCTCCTCTCCCACATATTCGCCCTCCGCCTTGGTGATTTTGGGATTGATCAGGGCGGTGGGCCGCATGTCTTCCGGCGACATGACGAAAACGCGCTGCAGCAGGCCCAGTTGCGGGGCGGCGAGGCCAACTCCGTTCGCCTGCTTCATGATGCGCATCATCTCCTCGACCAGAAGCTGCTGCTTTTTCCCGACCTTCAGCACCGGGCTCGATACCTTTCGCAGAACCGGGTCGGGCACCTTCACGACCGGCCGCTCATCGCTGCGAACGTAGAGGTACTGAAACTCCTCCGGGACAACGACTTCCATCGGATGAAATTATGGCGCGGACGGGAGGCTCGTCGGTGCCGCCCACCCTAACTCGTCATCCTGAGCGAGTGACGAGCCTCGCGAGTCACGCAGTCGAAGGACCTCGGCCTCCGACGCCGTGCTGACAATCTGGGCCCATTTGTCATCCTGGAATGCGCATGCATCCGCCCGGAAGCACGCACTCACAGGCTCGGACGACCGCGCTGTGCGTCAAGCTGATAGGACGTGACAGAGTTGCAGGTTCGAGCCCTGGCGCTGGCGGAAGGGTTGACGGCAACCGCCGCCAACCTGATGCGCGTGGGCGCGGGCTCGTCTCCCGAGGCTGCCCAGTGGGCATTCACCCAGTGGAATCTGAGGCGGCGCGGCCGGGCAAAATTCGTGCGGGCAGACCGGATGCTCTTCGATCGCGACGGCCTGGAGATGGCCTCCCACGAGAAAGTTGCCGCCTACCACGCCTCGCGCTTTCCGGCGGGCGAACTCGTCGTCGACATGACCTGCGGGATCGGCGGGGATCTAATTGCGCTCGCTGAACGGGGACCTGCTATTGGCTTTGAGGTGAGCGCGGAACGCGCTGAGCGTGCCTCGCATAACGTGGGCGCAAGTGCTCGAGTGATCGTTGCCGACTCGCTGCAAAGCGAATGGACCGCCGATTACGCGTTCTGCGACCCCTCCAGGCGAGCCGGAGGCAGACGGACGCTCGATCCATCGTCGTTCGCTCCGACTCTGACGGCGGTAGTTTCTCGTCTCGCATCCCTTCGATTGGGAGGTATCAAGCTTAGTCCGATGCTGGGTGACGAGGTCCTCGAAAGCCTTGGCGGGCGGTTGGAGTTCGTTTCATTCGGCGGCGAGTGCCGCGAAGCGCTCATTTGGCTCGGTGCCGAAGCCGGAGAGGGCCGAGTTTCCGTTCACTTAGAAAGTGGCGAGGAGTTGAGGGCCGGCGCGGATCCACCCTCGGTCAAAGAGCCCGGCGTTTACCTATTCGAAGTCGACCCGGCCGCCATTCGGGCTCATGCGCTCGGTGGGCTTTGCGAGAAGCTCGCCCTTTCTGCACTTGGGGATTCCAACGGCTATCTCACCGGCGATCGGGCGTTTAGCTCGCCCTGGCTAAGTAGCTTTGAGGTCCTTGCCTCCCACACCGCCGATGTCAAGCGAACACGAATCGAGCTGCGCCGACTGGGGGGCGGGACGCCTGTTGTGAAGTCGCGAGCGGGCATCGATGTACGGAAGCTCGCGCGCGAGCTTCGGGGCGAGGGGGAAGAACTGGTTGTGGCCCTCTATCCGGTTGGAAAGAGTCTGCGCCACGCAATCTGCCGGCGGATCTAGTCCTCGGGTTCGCTGGCCTTCGCCAGTCGATCCCGGACGGCTTCCCATTCCGGTCCTTCCGGCGGCCGTTGGACAAAGATGACATTCGCCTTCATGCGATCCAGCTTATGCAGATTGTCGTAAAGAACCGCCGAATAGGCCCCCGCCGACTTGGGCATCTTGATCTGCTTATCGTTTGCCGGTGGCTCGAAGGTGAGGCCCGCCTGCTTTTCAGTAAGGGCGTCTACCAGACGTAACGGTGCCTTCGGCGCGTAATGGCGTGGGTACATGCCCGGCGATTTCCTCGTCGAATCAGGCGGCATGGTTCCAAGCGGCCCACCCAACGTCGCTTCGATGTCCCCCCTGGAAACGCCTCCCGGCCGGAGGATGCGCGGCGTCTCGCTCGTGCAGTCCACGACCGTCGATTCGACGCCCACTTTGGAGGGCCCGCCGTCGAGCACCATTTCCACCTTGCGAGCGAGCACGGCGTCGACGTGCTGCGGACGAGTTGGCGAGAGCTTCATAAACCGATTGGCACTCGGCGCGGCGATCGGAATACCAGCGCGCCTAATCAAGCTCAACGCGACGGGATGGGCCGGCATCCGCACGGCGACGGTATTCAAACCGCCCGTCACCTCTTCATGCACGTCCTCCGCCTTGAGCAGCACCAGCGTGAGCGGCCCCGGCCAGAAGCGCTCAGCCAAAAGACGGGCCGCTTTCGGAATCTCCCGCGCGATGGTCTCAAGCTGATCGATATCCGCGATATGAACGATCAAGGGGTTGTCGGCGGGGCGCTCCTTGGCGCTAAATATCTTCTTAACCGCCGCCTTGTTCGTCGCATCCGCCGCCAAGCCGTAGACCGTCTCCGTGGGCATTACGACGAGCTTGCCTGCCTTGAGCGCCTCCGCCGCCAGCGCGATGTTCTTGAGCGATGCGGGCACGACCCTGCTCATGCGATCGCCTGGCGCATCACATCGCGAGGCGCTTCGACGCCGAGCCAAAACTTCAAGGACCGCGCTCCTTGCGCTACGAGAAGCTCCTTGCCATCCAGTGTCCTCAGTCCATGGCTGGCAGCTTCCTGCAGGAAGGGTGACTCGCCGTAGGCGACGTCATACGCAAGAGCCAGCTTGTCGGCATTCGCCCAATCGAGGGGTAGCGATGCTGCTTCCAGGGATGCAGAGGTCGCGTTCACGATCAGAGTCTTTCCGGCAATGTCGGGAGTGTCGGCCACGGTAATGCGGGATCCCAGCTCGAGGGCAAGCTGAACCGCTCGCTGGCGAGTGCGATTAAAGACATGCACGTTGTACCCGGCGAGATGCAGCACAAGGGCTATCGCTTTGGCCGTGCCCCCCGCGCCAAGAATCAGGGCTTCGCTGGTAGGAGTCAAGTCGTCAGCGAGGGAATCGATAAAGCCTGGGCCATCGGTATTGGCGGACGTCTTGTTTATGTTGTCGAGGGTGTTGACCGCTCCGCAAACGCTGGCGACTGGATCGGCAGCGCAGTCGAAAAGGGAAAACGCTTCCTCCTTGAGCGGTACCGTTACGTTAAGCCCGAGGTATCCCTTTGCACACAGTGAAGTCACGGCCTCCGCGACCTCGCCCTTGGGGACCCGCAAGGGGACATATCGCTCAGACCGTCCGAGCGCTCGCAGCGCCGCCATCTGCATGACCGGAGACAGCGAGTGGCTCACCGGATCGCCGATGACGGCAAACTCAGCATCCGGCGCGTCGCGCCATTCGTGCCAAATCACGCCTTCCTCGGCTTGAAGGCATAGAAGCGGTAACCCGTGAAATTCCAAACGGCGACGCAGACCGTCGCGATGATCGTGGCCATCGCAAGGCTTCGCTGCGCATGCCCGGGAATGATCTGATTGAGCGACGAGGAGATCACGTTGTTCAGCGCCATGCCGATGACCGAGACGGTGACAAACCTGCGGAACTGCGTCGCCCGCTCCTCGCGGCTGCGAATTTGGAAGGTCCAGAGCCGATTCCAAATGAAGTTGTTGACGATCGCTAGCCCCGCCGAAACGAGGATGAAGAAGGGCAGCGCCGCTTTTGCCGGGGTCGAAAAGCTGGAGCGGAAGAAGGAAAACGACTCCTGCAGCCAATTGCCGAACACGGTGCTCATCAGTGCGTTGCCCCAAGGAGCGTGAAACATGAGATACCAGCGGATGCCGAAGTCGATGATAAAGCCGCTGCCCCCCACCACCGCGAACTTGACGAGTTGGTGTACAAGCGCGCGATCCTTGATGGGTTTGGCCTGTTCTTCTGCTTGGGTGCCCGGGTTTTCGTCGGCCGGCGCGACGAGCCCCTTGTAGATGGCGCTTTGAAGTAGCCGCTCCATGAAGCGGTTGATGCGGGTCGGGCCAAATTCCTTGCCCTCCATGCGGCGGACCCAGATCGCGTCGATTCCCGCGCGATTCGCGCCGAAGATGTCGGTCATCAGCTGGTCGCCGATCATCACCGCTTCTTCGGGCTTGCGCTTGAACTTGATCAGGGCGAGTCGGTACATCGCTCGCGACGGTTTGAACCTGCCCCGCACCGTCGCGATCCCCAGCTTCTCGCTTAGTCGCGCTAGCCGCTCCACCCGGCGCGTGTTGCTGATGATGCATAGCTCGAAGCCCATCTTCTTCGCCGCCTCGATCCAGGCGATAACCTCCGACCCGAAGTCCTCTTGCTTCCACATCACGAGGGTGTGGTCGACATCTACCAGGATAAGCCGCTTCCCGCCTTCCCACAGCCGTTGAAGGTTGACGTCCTGAAGAACGTTCACCGCATGGGCGGGCATGAACGAGTGGAACATTTCCGGCACCTGCGCGCGATCGAAATCGCCGCTGCGCCATCGCTTCCAGTGCGAGGGGGGCCGGCTCAATGCGCGGCCCTCATCGCATGGCGTCGCTTGTTGACATTCGCCAAATGCTCGGGATAGGTGGCGGCGAAGAGGCTGTGTCCGTCGGGCATGGCTACGTAATAGAAGTATTTCGTCTTGGCCGGGTTCAGCGCGGCCTTGATGCTTTTCAGCCCCGGCGAGCAGATTGGCCCCGGCGGCAGGCCCTTGTTCATGTAGGTGTTATAGGGCGAGATCGTATGCCTAATATCTTGGCGCGTGGGGATGTGCCACCGCTGCTGCGCGTACAGCACGGTCGCGTCGATCTCCAGCGGCATCCCCTTCGCCAACCGGTTCTCGATGACTCCCGCGACGAGGGGCCGCTCGTTATCGAGCTTGGCTTCCCGCTCAACAAGGGAGGCAACGATGATCGCTTTACTAAGATTTTTCGGCTCGCCCAGCCCCTCCCACACCTTCTTCTGAAAGTTCTCGAGTTGCTGCTGGATCGCGGGCTTGGCGCCGGACATCGGGGCCATCCGGTACGTGTCGGGAAAGAGATAGCCTTCGAGCGACCTGGCCGGGAGCGGAAACTTAACGTCTTTGGCGAAGTCGGACGGCTTCTGAGCCATGTCGATGAAGTCTGCCGCCTTGGCGACGTTGTGCTTCTCCATCAACGCCGCCGTGCGCGCCACCCAGAAGTACTCGGGCACAGTGACGTTCACCGTCACCGGCCTCTTCACCGCTTTTAGTATCTCGCCTGCCGTCATCCCTGGCGCGAGCGAATAGGTGCCGCTCTCCACCGCAGCCGGGCCGTGGTTGAAGCGCGAAAAAAGCCCGAGGGCGGCCGCGTTGCGGATGATGTGGCGCTCCTCCAAATCGCGCAGGACGACGGAAAGGGGGCTGCGCTTGTCGTAGCGTATGAGCTGAGCTTCGCCTCTAGAGATCGGTTCGAGATTCTGGGTCCAACGGTGATAGCCGTAGCCTGCCGCGAGCACAATCCCGGCGCAGAACAAGAGGATGTTTCGCTTAGCCGACTTCGTGCTCATGAATAAACCGTTCTAGGATGACACGCGCCGCCTCCCCGTCTTGGAGCTTCCTTCTTTGGCTCGCCTTCAGGTTATCCTCTCGCAGCGTTGCTTCGGCGGCGACGCTGCTTAGACTTTCGTCGATCAGATGAACGGTCAAGCCGCTTGCGCCGATCTGCTCAGCCACCGTGCGGCAGATACGCGCCATCTTGCCCTCCACCCCGCTTTCAAGCGGCAGCCCGACGACGACGGCGTCAACCTTATCCTGCCTGGCGATCTCGATCAGCCTTTGCGCGTCATTCTTCAGCGTGCCGCTGGCCTCGATCGCCGGGCGCGCGGTGATGATGCCGAACTCGGTCTCCGCGACCGCGAGCCCGATGCGCTTGAAGCCGAAATCAATGCCCAGCAGCCTCAAATTGAGAATGCCTCCACGAGTTCCTCGTGCACGAGCCCGTTCGAGCTAAGCGCCTCCAGATGGCCGTGGGGCTGCGCCTGCATTGGATCTCCGCCGCCCATCGACGTCATCCGCCCGCCGGCTTCTTCCACGATTACTTTCATCGCCGAGATGTCCCAGCGGCTCACGCTCGGGTCGACCATCGCCTCGACGCGTCCCGTGACGACCAGCGCGTGG
>JBBREM010000076.1:0-11499 GCA_038202925.1 Fimbriimonadales bacterium | reverse complement strand
AAATCGTGCGGAAGGAGGCTACGTTCCACGTCAAGCGACTGCGCCATCACCCCTGCTTAGCCGTTTGGTGCGGCAACAACGAAAACTCGATCATGCACGAGCAGGCCTGGGGGGGCAAGGATAAGCAGCCTGGGCGTTTTCACGGAGAACGCATTTGGAAGGAGGTTCTCAAACAAGTCGTAGAGGAGCACGATCCGGGCCGGGCGTACATCGAGACGTCGCCAAGCGGGGGCGATGAGCATTATTGGGACGTGTGGCACGGGCGCGGCGATTGGATTCACTATTCGGATTCCAAAGCGGCATTCAGCAGCGAATTCGGCTTCCCGTCCAGCTGCGGTCCCGCCGCGTGGAAGCAGGTTCTGGACGGCGGGGACGATGCGACGAGAGCGCCGATCGGCCTGGGACACATCCCGCTGATGGAGGTCGCGCCTGAGATCGCCGCCCGCGAGCATGAAAAGGCGCTGCTCGCGCCGCCGCCAAGGCACCGGCACGTCACCGATCTCGGACAGGCTCCCGATCACGCTTGGGTGCGCTGGCGCGACAAGACGGGGCGGCCCTGGGAATACTGGCGCGAATTGATCGGCAAGCACTATCCCGAGCCGACCAATCTCGATGAGCTAATCTACTACTCGCAGCTCAACCAGCGGGACGCGATGCGGCACGCGATCGAGCACTACCGCCGATCCGAGTTTTGCAAGGGGACGCTGATCTGGCAGCTCAATGACTGTTGGCCGGCGCAGAGCTGGTCGCTCATCGACTTCGCGGGGGACTGGAAGGCGGCGGCATACGAGGTGAAGCGGCTTTACCAGGACCACCTCATCTCCTTCGAACAGGAAGCGGGGCAGGTGCACGTTTGGATGATCAACGACTCGGCTGTGGAGTGGCGCGAGTCGGGCAGCGACATGGTGTGGCTCTATGACTCGCTAACCGGCGAGCACCTTTCGGGCAGCCCTCACGTTGAGTTCTGCCTCGCACCAAGCGAGAGGAAGCGGGTACTTTCCATCGATCTGTATTCGCGCGTTTTGACACGGACGATGATCTGGGCCGAAGTCGCTCAGGCTTCACATGGCCGGCTTTTGTGTGAGCCCAAGCTGGCAAAGCTGCACAAACATCCGAACATCGAGGCTTCGTGGCGCACTGGCGGTGTGGAGTTATCTTGCGATGTCCCGGTGGCAGACCTGTACGTCTGGGACCCGGAGACGGAGGCAAAGGCGGGCTCCAAGTTCGTGACCCTGTACGGGCACAGCCTCATTTGGGTGCCATTCGACCGCCGCCCACGTCGTCTGGTGGGCCGCTCGCTAGCGGGAGTGCACGAAATCGAGTTGACGTAGAATGAACCGCCTTTAGTTAGGCCGAATTGGCGATATTCTACGTCCCGAATCTCTTGTGCAAATACTCTGCGTCGGCAAGCCGCTTGGCCATGATGCTGGCGAATCGACTATCCGAGCGCGACAGTCCAGCTCTATAGATTGTTGCAGCCGACTTATATCTCTTCGATGCAAGTTCAAGGTTTCCGAGCGTAAAGGAAGCAGCTGGACTGCCTGGGTCCAAACGGAGTGCCTCGCCAAGGTAGTACCTTGCCCCGATATTGTCGTAGCTGGGCGCAAGCCCCAGCGCCAGGCAAGTTACCGCATCAGTACCTGCGACGGTCTCGTCCTGTCTCCAATTATCTTGGCCGCTTGTCCAGTGAGCCCGCACGTAGGCAACAGCAAAAGCACGCTGCCCCGCAGACAGACTGCCCCTTCTCAGCGACGCAAGGCTTCCTCGAAGGAGTAGCTCGGGGTCCGATCCTGAATGGCAGCGAGGACCTAGCACGGCAAAAGCATCGGCTGGCTTGTCCTCGTAGAAGTAAATATCGCCGAGAAGTTGGACAATCGGCGACTCCCTCGTTCCGTCTGAGAGCGCGAGCCATCCTTCCAAAATATTGGCAGCAATGGCGAGTTGACCTGATTTCACGGCTGAGCGAGCTGCTGTTAGAGTGCCCATGAACTCGGCATCTGCCCTA
Organism: Fimbriimonadales bacterium; assembly: GCA_038202925.1. Lineage (GTDB taxonomy): Bacteria > Armatimonadota > Fimbriimonadia > Fimbriimonadales > Fimbriimonadaceae > JAEVZK01. Next base: position 9,494 of record JBBREM010000076.1, on the reverse strand, counting down.
GCCATTGCGTCAAGCTCGCTTTGCGAAAAAACGTAAGGATTTGCACGGCGGTCGCCGCGACATTTGCGGGTGCCATACCGAGCGCTATGGAGGTGACGGCTTCAACTCCAGAAGGGGTGTTGTCCTGCCGAAGGCAAGCAGTGCCGTCAGAAATACACGACCAACGCGCAAGGATATAATCTGCCGAGAATCGACGTTGCCCTTGGTAGATTGAACCGACTTTGGCTGCCGAGATACTGGTTCTCAAAAGAAGTTCGGGATCTGTAAATTGGTTAGCTAGGGGAAGGCAAACTGCTAGGGCGTTAGCTGGCTGATCCAGACGGAGATAAACGTCGGCAAGCAACTGGACCATCGGAGAGTCTCCGCGCCCATCAGATCTCGCGACCCACCCCTCGAGGATACTTACTGCTTGCAAAAGCTTATTCGTGGCAACGCACTTGCGAGCGGCTGTTAGGGTGGCACCAAAGTCCGCGTCCCATGCCGCTTCCGCGGTTAACTCAGCCTCGGTTGGTTGATACGGGTCGGCACGTTGGAATGAAGGATCTGTTCCACTCTTTCTGAGCGAACTGTTTCTGCGGTTGCTCGGCGAGGTGTTTCTGCCTCTCGCTTGTGCTGGACGGCGCGAAGAGTCATGCAGCTTGGCCGCCCTCAGCTCAGAAAGCCACTTTTGTTGCGGTTCTCCTTGCTGGCCCGCACCTAACACGAGCATGATTCCAAACAATATTTTTACAATCACTATCAACGCCTAAAGGTGAATCTGACTCCATAGCGGGTGGGATGGAGTGTCCGTGGTCGAGTCCAAACGCTTCCCATTTCTTGCACCACACAGACTTGCGGCGGCGGCTCGGAGTCTCCGGTATAGTCCGGAGTCCAGACATATGTCGCGGTAATTGTCCCAGAACAGCTTACGGAACCTGATCCGAGTTGCCCAGGAGGTGCCTGTGTCGACGATGATCCATTGCCGCTGCGACTACCCAAAGTTCCGCTATACGGCTTGGTCCAGGGAAGACGGTCAACGCCGTGGCTGCATCTTCGGAGGTCTTTTACTCGCGTCGAACGTGTGGGCAGGTCACTACACAGTAACGATGTCGGGAGGAGGTCCGGTTAGCATTGTTGGGCCCGATGGGGATATTGCAGTTATACGTCCTAAATTGCGTATTTAGAGACAATAATTGCCCCACTATCTTAAGGTGAGCACAAACCTTGCAGCGAATGCACCTTGAACAAAAAAGCGGGCGAGGCTGATGCCTCGCCGCTTGGCGGAATGAATTCCGCGATCCAGTTGCTTACCTTCGGGGGCGGAAGCGGGCGTTGACGTTGTCGTCGCCTTCTGCGCGATCCTTCTTCGGGAACGCATCCGGTACGTCCGGAGGCGTCACGTCCTGGCTTCGCTCCTGCGTTGCTACAGGAGCGTCGTTGGGGGTGTTGCTCGATGGGCCTCGGTCGTTTCGTGGACCACGATCGCCGCCGCCGCCGCCGCCGTAGCCTCCACGGCCGCCATCGCGTCCGCCTCGGCCTCCGTCACGTCCGCCGCGATCTCCGCCGCGTCCGCGATCACGGTCTCCACCGCGTCCGCCGCCGCCGCCGAATCGTCCGCCGCCACCGCCACCGCCGAAGCCCGCGGGCGGCGTTGCGCCCTCGTTCTCGGTCATGTTGGGGTGATCCTGGGCGAGCCCGAGGGCAGTGAGGTTGATCCGGCCCTGCGAGTCGACCTCGAAGACCTTCACGTTCACCTTGTCGCCAAGCTGAACCACGTCGTCCGGCCGGCGCGCGCCACCAGGCACGAGGTGATCGGTCGGGATCAGGCCCTCCTTGCCGGGGATGTACTCCACCATCGCGCCGCGGCCCATAAGCCGGGTGACGGTGCAGTTCAGGAACTCGGTGCCGACGGCGATGTCTTCCGTCAGGGCGCGGATGCGAGCGATCGCGTCCTCGACTTGGGTGCCGCTGGTGCCTCCAACGAGGACGGTTCCGTCCTGCTGGATATCGATCGACGCGCCGGTCTCGGCGGTCATCTTCTTGATCACCGCCCCGCCTGGGCCGATGATCGCGCCGATCTTTTCAGGATTGATCTTGATCGTCGTCACCTGCGGCGCGCTCGAAGCCACCGTGCTGCGAGGCTCGGAGATCTCCGCCTCGATCACATCGAGGATCTGCATGCGGGCCGTCTTGGCCTGGGCGAGGGCTCTTGCGAGCACCTCGTCCGGGATGCCTTCCAGCTTAGTATCAAGCTGCAGCGCGGTGATGCCCTTGCGGGTGCCGGCTACCTTGAAGTCCATGTCGCCGCAGAAGTCTTCCATGCCGATGATGTCGGTGAGGACCTTAAAGGCCTTGCCGTCGCTCATCAGACCCATCGCGATACCTGCGACTGGCGCCTTGATCGGGATGCCTGCATCCATCAGGGCGAGGGTCGATCCGCAGACCGATGCCATCGACGTCGAACCGTTGCTCTCCAACACTTCGCTCGTGAGGAGCAGCGTGTAGGGGAAGTCGGGATCGTCGAACGGGATCATCGGCAGTAAGGCGCGCTCGGCGAGAGCGCCGTGGCCGATTTCCCGGCGGCCGGGGCCGCGCATGGGTCGCACTTCACCGACTGAGTACGCCGGGAAGTTGTAGAAGTGCATGTAGCGCTTGTTTGCGACGTCCTCGAGGCCGTCCATCGTCTGCGCCTCGCCAGGAAGGCCGAGGGTTGCGATGGTCATCACCTGCGTCTGGCCGCGGGTAAACAGGCCGGAGCCGTGTACCCTCGGGAGAATGCCGGCGATCGCTTCGAGATCTCTGATCTCGTCGAGCTTTCGTCCGTCCGGCCGTTGATCCTTTTCGATGATCAGCTCGCGCACGGTGCCCTTGACGACCGAATCGACCGCCTCGGGTAGCTGTTTGAGGATCACGGGATCGTTGGCATACTTCGGCTTGAGCTTCTCGACGATTTCCTTCTTGAGGTCGTCGAGAGCGGACTCGCGCACGGCCTTGTTGCTCTGGATGAGCGCCTTGGCGATGTCCTTGCCGTGGTCCTTCTTGATCGCCTTCTTAAGGTTCTCGTCGATGGCGACCAGGTTGACGACGCGCTTTGGCTTGCCTGCCTTCTTGGCGAACTTTTCGATCTCGCCGCAAATTTTGACGATGGCCTGATGGGCGAACTTGAGCGCCTTGAGCATGTCCTCTTCGGTCACCTCGGTAGCGCCGGATTCGACCATGGAGATCGCGCCCTTGTGGCCGGCGACGATCAGATCGAGATCGCCCACCTTCTGCTCTTCCACGCTTGGGAAGAGGATCAGCTTGCCATCGATTCGCCCGACGCGCACGCCGGAAATGACCTGGCTGGCGGGGAGATCGCTGACTGCGAGCGCCGCGCCGGCGGCGATGATCGCGAGTACGTCAGGCGGATAATCCTGATCGACCGCAAACGGCATCGCGAAGATTTGAAGATCGTTGCGCAGGCCCTTGGGGAAGAGCGGCCGGATCGGCCGGTCCATGAGGCGGCTCGTAAGAACAGCCTTTTCAGACGGTCTGCTGCCGCGCTTGATAAACCCGCCGGGAATCTTGCCGACAGCGTACTTGCGCTCTTCATAGTCGCAGACGAGGGGGAGAAAATCTAGGTCGCGGGCGTTTTCAGACATCGTTGCGACACCGAGAATCACGGTTTCGCCCATGCCGAGAAGAACGGCGCCGCCAGCTTGCTTTGCGACGCGTCCGCTTTCGAGAGAGATGGTCTTGCCACCCACCTCGAATTCGTGGGAATGAATCATTTTGCCTCCAATGCAGAGGGTATTGCGGTATTGCGGTGTTGGAGTATTGCCAGGAGTCGCCTCCTCAATACGTCAAGGCCTCAATACCTCAAGGCCCGTGTGTTACCGGGGCTTGACTTCGCGGATGCCGAGCTTCTTGATTAGCTCTCGATATCGGTTGATATCCTTGTTGCGCAGATAGCCCTCGAGGCGGCGTCGCTTTCCGACGAGGATCATCAACCCGCGACGCGAGTGAAAGTCCTTTTTGTTTTGTCGGAGATGCTCGGTGATCTGCAGAATACGTGTCTGCATGAGCGCGATCTGAACTTCAGGCGAACCAGTATCGCCTTCCGCTCTCGCGTTGTCTGTGATCACTTCTTGCTTTCGAGTCTTTTCCAGCGGCATTCTAAAGTCGTAGCTCCGTTATGCTTGAGACCGAACCTAGTGTGCCGCTCTGCGCAGACTCCCCATCCATTGGAGTGTTGGGTGTTAGGTGTCGGGTGTTGAGGAAGTCTCAACGCTTAACACTCAATACTCAATTACTCACTAGCGAGGGGCCTCCGGACAACGGCAAACGAGACGGTCCGGTCTCAACTTGGAACTATACCTTTTGCGGCTCCGAAAAGCAATCGCGGCTAGGACCGCTTGCAATATCGCGTTGCAATCCACTAGCATCCGCACATGCCGCTTATTGCCGCGCTTTTTCTTGTTGCTGCGCAAGCCGACGCTTTCGACGCCGGGCCTAACCCGATGCTGATGCGCCACCCGACGATGAACAAGACGAGCATCGTCTTCCAGTTCGCGGGAGATCTTTGGTCCGTCGACCGAGACGGCGGCGAGGCTCATCGGCTGACGAGCGCGCCGGGAATCGAGAGCGACCCCTTCTTTTCTCCCGACGGCACGATGGTCGCCTTTAGCGGGTTTTACGACGGGAACGAAGATGTGTACACCGTGCCAGCAAAGGGCGGCGTGCCGAAGCGGCTTACCTATCATCCTGGGCCCGACGGCGTGGCTGGATGGTCGCCGGATGGCAAGAATGTGATCTTCACATCGGGCATGCTCTCCAACACCGATGCGCCCCGGCTATTTATGGTGTCGGCGGGCGGCGGCGTGCCCCGATCTCTTCCCTTTCCGATGGGGACTCAGGGCTGCTTCTCGCCCGATGGCAGCAAGCTCGCCTATGTGCCCGGCTTCAAGTGGGAGCAGGCGTGGAAGCGCTACCGTGGCGGCCAGACAACGCCGATCTGGGTCGGCGACATGTCGGATTCCAAGGTCAAGGAGATCCCGCGCAAGAACACGAACGACGAGCAGCCGATGTGGGTGGGCGACAAGATCTACTACCTCAGCGACAAGCTCGGCCCCATCGGCCTTTACAGCTACGACACCGGGTCTGGCGAGGTTAGCGAAGAGATCAAGGGGCAGGGCTTCGACATCAAGCACGCCAGCGCCGGCCCCGGCGGGATCGTGTATGAGAAGCTCGGTTCGATCCATATTTACGACCCCAAGTTGCGCGCCAGCAAGCGCGTGAACATCGAGGTTAATGGGGACTTCCCCGAGGTTCGCCCGCAATTCAAGAACGTGCAGCCCTTTATGCGCGGCGGCAGCCTGTCGCCGAGCAGCGCGCGCGTGGTCGTCGAGGCTCGCGGCACGATGTTCACCGCTCCGGCAGCGAAGGGCGATGTCCGCCAGCTTGGCGACAACAACGGCGGCATCGCCCAGCACGATCCGTCGTGGTCTCCCGATGGCAAGACGATCGCATTTCTGAGCGACGAATGGGGACACTACCAGATTGCCTTGCATGACGTGACTAGCGGCAAAGTCAGCCACTTCCCGCTCGCCGATCCGCCTGCGTTCTACTCCGGGCCGACATGGTCGCCGGATAGCCAGAAGATCGCCTATACGGACAACCGGCACACGCTTTGGATCTTCGATGTGAAGAGCCATTCGAGCACGAAAGTGGATTCGGGCCTGTACGAAGACCCACGCACCAACATCCGCCCGCGCTGGTCGCCGGATAGCAAGTGGATCACGTGGAGCCGCGATCTCGACAACCATCTTGGCGCGGTGTTCCTGTACAACCTCGATTCGAAGGCGGTCACACAGGTGACGGACGGCCTGAGCAGCGCGCGGTCGCCGGTGTTCGACCGCGGAGGCAAGTATCTGTACTTCGTGGCGAGCACCAACACGGGAACTGCAGCCAGTTACCTCGATATCTCGAGTCTCAACCAAACCAACGTGCTCAGCAGCGTCTACGCGGTCGTGCTCGGCAAGGACACACCCAACCCGCTACAGCCGGAGAGCGACGAGGAAACGGCGGCCCCGGACCGGGGTGCGCCGAGCAAGCCGGGAACGCCTCCGGTGCCGCCCGGCGGCACGCCCGCTCCGGGCGGCACTCCGCCAGCCGGCGGCGCTCCTGCTCAGACTGACAAGCCGCAAATGCCTCCGGCGGAAAAGCCGGCGGCATCCGCGCCTCCAGTGAAGATCGATCTCGACGATCTCGGCCAGCGCATCATCGCGCTTCCCTTGCCCGCGCGCGATTATTTGGGAGTCGAGGCGGGAATGCCGAACACGGTGTTTCTCGTGGAGGCTCCGGCCCGGGCGTCAGGGACGAGTTTCGTCAGTCCAAGCATCACGAGCTTCAGCTTTACTTCGCGCCGACCCATGCCATTCATGGCGGGCGCTTCGATCGTCGATGTGTCTCCGACCGGCGACAAGCTGCTCGTAGTCTCGCGAGGCGGGCTCGCCATTGTGCCGAGCATGATGCCCCCGCAGCCGGGGCAAGGCGCGGTGCCGCTGAGCGATCTGACGGTCAAGATCGACCCTCGCAAAGAGTGGAAGCAGATGTACGAGGAGACCTGGCGCAACGAGGGCATCTTCTTCTATGCCCCGAACATGCACGGGAGCGATCTCGGCGTGCTCGAAAAGCGCTACCGACCGTTTCTCGCCAAATTGGCTTCGCGGGACGATTTGAACTACCTCTTCACCGACATGATGGGCGAGATGACGATCGGCCACATGTGGGCCCAAGGCGGGGATATTCCCGGAGCAAAGGCGGTGCCAGGCGGCTTGTTGGGTGCGGATTACGCGTTTGAAAACGGCCGCTACCGACTGTCCCGCGTGTACAACGGCGAGAGCTGGAATCCGAATCTCTATGCCCCCCTGACGCAGCCCGGAGTCGCAGCCAAGGCCGGAGAATATGTGCTCGCCATCGATGGCCACGAGCTGAAGGATTCAAACGACGTCTACGAGTTCCTTGAGGGCAAGGCGGGCAAGCAAGTGAAGGTCAAGATCGGTCCCAATGCGGACGGCATGGGCTCGCGCGAAGTAGTCGTGGTGCCGGTGGCCAACGAGTTCGGCCTGCGCAACAAGGCATGGGTGGAGGATAACCGGCGGCAGGTTGCGAAGGCGACCGGCGGCCGCGCGGGCTACGTTCACGTGCCGGATACGCAGTTCGGCGGGTGGGACGCGTTCAATCGCTACTACTATGCTCAGGCGGGCAAAGACGCGATCATTATCGACGAGCGCTTCAACCATGGCGGGTTGATCAACGACTTCATGATCCAGGTTATGCAGCAGAAGCTGAACGGCGTCTTCACGCCGCGAAACGGCAAGGACTGGCCGACGCCGGGACTGGCGATCTTTGGCCCAAAGGTGCTCATCACGAACCAGTTCGCCGGCTCGGGCGGCGACATGTTCCCGTGGTTGTTCCGCTACAACAAGGTGGGCAAGCTGGTTGGAAAGCGGACTTGGGGCGGCTTGGTGCGGGCGTTCTCCTTTGAGCTTCGCGACGGCGGCGCGGTGAACGCGCCGGATGTGGCCTTCTTCAACCCGCACAACGGAACGTGGGATGTCGAGAACTGGGGCGTGCAGCCGGATATCGAGGTGGAGCTCGATCCGTTTGTGTGGCGGCAGGGCAAGGACGCGCAGCTCGAGCGCGCGATCGCGGAGATTATGAAGGATCTGAAGAGTTGGACTCCGCCGGCGATCAAGAAGCCGGCGTATCCGGATCGGACGAAGTTGGATATTCATCCGTGAGGCTGATTAATTGATGGCTGATTGCTGATTGTTGTGCCGAACGAAGACACATCAGTGATCAGATATCTGTGATCAGCCATTAGCCATCAGCCACCAGTGCGCAAGTAGACTGCCAAACGTGCCAGATCAACACATGACGTACCTTCTCATCGGCGGGGGGCGGACCTCCGCGAACGCTGCGCAGGCGATTCGGGAGGGTGATCCGAAGGGGTCGATCCTCATCGTTGCCGGCGAAGACCGAAAGCCATACGACCGGCCGCCTCTGAGCAAGACGTTTCTCCATGGCAAGCCGCCCAATCCCGACGATGTCGAGGCGAAGCCGGACGATTTCTTCGAGAAGCACAACGTCAGCCTGATCCGAGGCGTGCGGGCCACCGGCCTCGATGCGGCCGCCAAGACGGTTTCGCTCCAGAATGGATCGCGAATCGGATACGAGAAGCTGCTGCTTGCGACAGGATCGAGCCCGCGCAAGCTAGATATTCCAGGTTCGGACGGCGACAATGTGTTCTACTTGCGCTCCGTGGATGACGCGATGCGCATTCGGGACCGGGCGACGACGGCGAAGTCGGCGGTACTGATCGGTGCGGGATACATTGGCTCGGAGGTTAGCGCGAGCCTCACCGATCTCGGCCTGAAGTGCGCGGTGATCGGGCGCGAGGGGCGACTATGGGAAAAATTTGCCAGCCCCGCTACAAGCGCCTTCCTGCAGCGCTACTACGAGAGCAAAGGCGTTACCTTCCATATGGGTGCCGAGACCTTGGCTATTGAGTCCGGCGGGGTCCGGCTTAAGAGCGGCGAGTTCGTCCCGGGCGAAATGGTCATTGTCGGGGTGGGAGTGACGCAAAACCTCGATCTCGCCCAGCAAGCGGGACTGGACATCGATCCTCACCAAGGTGTGATCACCGACAGCACACTCAAGACAAGCAATGCGGACATCTGGGCGGCCGGCGATATCGCCGCTTACGATGACCTCAATTTTGGCAAGCGATGGCACCTCGAGCATTACATGAACGCCGACTGGCAGGGGACGCAGGTGGGCAAGAACATGGCGGGGGCGAACGAGCCGTTTACCAAAATTCCCTACTTCTACTCGGACATGTTCGACCTATCGTTCGTGCTTCGAGGCAACGCGGATGACGGCAAGGCGGCGGCGCTTTTTGGGAGCACCGCCGACGCGGAGTACACGGAGATCTACGCCGACGACGCCGGGCGCACGATCATGGGCCTTGCCTTCACGAAGGACTACAAGCTTCAGGATGTGATCGGGGACAAAATCGAGGCGTTCATCCTGGCCAAGCGGCCGGCGGCGGAAATCAGCGAAGCCGACTTTTACAGCGCGTCTCGGTGACGGTCGAGCACCTGCAGCTTCAGCGATTTGCGCAGCACATTGAGCTCGCGCAGGTTCCTCGCTGAGAGCTGCTCGAGGATTGCGGCCCCTTTTGCGGTCAAGGTGACTCGAACCTGCCGTCGATCCTCGGGATCGACGCTGCGTGAGACTAGATCAGCCGCGACGCATCGATCGATCAGGCCAACCGTTGTGTGGTGGCGGAGCTGGAGGAACTCAGCGATCTCTGCAATCGAGGCCCAGTCGCGATCGGGCTGAGCCATGACGGCGAGCATGGCCTGATGTTTTTGGGGCGTGATGCCCGCGCCGCGCGAACCCTCTTCGGAAAACCGAACGAACCGCCGAATGGCCGCCCGAAACATCCCGAGCGAGACGTAATCGTCCTT
>JBBREM010000075.1:0-11538 GCA_038202925.1 Fimbriimonadales bacterium | reverse complement strand
GGACGAGGCTGTCGACGATTTGCAGGCCGAGATGGCCGTGTTTGGCGGCGTCGAAGTCGGCAGGGAGTTGGTCTCCGCTGTCGGAGACCCACAGCGAAACCTCGCCGTCGCGCTCCTCGACATTCACGTGAATCTCCCCTTCGCTGGCGATCTCGTAGCCGTGCTGGATGGCGTTGGAGATTAGCTCGTTGAGGACGAGGGCGATTTGAGTCGCCTGCGTCATGTTGAGGTGGACGTCGTCTCCGGTTACCTGGAAGCTAATGCGCTTGTCGGGGAGGATGAGCGAGGTTTGGTGAAGCTGGACCAGCGTCTCGGCGATCGAGCGAATCCCGACGTGATCGAGGTCTTCGCGGCTGAGGAGATCGTGCACGGAGGCGATGGCGAGGATGCGCGATTGGACGTCGTTCAGAGCTTCCTCGAGCGACTTGTACTGGCTATGCCTGATCTGCAGGCGGAGAAGGGAAGCGATCTGCTGGAGGTTGTTCTTGACCCGGTGGTGCATCTCCTGCATGAGGGTGTGGCGGACCTGGAGCTTGGCGTGCTCGATGCTGACGGCGGCTTGCTTGGCGAGCGTCTCCAGCGCCTTGATCTCGTCCGAGCCGAAGGTGTGAATCTCACTCGTATAGCAGCTTAGGACGCCGACGGGGCGGTCCTGAATGGTGAGCGGCATGCAGATCATCGAGCGCAATCCTTGCTCGACGGCGAGATCGTGGCCGATGTAGTCGGCCTCCTCCTGCACGTCGGCGACGATGATTGGCCGGTTCTCAGCGATGGCGCGACCGGCGATGGACTCTCCAAGCTTGATCGCGCGCTTGCGCTGGTAGGCCTTGGCCGGAGCCTGGGTGGCGCGTAGGACGAGTTCGCCGCGTGTCTCGTCGAGGAGACGAACAGTGCAGACGGTGTAGTTGAACTGCTGCGCGGTCAGGTTGACGAGAAGCTGGAGAATCTCCTCGACGTAGGGGCTGGTGGAGATGATCTTGCTGACTTCGCTGAGGGCACCGAGCCGGTTGACCTGGGTTCCGGCCTGGTACGCGGCTCGGTAAGCGAACAAGTAGTCGGCGCCAAGCTCGACGAGGCTGATCAGCTGCTGCTGGCGTGCCTTCGGCAGGGGCCACGGGGTGTGATGTCCGAACTCGACGACGCCGGATTGATCGGGGAGCGGGATGATGGCGACGGCTTCGCTCTCGCGATCCTCGTGGCCCGGATAGCTGGCGTAACGCTCGTCTTGATGCGCATGCTTTGGTAGGAAGATCGGCTTGCCATTGGTCATTACCTCCGCGCATAGGCCTACACCTTTGCCCAGCTTGACGCGGTAGACGAGTTCGGGCGAGATGGTGCTCGCCCGCAGGACGAGGGCTTCGGCGGGATCGCGGAGGAGGATTTCGACGCTATCAGCGCCGGATGACTTTTGGAGTTCGGCGGAGAGCTCGGCAAGCATCTCGTCCTCGTCCTTGGCTCGGGCGAGGGCTTGGGTGAGTCGCTTGGCGATTTCGAGCATGCCGGGTTATTGTGGATTGTCGACTGGTGATTGTCGATTGTCGATTGTGGCGGTCCTTCGGCGGAGTATCGCCTTGGGCACTTGACTGGCAAGGCACGCCTTGCCCCTACTTTACGGGGCCGATTACGGTTGTGCTGATGCAGCCAGCCGGCAGGAGGCGCCGGGTGAGCTCGATGATCTGTTCGTTCGTGACGCGGTTCACCTTCCCTAGGGTTTCTTCGATCGGTATCTCGCGCTTGTGAAACAGCTCGTTCTTGCTCATGCGCATCATGCGGCCGCTCATGCCTTCAAGGGCGAGAACGAGGTTGCCGGAGATGTGCTTCTTGGTGCGCTCCAGCTCCCCGGGTAGAAAGCCGTCTTTCATCACCTTGTCGAATTCGGCGCGGACGACCGTCTGAAGCTCCTCCCACTTGTCGGGCGAGGTTCCGCCATAGACGGTGTAAGTTCCGCCAGCCGTATAGTTGAGCGAATAACTCCCGATGGCGTAGACCAGGCCGCGCTTCTCGCGAATCTCCTGGAAGAGTCGGCTGCTCATCGAGCCGCCGAGCGCGGAGTCCATGACGATCTGGGTGTACAGCTCGTCGTCGTAGAGGGAGCTGCCATCGGTGCCGATGCAGAAATGGATCTGCTCGACATCCTTCGATTCAAAATTCACGCCGCCTTTACCGCTGGGCCGATCGAGTTGGGCGTCCTCGCCGCCGGCGGGGATTCCTCCGAGCTCCTTTTTCGCGAAGGCCAGAACGTCTTGGGGATCAACATGCCCGGCGACGGCTAGCAGCACGTTGTTGCCGCGGTAACGGCGATCCATGTAGGTTCGCAGGTCGGCGTCTTTGAAGCCGCTGACCGATTCGCGGGTGCCAATTATCGGCTTGCCGAGTGGATGCGATCCCCAGCGCTTTTCGAGATGGACCTCGTGCACGTGGTCGCCTGGCTCGTCCTCGCCGCGCTTGATTTCCTCGACCACTACGGATTCTTCGCGCTTGAGCTCTTTGGGGTCGATGATGGAGTTGAGCATCATGTCGCTGAGCACGTCGATGCCATTCTCGACATCGTCGGCGAGCACGCGGCAGTAGTAGCAGGTGGATTCTTTATCGGTGAAGGCGTTGAGCGATCCACCGCGTCCCTCGACGGCTTCGGCGATTTCTTTGGCGGTGCGATTCTTGGTCCCCTTGAAGAGCATGTGCTCGATCAGATGGGTGATCCCGCCCTCGCTGTCCGTTTCGTGCCGGCTGCCGGTTTTGCACCAAAGGCCGATGCTGGCGGAGCGGACGTAATGGACGGGCTCCACAAGGACGCGGACGCCGTTATCAAGGGTAAATTTCTGTATTGCCATTTTTGTGTTTCAACGCAGAGGAGCGGAGACGCAGAGGAGAGATGCTGGGGCAGACGACGGCCTGAAAACAGGTACCAAAAAAGACCTCCGTTGCTATGCTTCTCTGCGTTGAAAAATTCTTCATCCGATCTTGAGGGACAGAGTACCGAGTAGCTCCACGGCGACTTGCACCTCGTCGCCGGCGGTCAGGTTTTCTTGGTCACCGAAAGCGATGGGGCCGAGGGCGATTAGGTCGCCGGTGCGCAACGGGGTGGTTTCGCTTGCGGTGGAGATCGCCTGGGCGAAGGTGAAGGGGAGGTCGGCGAGATCGCCGCGGCGCTTCTCGACGCCATTGACGCGGGTGATGGCGGTGAGCTTCATGCGGCGTCCGTGCTCGGCGTTCAGAACGATGTCCTCGAGCTCATCGGGAGTTGTGAGCACCGGGCCGACCGGAATAGCGACATCGTAGGAGCGGCCGGGGCCGGCACCGACGCGCTTCTCATGCCGCTCGGCGTCGCGACTGACGAGGACGTTCATGAGGGAATAGCCGAGAATGAGATCGTCGGCCTGTTCAACCGGCACGTGCTGTCCATCGGCGGCTATTACTACGACGACGTAGGGCTCGTAGTCGAGTTCGACAACGAATTCAGGTTTGGGGATGATGGAGCTGGCGCCCGCCAGGGCAGTCGGCGCGGCGTAAAAATAGGCGGGGACTTCATCGGCGTCGATGAGGCCGGGCTTGCAGCGAAAGACTCTTACCGACGGAGGCTGCCCGACCGGCGAAAGCGGCCGGATTTGGTCGGCTTCGTAGACGGCTACGGGATTGCTGCCGTCGGTCTCGTAAACCTTGCCGCTGTAGACGATGCCGGAGCGAATCTCTCCGGGGGAGGACTTCAGCTCGAAACGGCACAGCTTCACCCTGAGAGGATACCGCGAGCGACCATCTTGTCATCCTGGATCTGCGCGAGGTGCGAGCGCGAGTGGAAGGATCTGACACTGGCGTCGCGAGCTTCTTTGCGCAGCGACTACAAGTAGATCGCTCTATTTTCGCTTCACAAAGCGCTTGCTGACGATCGTGCCCGGCTCCATCTTGCCGCGGACGTCGACTTCGCACGGAGTATCGAGGGGGATGGACGAGTCGATGAATGCGAAGGCGAGGGATGCTTCGAGCACGGGGCTGTAGACGCCGCTGCTGACTTCGCCGACCTCACGTCCTTCCACGAACACCTTCATGCCTGGCGCGAGTAGGCGCTTGGAATCGAGACGTACGCCTTGCAGCTTTTTGGGGGTGCCGGTGGCGCGGGCGGCGTTGATCGGTTCGCTTCCAAGAAACGATTTGGTCTTGCTGATGACCCAACCGAGCCCGGCAGAGATCGGATTGATATCGTCGCCCAGTTCGTGGCCATAAAGGGGGAGGCCGGCTTCGACACGCAGGGCGTCGCGGGCGGCGAGACCGCATGGGACGATGCCCATGGTCTGCAGCGAATTCCAAAGCTGCTCCGCCTCTTCCGCGAGGCAGATCAACTCGTAGCCATCTTCGCCGGTGTAGCCTGAGCGTGCGCAGAAGCAGTCCACATCGGCCATCGCCGATTGCACGACGCCGAATATTGGGGCGCTCTCGATTTCTTCCGGCTTGTCGCTGTGCTGGGCGAGGAGCCGGACCGCGGCGGGGCCCTGGACAGCGATCATCGCCGTCTCGTCGGTCTCGTCTTTGACGTCGACGCCGTGGGAGTTTTGCGAGTTCATCCAGGCGACGTCCTTCTCGTGGTTGGAGGCGTTGACGACCATTGCGAATTTGTCGTGCTCCATCCGGTAAACGATAATGTCGTCGACGCAACCGCCTTGCGGGTTGGTGAGGAGGGAGTATTGGCCGCGGTTGTTTTCGAGCTTGCTGATGTCGTTGGCGGTGATCCACTCGAGATATTCCTGCACCTTCTCGCCCTTCAGCCGGAGGCGCGCCATGTGGCTCACATCGAACATGCCGGCATGCTCGCGCACGGCCTTGCACTCGGCGATGATGCTCGAATACTGGACGGGCATCTCGTAGCCGGCAAAGGGCACCATGCGCCCTCCGGCTCGAACGTGAGCCTCGTAGAGCGGCGTGCGCTGTATGGTTTCGGTAGCCGACATGACGCGGAGTTTACTTCGCACGCACTGTCATCCTGGAACGGCGCGAGGAACGAGCGGCAGTGGAAGGATCGCTCAATGATGTAGTGTTGAGTGCAGACAGTGGCACGACTACTGACGATCCTTGCAGTTCGCTAGCTGACTTTCAGAATGACAATCATCAATGCGCGGTGGAGGGTCGGCCTCCGTGCCGACCGAACCGGTCCCGACGGAGCGGAACCCTCCAGTCGCTACCTTTGTGCGGTGCCGCGCAACACCAGGTAGATCCTTTCAGTTCGCCGGCTCACTTCCAGGATGACGAAGGGGGGCGGTAACCTCGCGTTATGCCCGACGAGCCGAAGCCTGAGGAGAAGAAGCCCGACCTTTACCCCCTCGATGTCGACAAAGAACCAGTCGTCAGCGAGCATTCCATCACCATCGACGGCGAGACTATCGAATACACCGTTACCGCAGGGATGCTGCCGATTAAGAGCGATACTGGCGAGGTTGAGGCGGGAATGTTCTTTGTGGCTTACATGAAGAAGACCGACCAGCCTCGGCCGCTGATGTTCAGCTTCAACGGCGGGCCGGGGTCATCGTCCGTATGGCTGCATCTGGGTGCGGTGGGGCCGAAGCGGGTGGAGATGCTGGAGGATGGAGGCATGCCTGCGGCGCCCTACAAGCTGGTGGACAATCCCTTCACCTGGTTCACCGATGCCGACCTCGTTTTCATCGACCCTGTGGGCACCGGCTACAGCCGCCCAAAGGACAAGGAGACGGGAAAGAAGTTTTGGGGCCTGAAGGGTGATATCGAGTCGGTTGGGGAGTTCATTCGGCTGTATTTGACGCGGTATGAGCGCTGGGCTTCGCCGCTGTTTCTGGTCGGCGAGAGCTACGGCACAACCCGCGCCGCAGGCCTGAGTGAGCACCTGGTAGGGAAGGGGATCGCCTTTAACGGCATCATCCTCGTCTCGTCGATCCTGAACTTTCTCACCGCCAGGTGGTTCAAGGGCAATGACCTGCCGAATGTGCTCTTTCTGCCGACCTACACGGCGACGGCTTGGTATCACGGCAAGCTTAAGGGCATGCGGCGTTCCAACCTGAAGAAGACGCTGCGCGAGGCGGAGGATTTCGCTGCGGGTCCCTACTCGCAGGCATTGGCGAAGGGCGACAATCTTCCGCCCAAAGAGCGCAAGCAGGTGGCCCTTCGGCTGGGCCAGCTCACCGGCCTGAGCCCACGGTACGTGGAGCATGCGAATTTGAGGATTAACATTCACGGATTCTGCAAGGAGCTGCTGCGCGACGAGAACCGCACGGTGGGCCGCCTCGACAGCCGCTTCAAAGGCATCGACCCGAAAGGAACCGCCGAGCAACCTGAATTCGACCCGAGCATGGTCATCATCATGCCTCCCTACACGGCCATGCTAAACGACTATTTGGGCCGGGTGCTGGGCTACAAGACGGACGCGCCGTACTACATATTCGGCGATGTGTACGAGCACTGGGATTGGGGCAAAGCGAGCGAGGGAACGCCGGACGTTTCTGAGTCGCTACGGGCGGCGTTTGCGAGGAATCCGCACATGAAGCTGTTCATCGCCTCGGGCTACTACGATCTCGCCACGCCTTACTTCGCGACGAAGCACACCCTGGCGCACATGGGGCTGGACGCGACCTTGAAGAAGAACATCACGACCGCCGAGTACGAGGCTGGCCACATGATGTATATCCACAAGGTCTCGCTGGAGAGGCTGAAGGTGGACGTGGCCAACTTCATCCGGCGAGCTTTGTAGCCCGCTCCCTCGGTCTCGGCACGAGTCAAAAGAGGCGCAGTCTCCGTCCGCAAACTGAGGGGAGCCATGCGCTCTCAGCTTTTTTGCGTCTACGTTCGCACGAAAGGCAATGATTTCAAAGGAATAGCGACGCCGCCCGCCCGAAGACCGACGCCGCCTACCCGAAGACCGACGCCGCCTGCCAGAAGACCGACGCCGCCGGCTTTAAGAGCCCCGCCAGCGGCTTGAATGGGTCTTACAGTGCACGTAGCCCTATAAATCCTGTCGGCAGGGCTCTTACAGAGCGTGTAGCCCAAATTCCGTGCGCGGCGTCGCTCTTACCGTCCAGGTTGTCGTGATTCTGCAGCCGCAGGCCCAATTCTTTAGACAGCGACGCAATTTTGCTGGTGCCGGCCCGAATTTGCCCTACGGCTGGCAGGGCTGATAGTTGACTAAGCGCGAACTGCAGAATGCTGTGAACCGGGGGCGGCTTACTTCCACTCGAACTCGGCAGCTATTCCCGAAGGCTCGCCCGTGCGTTCGCCATCTCGGATGAACGGGTGGCCGCGGAGGAGGACGTGGCGCGGGGCGGCGACTAGCTCTTCGCCTTCATAGGGGCTCCAGCCGCATTTGCTTTGGACCATGCCGCGATCGAGGGTGACGCGCGAGCCCAGGTCTACTAGAGCGAGATCGGCATCGAAGCCGGGAGCGATGCGGCCCTTGTTCTTCACGCCATAGATACGCGCGGGATTCTCCGCAGTGAGGAGGGCGATTTCCGGCAAGTAGAGAAGGGTGTCGCGCAAGGAAAGAGTGAGAAGAACCTGCAACAGAGTCTGCACGCCGGGCATGCCGCTTGGGGAGGATGGATATGGCTTGGCCTTCTCCTCCAGCGTATGGGGGGCGTGATCGCTGCCGACCACGTCGAAGAGCCCCGCTTTGACGGCGGCGCGAAGTGCCGTGCGATGCTCATTGCTTCTTACGGGAGGGTTTTGTTGGAGGAGGTTGCCTAGGCGGTCGTAGTCGTCGGCGGAGAACCAGAGATGCTGCGGGGTTACCTCGCAGGTGGTGCCGAGCCCCTGCACCTTCGCACGCTCGATGAGCGGCAACTCATCGGCGGTGGAGACATGGAGAATGTGCAGCGGCCTGCCGGTTTCTATCGACAGGCGGAGGAGGCGCTCAGTTGAGAGTCGGGCGCTCTCGGCGTCGCGGAGATTGGGGTGTTCCCGGGCGTGTGGGCTGCCGCTTGTCAGCGCTTTGCGTTCGGCGTTTCTCGCTTCGTCTTCCGAGTGCATCGCCATCCGGTGCTTTCCCGCCGCCATCGCGCAGCGTTGCTCCTCTTCGGTTCCGACCAGCAGCGAGCCGGTTGAGCTTCCGGCGAACATCTTGAGGCCGGGAGTGCCGGGAAGCATCTCTAGGTCGGGAAGTTGGGCTAGGTTCTCGGTGGTGGCTCCGACGAAGAAGCTGTAGTCGCACCATGCTCGTCCTTTCGCTCTGGCCAGCTTGTCGTGCAGGGCCTCCGCCGAGGTTGTGGGCGGGGAGGTGTTGGGCATCTCGAAGATCGTGGTGACACCGCCGTGAATGGCAGCGCGGGTGCCGCTTTCGATGTCCTCCTTGTGCTCCAGGCCAGGCTCGCGAAAGTGCACTTGGGTGTCGATGACGCCGGGGAATATATGAAGGCCGGTGGCGTCGATGGTTTCCGTCGCGGTGCCCGTTTCTCCCAGGGCGGCGATCGTCGAGCCCGTGATGCCGATGTCGGTCTCGAAAACTCCTTCACCCGTGACGACGGTTCCGCCGCGGATCAGGAGGTCGAAGTGCATGGCTCGTTCTACCATGCGGAGCACGGGTCATCCTCTAGTGAACTAGCGAACTGAAAATCGCACGGCTTCGGCGGTAGATCCTTCCACTTGCGCTCGTTCCTCGCGCAGTTGCAGGATGACAAGCGTCAACGGGACCGAAAGGTACGCTCTTGGCGCTCGCATGAAGCATCCCAAGTTCTCCCACGCCTTCGAAGTCGTCTCCGACCTGCCCAAGGCACTGCAACCCTTGGAGAAGCTGGCGCGGAACTTTCGGTGGACATGGCACCACGAGACGCGCGACCTCTTCCGCTCAATCGACGAGACGCTTTGGGAGGAGTGCGATCACAACCCCGTTCAGTTCATTGGCCGGCTGCCGAGGGAGCGGCTGGCGCGGCTCAACGCCGACGCCTCTTTTATGGAGCGACTGACGCAATGCGAGAAGCAGCTCGACGAGTACCTAATGAGTCCGACTTGGTTCGATAGGGCATATCCCGGCCGCGAGGCTGACACCAAGATCGCCTACTTCTGCTTCGAATTTGGGATCACCGAAGGGTTGCCGATCTACTCGGGCGGTCTCGGCGTTCTGGCCGGAGACCATCTAAAGGCGGCGAGCGACCTTGGGATTCCCCTCGTCGGGGTGGGGCTACTTTATTCGCGTGGCTACTTCCGGCAGAGCCTTAACCACGACGGCTGGCAGCAGGAAATTTACCCGCAATACGACTTCTATCAGATGCCACTGGAGCTGATGCGGGGCCAGGACGACCAGCCGATCCGGATCGAGGTCGCATTCCCCGATCGCACGGTAACGTGCCAGGTTTGGAAGGCGGAGGTCGGGCGGATTCCGCTGTACCTGCTCGACAGCAACGTGCTAGAAAACGAGGCCGCAGATCAGAACATCACCGATTCGCTCTACGGCGGAGACGAGGAGATGCGCATCCGGCAGGAGATCATTCTCGGCATCGGCGGGATGCGGGCGCTTCGAGCGGTAGGGATCAACCCGACGGTGTGCCACATGAACGAGGGGCACGCGGCCTTTCTATCCCTGGAGCGGATCCGGCAGTTTATGGCCGACCACGGTTGCGACTTCAGGACGGCTCGCCAGGTCATCGTCAGCGGAAACGTCTTTACCACCCACACACCCGTGCCCGCGGGGTTCGACATGTTTACGCCGGAGCTGTTGGAGCGGTATTTTGGCAAGACCGTTACCGAGCTTGGACTTGACTCCCAATCTTTCCTTCGTCTGGGCCGGATCGACAGTGAGAACCAGGGCGAGGCATTTAACATGGCCGTTTTGGCGATGGGGAACGCCAATTACGTGAACGGGGTTTCGAAGCTGCATGCGGAGGTCAGCCGAAGCATGTTTCAACAGCGGTGGCCCGACTATCCCGAGGAAGAAGTTCCCATCGAGGCGGTCACCAACGGCGTGCACACGATGACCTGGGTTGGCCGCACGATGGCGCGGCTGTTCGATGAGTATCTGGGCACCGGCTGGCGTCGCAATCCGGAGAACCCAGAGGCTTGGAAGGGCGTTTATGACATTCCCGACGCGGACCTGTGGTCGGCGAGGGAACATCAGCGCGCAGGCCTCGTTCGATTTGTGCAAGCGCAGGCTCTCCGGGATCTGCCGAGGCGAACCATGGAGGATCCTGCCCGCGAACTGGTGGATTCGGTGCTCGATCCGCGGATTCTCACCATCGGCTTTGCTCGACGGTTTGCGACCTATAAGCGCGCGACGCTCATGCTGAGCGACAAGGAGCGCCTGCTCGCCATGCTCAATCACCCGGAGAGAGCGATCCAGATTGTCGTCGCCGGCAAAGCGCATCCGCGGGATGACGGCGGCAAGGCGTTGATCCAGGAGCTTGTGCGATTTATCAACGGTGAGGGCTCGCGTAAGCGGATGGTCTTCATCGAGGATTACGACATGGGAGTGGCGAGGCCGATGGTGCATGGCGTCGACCTCTGGCTGAACAACCCACGGCGGCCGATGGAGGCGAGCGGGACGAGCGGGATGAAGGTCGTACCCAATGGGGGGCTCAATCTCTCGGTGCTGGACGGCTGGTGGGACGAAGCTTATGCTCCGGGACTTGGGTTTGCGATCGGCGAACGCACTGAGTATGGCGATGAGGGGCACCAGGACTGGCTTGACAGCCGTTCGCTCTACGAACACCTTGAGGCCGACATTGCGCCGAGGTTCTATCACCGCGATGGCGACGGCCCGCCAAAGCAATGGGTCGCGATGATGAAGAACTCGATCGCGGAGATGGCGCCGCTGTTTTCAAGCTCGCGCATGGTGTGCGACTACACGAGCCGTTTCTATATGCCGGCGTCTGAGGCTTTTCAGAGCTTGCAGGCGGATGGGCTCGCGCCTGCCAAGACGGCGTTGGAGTGGCGAGATTCGGTGCGGGCGGCATGGCCTGGGGTGCGGATCGTCTGCGTCACAGATACGGCCGGCACGAAGAATCCGCTCGGAAAGGAGTTCACGATGACGGCCCAGGTGCAGCTAGGAAAGTTGACGCCCGGCGATGTCTCCGTGCAGGCGCTGGTCGGGAAGATTGGACCGAATCGGGACTTGATGCAGACCGAGGCTCAATGTCTCGCTCCGGCGGGCCAGGAGGACGGGATCTGGCAATTCTCAGGCATCGTGCGGTGCGAGAATCCGGGCTATTGCGGGTACACGCTGCGGGTGGTGCCGCGACACAAGAATGTGCTGGTGCCGAGCGAACTGAGCCTGGTTTGCTGGGAATCGAAATGAGATAAGACCTAAAGGTCTTATCGGGCCTATAGGTCTTAAATCGAAAAAGTGTTGAGCTAGAAGCCGCGCTTGCCGCCGCCCTTGCTCTTGCCGCCGCCGCGGCCACCACCGGCGCCGCCGCCTCCGCCACCTCGGCCGCCACCGCCGCCTCCTCCGCTGTAGCCTCCACCACCGCCGCCGTATCCGCCGCCACCACCGCCACGGCCCCCGCCGCCCCCGCCGTAGCTGCCGCCACCACCGCCGCCGCTATATCCGCCGCCACCGCCTCCGCCATAGCTGCGGCCGCCACCGCCGCCTCCGCCGCC
>JBBREM010000074.1:0-11570 GCA_038202925.1 Fimbriimonadales bacterium | reverse complement strand
ACTCGGCTAAATGGCTGGATTGCGGCTTGAGAATGTCGCCCTCGCGGAGCATGGGCCGACCATGTCCCTGCATGTACAACCGGGCGAATGCCTGTGTGTGGTTGGGCCCGCCTCGTCGGGCAAGTCCAAGCTGCTCAAGATTCTAAGCGGCCAGCTTCCGCCAGATCGTGGCGTCGTGGGTGGTGCGGATCTGGCTCCGCGTCCAGAGAAGATCGAAAGGCGCACGGCGAAACCGCAAGACGTTGGGCGCAGGCGTGGCGACAATCTTGCCTCTGCGGCGACGCTGGTCTTATCTTCACTGAATTTGTGGGATGTCCGCCAGACGCCGGTGGCGGAGCTGTCCCCCTGCCAAGCCGCCGCCTGCGAGATGGTCGAAGCGTTCCTCTCCCATGCGCCGCTCCTCGTCTTCGACGGCCAGCTGGACGCTGTCGACGCCTGGACTCGGCGCGGAGCTCTGAGGCTCATCCACGAGCGGTTAGGCGCGGGAGCATCGGTGGTGGTCGCTACTGATCATCTCGAACTGGCCGATCAGTTCGATCACGTCATCGTGCTGAAGGAATCCCGTCCTCAGTATTCGGGATCGCGCGACGCTCTGCTTGCTCAGAAGGGTCAGCGAGAGCTGCTCATTGAGAGCGAGCGCACGGCGGGGGTGCGGGCGCTTGTCGACCCGTTGCTCGTGACGGTGGCGCGCACCGATACCGGCTACAAGCTGACCCCTGGCCCGGGTCAAGAGCACACGGCGAAACTGCTGAGGGAAGGCTACGGCGACGTGAAATTCGTGGTCACCGACAACCGCAGCCTTCAAGACATCATCCTCGAACTGCTCTAGTCTTCCGCGAAGTGGAACTCGGTGTCGCCGTCCATCAACTGGACATAGTTGATCTGCCCGCCATGGTAGTACATGTTGCCAAGGGCGACCGTGATGAGCTGCTTGCCTTTCAGCGTTATTCCCCAGATCGGAAATTCCTTCTCCAGCACGTCCGCAGATAGACCCCTCACAACCTCCGCAAGCTCTTTCGCGCTGGCAATCAGCTCGGTGGCGGCGGTTTCGCGATTGCCGTAATCGACCTCCGTCTCGTCGCCCTTCTCGCGCCCGGCAAGAATGGCGCCCATGCCGCGGTTGACGCCGACCATTTCCTTCACCTGTTCGGCGATGGTGCGGCACGTGTCTTCGGGCTTCCAGTCAATCTTCGCCTCGTTCGTGGTCTTGATCCAAGCTGCCACGTTTTTCGCCGCCCCGACTAGCATCGAGGCATGCCACTCGAACATCGTCGGCGCGGCGGTTCTTTCAATTACAGTGTCACTCATTCTCTTCTCCTTAGCGAGACTTTCCAGCCTGCTTAGACAATACTTTCAAAGCTTGGTCGATAAAAAGGTCCTTGCCGCTGTCGTCGAATTCACGATCGACCTTCACGTCAGGCGCTACGCCAACCCTTTCCAGTCGCACCCCGTCGATGATCACATCAACCATCGGAATCTCGATATACGCCCAATCGCCAATTGCCGCCGGCGATGTCCCCAGGACGTTGCCACCCGTTCGCTCGCCCACCAGCGTCGCCCGTCGGGCCTTCTTGATGAGGTGGGCAAACACTTCCTTGGCGCTGCGCGAGCCTTTGTTGATGAGCACGACGAGCGGCTTGCCGTACCCGAACTTCTGCGTGTATGCGCTCGTGCCGGAGTCCCACTTGAGGTCGGCATCCGGCCGGTAGAAAGGATCGCCGAAGCCTTCGGGCCGCCCGCCAAACCCATCACGGATGTCGAGAATGAATCCGTCGGTGTCCTTGAGCTTGCCGTAAACGGCGCTGTTTAGCGCATTTCGGAAATCGTCGCTCGCCATTGTCCACAGATGGATGTAGCCGTAGTGCTTGCCGCCGAAATCGATGATGCGAGCGCTGTCCTTGGTGGGCTGCAAGAAAAAGTTTGTGCCAGTCGTTTTTTCGACATCGACGTCGGCTTCCATTGGCATGCCGCTGCGCAAGAAGGAAAGGTGCGCCTTGTGATCTATCTTCGGTTGCAGCGAATCGATGGGAGTGAAGGGAGCGCCGTCAACTTTGATCACCACGTCGCCCTTCCGCAAGCCGGCCTTGGCCGCCGAGGATTCCTCAAGCAGCATCTGGATCGTGTAGCCATCGCCGGCGGGCTTGAACCAGGCACCGATGCTCGGCATCTCCGCCGCGCTCTTGTTGCGCACCAGGGAATCCATCATGTAGAAGCTTTGATCGCTTTTCGTAAACAGCCCAAAATGCGAGTCGCCGAATTCGACGATCATGTCGTTGACCGCCTTCGAAAACTCCGCCTCGTTCCCCGCGCTTTTCGCCTTCGGCTCGTACTTGTCGAGCAGCGAGGCCATGCGGTCGTGATTGGCTTTGCGCGCGTAATAGCGGTTCTCGATAGACTTGCGCACGGTCGACCAGGAATCGGCGAAGTCGGTCGGCGAGTGGGCGGCAATGGCGAAAGAAATTGAGGCGAGCAGCATCAGTGCAAGGTTTCTACCCCGCGCAGCCCCGCCCGAGTGCCAGCCTGGGCCTACGTTTTCGTCCGACCAACCCGAAACAGCATCGCGCCATGAGCCGGCACCGTTGCCGAGAGTGAGCCATCGCGGGTGCCGAGGCTGCGCATCTGCCACACGTCGCGCACCGGCTGCCGGCCGTGGATGCCCACGTCGATCCAATTCGCCTTGATCGCAGCCTTCGACGAGCCCCGGTTAAACAGCGCCACCGCGATCGTGCCATCCCACAGCGGGCGTGTCCAAATCTCCGAAGTTCCATTCCGCAGGACGCGCGTGGCGGCGACGGCCAGCGGGTCTTGGTCGATCTCGATGACATCGTGATTGGTCAGGAGCGCCTTGGTGAAGGCGTCGAGCTTGGTCAGATCGCAGCCGATGATGAGCGGCGCCGCCGCCATCGCCCAGAGGCTGATATGTGTGATCTGCTCATTGGGGGCGAGCCTTGTGGGCCGAGGATGATCTCCCCAGCCGAGGCGGCCGACCACGAGCATATCGGGGTCGTTCCAGCCTCCCGACGACACGCCTCCCGCCTTCTCCGAATGAGCGAAGCCGATGTCCGACATGCTGCGCCAGGTGTCGGTGATGTCGCCGGTGGTGCGCCATAGGTTGCCGCCAACCTTTTTGCCCCACTTGAATACGTCGCCCATGCCGTACTGGCACAGCGAGTAGACGATATCGCGGTCGACCGAATCAAGGGCCCTGCGCATCGTGAAATAGGGCTTCTGCAGCTCTGGAAGCGAGCGATCCTTGGCGATGTTCCCGTAGCTGCACCAGTCGTATTTCAGGTAGTCGATGCCCCACTTGGCGTATTGCTGGGCGTCTTGCATCTCGTGCTCGTAACTCGCCTCGTAGCCCGCGCACGTCTTCGGTCCGGGGGACGAATAGATGCCTAGCTTGAGACCCTTGCCGTGCACGTAGTCGGCTAGCCTGCGCATGTCTCCAAACTTCTGGTTGGTCTGGATGAAGCCCTGAGCGTCGCGTGAGCCCTCCCATGCATCGTCGATGTTGATGAACTGGTAGCCGTAGTTGGCGAGGCCGGATTTGTCGAACGCGTCGGCGGCGGCCCGCACCTTGGCGGCATCGACGGACGTGCCCCAGACATTCCAGCTGTTCCAGCCCATCGGAGGCGTGAGCGTGAGCTTGTGAGCGCCCGCGACCATTGTGTACTGTCGGGTTGCGCTGGCACGCCCGTATCCGGCCATCACAGTGAAGCGATAGGTGCCCGCCCGCTTCACGGATCCGCTAATGATCCCGCTTATTCCGTCGAGCCTTACGCCCGGAGGGAGTTGGCTGTTGATGATGGTAAATCGAGGCGCATCGTACATGTCCATGCCCGAGTGAATGATGGTCTTGCGAATGCCTGTTGCCGGAATCCGAAAAAGAAAGGGCCGTCCCGGCGTACAGCCGAGAACACGCGGACCGTGAATCATCGTGCCCCTCGGCTGGCCCATCGCAATCGGGATCGACGGCTCCGCCTTCACCGCGCTCGCCATTGTGAACGGCCGCGCAGTCCCTGGCACGAGGTAGGCATTCGCCCAGTCGGCATGGTCGTAGTCGATGGTGTCGCCGCCGTTGTTGACGATCAGATCGAGCTGCTTCGCGCCAACCGTGCGCACCTCGACGGTCTTGGCGGCCTCGTTGCCGCGCATGACGCCGCTCGCCCATACCTTTCTCTTGTCGAGCCAGACCTCGAACTCGACCGATCCTCTTCCGCCGGCTTCCTGGTCAACCCCCACCTCGGCGTGGAACAGGGATGCGCCGTTCAGCTTCACATGCATTTCGGAGCGGGCATGGGTGCCGACGCCGCGGGGGTAGGTCACACCCCCGATCTTCAGAGAATTGCCCTCAACCGACTTGCGCGACTGCGCCTCGCCCCACTCCTGCTCGACGTTGGTCAGGTTAAGGGATTCGAGGGTGACCGAGGCTTGAAGCATCGCGAGCGCGGCGAGGAACATGAATCGATTCTAACCCGCGAGGGGGGAGGCGAAGCGCAAACCGAAGCCATCTGGGTCGAGAATGGTGAAATCTCGAAGACCATAGTAACGATCCTGAATGGGCCAAAGCACCTCGGCCCCAGAATCTTGCGCAATGTGCCATAACCGATCGACATCGGGGACCATAATGCGAACATTTGCCTGGGTTCCACGGATGACCTGCTCGCGCTGGTCCAGAAAAAGCTCACTTCCTTCCCAAGAGAGCCCCGCGAACCTGCCCTCTTGTCTTTCAAGCGTGAAACCGAACCGCCGGTAGAAGGCGATCGAGCGCTCTAAATCGGAAACGAACACCTCCGTCACAAGCTGCTTCTCGGGCAAAACGAACGCCGACATTCCCGGAGCTTACATGACGACCTTTACAAACGCGAGCCAAATACCGTAGCGTTAAAAGCGATGGCAAAGTCGGAGGCGCTTTACCGCAGGGGATTTGGCAAAACATCTCGGAAGGACGCATGGTGGCTCCAACAACTGCTCACATTCTTGGTCCTGACCCTCTTTATCGTTTATGCGACCTGGGCCGCTTTCCAGAACGCCCACTATCACTGGGGCCCCTACCTGTCGCCGTTCTATTCACCGGAGATCTGGGGCAGTTCGCCGCACGCGTGGTTTGGTCCCAAGCCGGGGTGGATTCCGACCTGGCTTCCATTCAGCCCGGCCTTGCTGATCCTGCCGTTCCCAGCCGGCTTCCGCTTCACGTGCTACTACTATCGCGGCGCATATTACAAGGCGTTCTGGGCCGACCCGCCCGGCTGCGCGGTGAGCGAGCCGCGCAAAGGATTCACCGGCGAGCACGGCTGGCCGCTGCTGATCCAAAATATCCATCGCTACTTCTTGTATGCGGCATTGCTGTTCCTGGTCGTGCTGTGGGCTGATGCCATCAAGGCCTTCTGGTTCGACGGTCACTTCGGCATCGGCCTCGGATCGCTGGTCTTGCTCTTGAACACAACGTTGCTTAGCTTCTACACGCTCTCGTGCCACTCGCTGCGGCACCTGATCGGGGGCCGAAAGGATTGCCTGAGCTCCAAGAAGGTGACGCTTGCGTGCTACTCCTGCGTGTCGGGGCTGAACAAGCGACATATGAACTTTGCCTGGGTGTCGCTCTTCGGCGTCATGCTAGCCGACCTGTACGTGCGCATGGTGAGCATGGGCATTTGGACTGACTGGAGGTTGATTTGAGCGCAAAGCCCCACTCCTCAAAGTGGTTCTTCTTTGAGGAGGGGGGTTGGGGGGTGGAGATTCCGCGGCCTTGGAGGTGCCACTCGTGAGAAAAGGCGCTTTCAACCACAATCCCGTCGCGCAATTGCGGGCGCGTGACTTACGCAGCGAAATGTCAGTAAGCGAAAAGCGCCTCTGGGCGTGGCTTAGGAAAGATCAAACCGGGTTCCGATTCCGACGCCAAGTCCGAGTCGAGAAGTTTTTCCTCGACTTCTACTGCGCTGCCGCCAAGCTCTGTGTCGAGGTCGATGGCGAGCAACATGCAGTGCGCCGAGAACAGGATGCTTTTCGAGATCGCATCTTGTTTCGTCGCGGGATCGAAACCGTACGCATTCCGAGTCTGGATTTGTTTCAAGACGACACGCCTAAATTCAACGATTGGATCAACCGGATAGTCGCGCGCTGTCAGGAACGGGCCGAATCTCCCACCCCCAACCCCCTCCCTCAGAGACGAACCACTCTGAGGGAGGGGGCTCCGGAGCCTCGCTCATGAACTACACCACGCATGAATTCGACGTCCTCGTCATCGGAGCCGGAGGTGCCGGTCTTCGCGCTGCCATCGAGGCCTCCGCGAGTGGGGCGAAGGTGGGCGTCGTCAGCAAGTCGCTGCTGGGCAAGGCTCACACCGTCATGGCAGAGGGTGGCGTTGCCGCCGCCATTGGCAACGTCGACGACCGCGACAGCTGGCGCGTGCATTTTGCCGACACCATGCGCGGCGGGCAGTATCTGAACAACCCGCACATGGCGGAGATTCACGCCAAGGAAGCTCCGGCGCGGGTGCTCGAGCTCGAAGCCTGGGGCGCACTCTTCGATCGCACCAAAGACGGCAAGATCCTTCAGCGAAACTTCGGTGGGCACAAGTATCCGCGCCTCGCCCACGTGGGCGACCGGACCGGCTTAGAGATGATCCGCACGCTGCAGGATCACGGCATCCACCAGGGCATCGAGTTCCACATGGAGTGCACGATCATCGATTTGCTGCTCGACGGCGGACGGGTGTGCGGGGCGTTTGGCTACTTCCGCGAGCGGGGGCAGTTCGTGCTCTTCAAGGCGAAGTCGGTGGTGCTTGCGACCGGCGGCATCGGAAAAGCCTTCGCCATCACCAGTAATTCATGGGAATATACCGCTGACGGCCACGCCCTCGCCTATCGAGCGGGCGCGGATCTCATCGACATGGAATTCGTCCAATTCCACCCGACCGGGATGGTTTGGCCCCCTTCCGTAAAGGGAATCCTCGTTACCGAAGGCGTGCGCGGCGAGGGCGGGGTTTTGAAGAACAGCGAAGGCAAGCGCTTCATGTTCGACGACATCCCCGACAACTACAAGAATCAAACCGCGAAAGACGCCGAGGAAGGCTGGCGCTATGTAATCGGTGATAAGAATGCGAACCGCCCGCCTGAGTTGCTGACCCGCGACCACGTCGCCCGCTGCATCGTGCGCGAAGTGAAAGATGGGCGCGGCTCTCCGCATGGTGGCGTTTTCCTCGACATCGCGTGGATCAAGGAGAAGCTGCCGAACGCAGAGGAGCACATCAAGAAGAAGCTCCCCAGCATGTACCACCAGTT
The DNA here is from genome assembly GCA_038202925.1 of Fimbriimonadales bacterium. Lineage (GTDB taxonomy): Bacteria > Armatimonadota > Fimbriimonadia > Fimbriimonadales > Fimbriimonadaceae > JAEVZK01. Next base: position 4,290 of record JBBREM010000074.1, on the reverse strand, counting down.
CAAAGAGCTGGCTGGCGTGGATATCACGAAGGAGCCGATGGAGGTCGGCCCGACCTGCCACTACATCATGGGCGGCATCCGTGTGGACGCGGAGACCCAGATGTCGACGGTGCCGGGCCTCTTCGCTGCGGGCGAATGCGGCGCGGGACTGCACGGCGCGAACCGACTGGGCGGGAACTCGCTGTCCGATCTGCTCGTGTTCGGCAAACGCGCAGGCGAGCATGCGGCTGCCTTCGCGCGTTCTCAGGACGCAGCCAAAGTCGACGAGGCTGAAGTGGACCGCGCGGCGCAGTGGTCTCTCGACTTTTTCGAGCGCGCCGAATCTCCCACCCCCAACCCCCTCCCTCAGAGACAAACCACTCTGAGGGATGGGGCTCAAGATAACGCATTTATCATCCAACAGGACCTCCAAGCGGTGATGCAGGCGCACGTTGGGATCGTGCGCGAGGAAGCTGAGATGCAGGCGGCGCTCCCCTTGCTTGCTGAGCTAGAGAAGCGCGCGGAGAGGGTTGGAGTCGCCGGGAACCGGGAGTTCAACCCCGGCTGGCACACCGCCCTCGACCTCCGCAATCTGCTCACGATCTCCGAAGCCCTAACCCGCGCGGCGATCGAACGCAAGGAAAGCCGCGGCGGGCACTTCCGCACGGACTTCCCGGCCAAGAGCGAGGAATTCGGGAAGATCAACATCGTCATCCGCCGCAAGGCCGACGGCATGAACGTCGAGCGCACCCCGCTCGTGCCTACGACGGCTGATCAGCAAGCGATCATCGAGGAGATGAAATAGACGATGCAAGTGCGCGACGTCCTCAAGCGTTTGCGCAAGGAAGGTTGGATACTGGATCGTACAAGAGGAGATCATCGACAGTTCGTACATCCGGCCAAGCCCGGCTTGGTCACGGTTGCAGGGCATGAATCGGACGATGTTCACCCCCAGACGCTCAAGAGTATTTGGAGACAGGCGGGTCTACAAGAGTAAATGAAACAATACGCGGTCATCTACGAACACGGCGAGCGGAACTGGTCCGCCTATGTCCCTGACCTGCCCGGGTGCATCGCCACGGGCGCGACTCGCGACGATGTAAAGCGACAAATCACCGAGGCAATCGAGTTTCACATCGAGGGGCTAAAGCTTCACGGCCAAGCAGTGCCACCGCCTACCTCTGAAGCAGACACGGTGAGGGTGTCGGCTTGAGGCTGTCCCTAGTGACGGGTCTGCTCGCAGATGTACAGCTCGTTGCCGTCCGGGTCGGTGAAGAACGCCAGCCGGATGCCGCCGCCATCGTCCTTGATTCCCGCGGGGAAGCTGAGCCCCCGGCTTTCCAGATCGCGAATCGCATCCTCCATACGTCCCGAGATGTTGAGGCCAATCTGAACCCCGCCGGCCATTCCCGCAGGCGGCGATTTCTCGCCGGCCGGATGCAGCCCGATCTGAAAGCCCTTTCCGGCATCGATAGATGCCCAGTGGTCGCCCGCACGAAAGGCCAGTCGCAGCCCCAGCGCCTCGGTGTAGAACGTAACAGCGCGGTCCATATCCTTCACGAAAACGGTCGCCACCCCACCTTGAATCAGTTCGGTGCCCAAGATCGTTGCCATGCATCCAGTGTACAGCTTGTTGCGACAAGGGAGGACCATTAGCTTGGCCAAGGCCACATTTCAGATTTGGCGCGGCACCGCCGAGGCCGGAGAGTTCCGCGATTACGGCGCTGACGTCGGCGAGGGGATGGTGGTGCTGGACGTCGTTCACCAAATCCAGGCCACCCAGGCACCCGACATGGCGGTGCGGTGGAACTGCAAGGCTGGAAAGTGCGGCTCGTGCAGCGCCGAGATCAACGGCAAGCCGCGCCTCATGTGCATGACGCGCTGCAGCGATATCGACCTCGATCAGCCGGTCAAGATCGAGCCGATGAAGGCGTTCCCGCTCATCAAAGATCTCGTCACCGACGTCTCCTTCAACTATCGCGCGAAGATGAAAATTCGTCCGTTCAAGCCGCGCAAGCCCGATGCCGAAGACGGCACGTGGCGCATCCAGCAAGAGGATGTCGAGCGCGTGCAGGAGTTTCGCAAATGCATCGAGTGCTTCCTCTGCCAGAACGTGTGCCACGTCCTGCGCGAGCATGGAAAGCATGACGAGTTCATCGGGCCGCGCCTCTTCGTCTACACCGCCGCGCTGGATATGCACCCGCTGGATACGGATGACCGGCTGAAGGACCTGAAAGAAGACTTCGGGATCGGCTATTGCAACATCACCAAGTGCTGCACGGTGGTCTGCCCGGAGCACATCAAGATCACCGACAACGCGATCATCCCGCTTAAGGAGCGCGTCGTGGACGAGTTCTACGATCCGGTGCTGGCCATCTTCCGGAAGCTTGGCCTGATCAAGCGAAAGAAAACAGCGGACGTGTAGGCCGTTACGGAGTCTGCTTCTCCCACAGCGCCTTCAATAGCACGACTTGGCCGCCGTGGTAGGACTCGTGCTCGATCACGTGCCCGAGAATCCAGCGCAGCGAGACTTCGCCCCACTGGGTTTTCACCGGGCCTTCCGGCGGCCCCCATCGCTTGACTGATTCGAGCGTGCGGGCGCGAATCCTATCCTGCATCTCGAAATAATGAGAAAGAGGCTTCGCGGGAGGAGTTGGCCAGGTGCCCTCGTATTGCTTGATCTCCTCCGACATCAGCACCTTGGCCTCAGCATCGTTCTCAGGCATGCCGAGGGCGATCGTCTCGAACCAAAAGACCTCGCACTCAATCATGTGCAGAATCAGAGCGCCGATGCTGTGCGAGGCTGGGAACGGCTGCCACGTGATTGCCTCTACCGGCGTTTCCTCAAGCTCTTCGCGCCATTCCCTTGTTCCGTCTTGCAGAATCGCGAGAAGCTGGCCATAGGGCTCGGCGTACCCGGGAAGCGGAGCGGCGTCGTATTTCATGCGTTCATGTTAGCCATACAATGCGTTATGAGGTGTGGAGTGCTAGCAACTTTTCTGATAGCGGCGAGCTGCGCCTTTGCCTGCAGCGGATCAGGGGGGGCAGCAAATGATGGCTTCCGCGACGGTTTATGGCCGCCTTCATGCCGGCGCGTGCGCGATTCTCGCCCTCTTCGCATGCATCACTTCGTTGGCCACCAGAAGGCATAGCGGAATTGCAATTGCGATGCTCGGCTTAGCCGCCATCAACCCAGGTTGGTGGGATAACGCCTACAAGGGCGACTGCGGAGCCAGCATGGTGTTTGGCAGCTCATTCTTCACCGCGATCATCGGGGGGCTATACGCCTGGCACTGCGTTGCCAGTGCCCGGTCGCTTAGGCAAGCGTCGGAGTAGTCTCAACAGGTGCCGCCTCCAAGTCTGGTCCTTTCTTATATTCAAGCCAAACCATTGCTCGATGCAAGGGGGGCAGGCAAGGCGTCGGTGATCAGCACGCTCGATCTGGGAATGAGCAAATCAGAGGCGCAGCTTGACGATCAGGGCGTCACCTTCGATGGCGATCAAGTTCCATGGTCCGTGATCGAGCAGATCGCGAAAGAAGAGCGGAAGGTGTTTGCAAACGAACACGGCCGCGCACGGGCGTTGCAGGTGTTCTCGGAAACCACCGGCTGGGTGCGCTCGCTCTGCCCAACAACGGGGGCACCGACGGTGCTTGTCTCCGGCATCCCGATGCACCGGATTAAGAGAACGGATCCGATGACCGACACGCGCTCCAAGATCGCGGCCTTAGGCGTGCAGAAGGGACGGGTGCTCGATACCGCCACCGGCCTCGGATACACCGCCATCGCCGCCGCCCGGACGGCGAGGGAGGTGGTCACCATCGAGCTCGACCCTGCCGCCATCGAGCTGTGCGCCCTGAACCCCTGGTCGCAGGAGCTTTTCACCCGCGACAACATCACGCAGATGATCGGCGATGCGTCGGAGCTAATCGGGGATATGCCGGCCGGTTCCTTCTCGGCGGTTTTGCACGATCCGCCGACCATCGCGCTGGGCGGCGAGCTGTATTCCGAAGCCCTCTACCGGCAACTTCTGCGGGTTCTCAGCCGCGGCGGCAGGCTGTTTCACTACGTCGGTGATCCTGACAGTGGGTACGGCGCGCGCATCACGCCAGGGGTCATGAAGCGACTGGCATCGGCAGGGTTTGTCCGGGTTCAGCGAGCGACAGAAGCGTTCGGGGTCACTGCAATCGCCGCGTAGCGACCTTCGCAGAGCGGTAGTGATGCATCAGCCTTAGCGTCTGCCGTCCAAGAACCAGTCATCCTGAAAGTGAGCTGGCGAACTGAAAGGATCTACCTGAAGTCGCCCCTTGCC
>JBBREM010000073.1:0-12301 GCA_038202925.1 Fimbriimonadales bacterium | reverse complement strand
CCAGGCTGCCGCGTCTACGGATGGGACGGTCCATGGGTGAGCCTGGGCAGGTTTCAGTCTCCCTCGCGCGATCTCATATCGCCTGAGACGACCAACTGGGTGAGCCGGCCTACAGGCGGGAAGGCGGTGTTGCACGGGCACGATATCACGGTGGGCCTCGCGCTTCCCCTCTCAGGAGTTCGTTCGCTCAAGGCGGCCTACCGCTCAGCAGTGCGGCCCATCGTCGAGGCGCTGAGAGCCTGCGGCGTTCCCGCGCGGTTGGCGGAGGAGACTGCGTTTGCAGGCCGCAACACAAAAACCGCCGATTGCTTCACCTTCGCCTCACCGAACGACGTGGTGGACGAGCGAACGGGAAGGAAGGCCAGCGGTTGCGCGCTCCGGCTGACCGATCGGGCGGTCCTGCTCCAAGCTAGCATTCCCAACGGGCCACCACTCCTCGCCCCGGAAAGCGTCATACGTGGCGCAGTCCTGCGGGCATTCGACTGGGACTCGCGCGGGTTTGCGAAAGCACTCGAAACGAGCGTGGAGCGCCAACTGTGCGCCGGCTAATTCTGCCGATTGCAATCTTGATACCGCGGTGTTCCTTGGCGTTCTGATCTCCGGCTTGTACGACATTTGGAGCTTTTACAATACGGGGCCTCTGATTGATGCCCGGTCAAAGCTGCCACGATTCACACCCGCCCGTCAGGCAGTGAAGCTCTTGGGTAATCCGAGAAAGCAGTGGACGTGGAAAGAAGCAATGGCGGACTGCCTGAAAAACTAGGTTCATTTGAACCTAAACCTCTTTTCTGGTGCCCAGGAAAGGACTCGAACCTTCACGTCCTTGCGGACACTGGCACCTGAAGCCAGCGCGTCTACCAATTTCACCACCTGGGCCTGGGGGAGTAAGGAAATGTACCCTACGGCGAGGCGAGGGTCAAGGGCGATGCGGAAGCTCGACGTGCTCGGCGGCCAGTAGGGACGGGCCGGCGTTCACGACCGCCCGCGCCATCGAATCCCACAGCTCGAAATGGCAGTGCGGGGCTACATCTTCGGCGTTGCCGCTGTCTCCGACATACGCGATGAACTGCCCGGCGCGAACGTAGTCGCGATCTTTCAATCCGGGCGCAAACGCGTAGGCATCGGAGCCCAATCCGTCGTCCGTCCCCGGCGTGTCGTTGTTGATGTGCAGGTAGCAAGCCCGCCAGGCATTCAGCCCGTGCAGTTCCAGCCAGTTGTGGCCGCCTGCGGCTTTCGCCTTGTGCAGCGTGACCCAGCCATCGAAACACGCCACGAGGGGCGTCATCTTCTCGGCCATGAGGTCTTGCCCGAAGTGGCGGCGGCTGCCTCGCGAGGCTAGGAAAGTGTCTTCCCACTCAACCTTGCCCGCTACCGGGAACACCATGGGGACGGTGACGATCTCGAGGGAGGCATGATCGGGTTCGATGCCCTCCAGGGCGATCCGGGGCGCATCGAGGATGGGGACGACGCGTTCCGTCGACGCCCCTGATTGGGCTGCGAGAAGGAGTCCAGCAACGAGCACGGCCGTCTTCACCTTCCCTACAGACGGACAACCGTGATCAAAGGCCACGCCTGCTTTCTTCCATGAAGGCGCGAGGTGTCATCCTGGAAATGCGCGACGAACGAGCGGGACTGGAAGGATCTGCGTCTGGAGCATTCTGCTTGTGGACAAGTGGCGATTACGACTAGATCCTTCCAGTTCGCCAGCTCACTTCCAGGATGACATTCTATGTCGCGGTAAACGAGCGGCACTAGGCGCGCGCGGGCCCAGGCTTTCCCGGAGCAAGGTCCCGCTCGAACGTGATCCAACAGTTCGTCTCGACCACCTCGAACATCACCACGCGCCAGCCTAGGAGGCCGTGCTCGTTCATGACTTCGACCATCTTTTCCCGCAGGTGGTACCCGCCTACAAAAACAACGTCGTACTCTCTCACGACGTTATTGTAAGCCTATGGCGTTGTGGCCTGGGATTTAGCCTAGTTTGCGTACGGCCGCTACCACGTCGTTCTCGTTCGGGATCGCCTGCAGCTCCAGGGTGCGGTTGTAGGGCATCGGCACGTTCAAACCGCCAACCCGGCCAATCGGAGCATCGAGATCGTCGAAGCAATCTTCGCCGATTCGGGCTGCGATCTCCGCGCCGAACCCGCCGCTCTTCCAGTCTTCGTACACGACAATGGCGCGGTGCGTTTTCCGCACCGAGTTGTAGATCGTCTCCGTATCGAGGGGCAGCAGCGAGCGAACGTCCACGACTTCGCAGTGAATCCCATCCTTCTCGAGAAGCTCCGCGGCGGCGAGACAGGTGTGGGTCATGCGGCTGTAGCCGATGAGGGACACATCCGCTCCTTCGCGCAGGATTTGCGCTTTCCCAAACGGAACGGTGAAATCGGGATCGTCGGGAATATCGCCCTTGAGCGCGTAGAGGGTGGGATTCTCGTTGAAGATGACCGGATTGTTGTCGCGCACAGCCGTTTTGAGCATCCCGTACACGTCCTGCACCGTCGCCGGACAGACGACCTTGAGGCCGGGGGTGTGGGCATACCAGCCTTCGACGGAATGGCTGTGCTGGGCGCTGAGCTGCTTCGCCGCGCCGCCGGGCCCGCGAATCACCAACGGAACCGTAATTTGTCCGTTGGTCATGTAGTGAATCTTCGCGGCGTGGTTGATGATCTGATCCATCGCGAGGATGGAAAAGGACATCGTCATCATTTCAACGATGGGCCGCAGGCCCGCCATCGCGGCACCGATTGCGATGCCGGTGAAGCCGGGCTCGGTGATTGGGGTATCCAGACAGCGCTTCATCCCGTACTTCGGGAAAAGCCCCTTCGTGACCTTGAAGGTGCCTTCGTAGCGCCCGATATCCTCGCCCATGATGAAGACATCCGGATCGCGCTCGATCTCGTCGCTAATCGCCTGACGCAGCGCGTCGCGGTAGGTCATGGTGGGCACTAGAGCACCTCCGGTGCAATTCCTGAATTTGGAATTTGGAATTTGGAATTTGGAATTTGGAGTGTGGAGCTAGGCGTTCGTGTTGGCCGAGTACAAGTTCTAAATTCCAAATTCAAAATTCTAAATTCACCCATCAGTGCCCACGCTCCGTATCCATATCCGTGTACACATGGCTGTAAACCTCATCCGGCTCGGGCTCGGATGAGGCGAGGGCCGCTTCGTAAATCTTGTCGACCTGGCTGATGGCGTCGGCTTCAATGGCCTCCATCTTCTCTTTGGTCATCACGTTTCGGTCGATCAGCACTTTCTCGAGCCGCTTGATCGGGTCGTCGTCGTGATACCTGGCTTCCTCGTCCTTGGTGCGATAAAGCTGGCGATCGTTGTCGGCGGCGCCGTGGCCCGCGTAGCGGTAGCACATGGCTTCGACAAAGTACGGCTTCTTGTTCTCGCGAACCCAATCGACGATTCGCTGCGCGTCCTTCTTCGCCTGGAGCACATCCATCGCATCGACGCGCTCACTCTTGATGTCGAAGGGCAGCCCGCGCTTCCAAAGCTCGGTGTCGGCAGCGTGGTATTCGAGCCGCGTGCCCATTGCGAAGAGATTGTTCTCGACGATGTAAATGCATGGCAGATCCCACAGCCCGGCCATGTTGAGGCTTTCAAAGACGACTCCCGCGTTGGCTGCGCCATCGCCTAGGTAACACAGCGTCACCTTGTCGTCACCGCGGTACCAGCTCGAAAAGGCGAGCCCCGTAGCAAGCGGGACGTGGCCGCCCACGATTCCCCATCCGCCATATAGCCCCTTCTCCTTGGAATATAGGTGCATCGATCCGCCCTTGCCCCGAGATGTGCCGCCGGAGCGGCCCATGATCTCCGCCATCACCGTCACCGGGTCCACTCCTAGCAGGAGAGCGTGAGGGTGGTCTCGATAGGCGGTGATGACATAGTCGTCTCCTTTGCGAATCGAGTCGAGCCAGCCCACCGCCAGCGCCTCCATGCCGATGTATGTGTGAAGGTAGCCGAAGGCGTTGCCGGCGCGATAGGCGAAGTTGCACTTCTCCTCGAAATGTCTCAAGAAGACCATCTCGCGGAAGTATTGTTCAAGTTCGGCGGGCGTTTCTGTGTAGGTTTGGGCGGCTTGTTTGGCCAAAAGTGGAACCTCGCGTCTTGTGATCGGTGATCGGTGATCAGAAATCAGAAATCGGGAATCCGATGTCGCAAAGGCCGTTCCTGCGCCATTGAAGGTAAGCAAGCCTCTTCCTTTTATACCGCCACGGCAGCAGTTGCCGTTCGGTTCAATGTGTCGATCTGGCTACACCTTCGCAGCTTCCAGGCATATTTGATAGGCCAGCCGGGCGGTATCGACGAGACCCTGAATAGAGATCGACTCCTCATGGGTGTGGATGTGCTCCATTGCCGTTGCCACAACGATCGACGGGATGCCACGGGCGTTGAAGACGTTTGCGTCCGAGCCGCCCAGCGTCGTTCGGAGCGTCGGCTCCATGCCTAGGGCCCTAGAGGCTCTCCGGGCAATTTGGACGACCGGGGCGTCGTCGGGAATGGTGTAGCTGCGGTAGTGTCGGTCGTGGATAATCGCCACCGTCGCTCCGAACTCCCTCGCCGCTTGCTCGAAGCGCTGCACCATGTGCTCAACCTGCGCGTCCAGCTCTTCGACGTTCGTGCCACGCGCCTCCGCCTTTACGCGGACTTCGGCGCAGACCACGTTGGTTCCGGTTCCGCCTTCGATCATGCCCAGGTTGGCGGTTAGCTCAGGACCCACCTTGCCCAGCCTCATTCCATCCACCGCGCGGGCGAGCACCTGGATCGCGTTGATTCCCTTCTCGGGGTCTTTTCCCGCATGGGCAGGCTTGCCGGTGATCTTGATATCGAGCTTGTCGTGGGTCGCCGTTCGGGTCACGAACGAGCCGACCGGCGGGCCGGTGTCGAGCACATAGCCGAAGTCCAGCTTGAGATCATCCAGCTTCATCGCGGCGGCGCCGCGCAGGCCAATTTCCTCAGCGCAGCTAAGCAGGAGCACGATGTCGCCATGCGGATCGCCTGACTCGATGAACGAATGAATTACCTCAATCGCAGGTGCCATGCCACCCTTGTCATCGGCACCGAGGATCGTGTCGGACTCGCTGAAGAAGGCGCCGTCGCGCTCGCCAATCACCAGTCCCGTCGTCGGTTCCACCGTGTCGAAGTGAGCCGAAAGGAAGATGCCTGGCGCGCCGGGAATATTGCCCTTGAGGAGGACGAACACGTTGTTCGCATTGCCGCCAATCGCCTTGCCCCCTTCATCCTCCCAAACCTCGATGCCGGGAATCTTCGCGAGATAGGCCTTGGTCCAATCGACCGACGCTTTCTCTTCCAAAGCGGGGGCGTTGATGAGGCAGAGCTCCTTGAACAAGGAGATCAGCCGCTGCTCGTTGATCACGGGGGGAGTTTACATGGCGACTTGCCTTACACTGTAGTCAGAATGCGCGCAGGCTTCTTGGTCCTTTCCGTGCTGGTCGCCGCAGGGTTGTCGGGTTGCGACGATGAGGCTCCCGTAACCGCGACCACCTCGTCCTCCGCGTCCAAGGCCTCAGCTTCGACATTCGATGCGTTGAGGCTCCCCGCTCTCTTAGAGCGCGCCGTCTCCCAGGAACTCGCGACACCCCTTCACTTGGCAGCTTTACGCGCAAGGCTCGGTTCGGCGGGAGACCTCGGCGAGCCTCTGCAGCGCGCGGCCAACGACACCGAGCGGATGCTAATTCTCAAGGTCTTCGCGGCGGGCAGTCAACCCGGAACCATCAAGGCTTACGCGGACGAAATCCGCGGGAAAGATCCCGCAGATATCGTGAGGCTCTCGACGATGCGCGAGCCCGATAACCTGATGCAGCAGTATCAACAGACTTGCGGCGAGGCGATGGTGCAGGTTGCCCTTGCCGAGCTGAATCCGATTTATGCCTGGGAGCTGCACAAGAACTACCAGCTTCACAAGCTCGACCCGGAGGGCGCGAACCTGGGTCTGGCGAAAGAACAGCGCGAATGGCTTGAAAGCTACGGTGGCAAGGTAACCGCGCGCGGAGCCGAAGGCGGCATCGAGTCCGGCCTCACCGCCATCCTCAACGAGAAGCTTGGTGCGGCAATAGGCTGCACATACGCGATGACGCCAGCCACCAACCTGCGGCAGACCCTTGTGGAGATTACGGCTCAGGTCAAGCGGGGCTATCCGACCGCCATCCGCGTTGCGTTTGGTATCGACAATGGCCATTTCATGCTTATCCAAGCCGCGAGGGATGGCGCGTTCCGGGTCTATGACCCTTACTACGGAACCGTCCGCTGGCAGCCAACCTCCGCGTTTGAAGCCGGCTCGCTGGTGGCGGAGTCGAGCCAAACGGCGCGGCTGACCCACTATTTCCGCAGTATCCCTCGCGGTTAAGGGCAAACCCCGTACTAGCGCGTGGGCAGAACAACACTGTCATTTGCGCTAGTTCTCGTGCAAATGATCTCGTGGAAAGGGCGGAGTATGAGACCGCTTACCGCTCTCGCCATCCTCGCGCTATCGGTTAGCGCGTTCTCGTCCCCCTCGCCGGATTGGCTTGTCGGTTCGTACCGCCTTGAGCTTTCCTCGGAGCTGAAGGCGACCGCGCAGAAGCTCGGCATGACCGAGCCCTATGCGCGGTTTCTCATCCGGCCCGACGGCACCTTCACCTACGCCAGCAACAACAACGGCGCGATAAGCGCCACCACCGGCACCGTCGAGGTCAAGGACCAACAGATCCATTTCATCGCCAACGGTCAGTTCCCCCGCCAAGGGGTTAAGGATCTGTACGGCCGATCGGACAACGGCGCGCTGCTCGTCGATGGGCTGCGCTATGTGCGCTCCGGCTCCGTCGACGTGGTTGGAACTTGGAATGTTCGCAATGACAAGTCCACCCGCATGGTCTTCAAGGCGAACAAGACGTTCGAGTTTGCCTGCGTCGGCGCTACGTCTCGCGGCAAATACGAGCTCGACGGCGACAAGCTCACGCTTATCTGGACCGAGGTCGATGGCGAAGCCGTCGAATTCGGCTCGATGCGCAAGACCATTGCCCTCCGCGAAGATGGCTCGTTTTCTATCGACACTTATCGCTACGTGAAGGGCTGAGTTTTTGCTCAGCCTTGCACCACACACTAACACATCAGTTTGGCTTGACTTAATCTCTTGCGGCTGTTACAACAAGATCAGCCTTGCAAGGATAGCGAGGTCTCCAGTTGCGCGTTAAGCGAACTGAAAGGAATCAACATGAAGCGCGTTATCAAAACAACATGGATGTTTGTCATGATCGGCTCATTGGTCGCCTCCGCAGCGGCTGCCCCGAGCCACAAGAGTCACAGCAAGCGGAAGAAGGCGAGCCATTCGGCCAACTCTCAACCGTCGTCAGGATCGGGCCCAATGGTCGGAACCTGGACCCTACGGGACGGCGACAAGCCTCGCACCGATATCAAAATGGTGCTCAGGGGGAACGGCACGTTCAACTTCATCGGCCCCAACTGGAAGTCTGCCGGCAATTACAGCGTCGGAGAAGACAAGCTGAAGCTGCAATGGACTTCGGTGGATGGTTCTGCCGTGAAGCCCGGCCAAATGCATAAGGACTTCCCCATTGGCGAAGGCTCGGCCACCTTCCAGATCGACAAGTACACGTACTACAAGCTCGGCAACTGAACCTGTTGGAGCGACTTCTCCCAAGCGCAGAATCGGCGCGAAGGAGAAGGAAATTCAAGACCGCGGCATCGCAAGGCGATGGCGCGGTCTACTCGTTTCTCAGCCGTAAATCTCGTTCGTATCCCACTCCGGCTGAATCTGTAGCCGGACTTGAGCGAGCTGGCCCACGTGGTAGTTCTCGTGGCCGACAAGGAAGTCGTAAGCGAGCTTTAGATTCTCATCGGTAACCGCCGCGACCGCTGCTTCTCGGTAGCGACGCCAAGTGGCTAGATTGGGAGTCTCGACTACCAGACTTCCCCACGTGTATTTCTCGCCCTTTGCGTAGCAGACGAACGCATCACACGCCTCGCAAAGATGAGCCAGGATTTCGCGAGGACTCATGCCGACCGGCGAGCACTTGACGTCGTAGCGTTCGTCCGGCAAGTCGGAGAGCACCACCTCGATCTGCTTCGCGACCTGATCGAGTTCAAACTCCAGCAGCTGCCGTGCGGTCATGGGCTAGATTATGCCCTTACCATTCACAATCGAGGAATGATCACGGTCGTGGGAGCAGGCTTCGCCGGGGTGGAAGCCGCTTGGGCGGTGGCGTCTGCAGGCTTGCCGGTGCGGCTTTACGAGATGCGCCCGGCGAAGATGACGCCGGCTCACACGACCGAATACTTCGCCGAGTTGGTCTGCTCCAACTCGTTCAAGTCGAAGAATCCCACCTCGCCGGCCGGCCAGCTCAAGGCCGAGATGAAGGCGCTCGGCTCGATCGTTCTCAGGCTGGCCGAAGAGCATAGCGTGCCTGGGGGAGAGGCGCTAGCGGTGGATCGTGGGGCCTTTGGACGGGCGATTACCGATGCAATCTCACTGCACCCGTTGATCGACGTAGTTCGGGACGAGTTCACCCCCGAGCTAGCCGAGGAAGTCCTGGCGACGGGTGACACCCTCATCCTCGCCACTGGTCCGCTCACCTCGCCCGACCTAGCCGAGTGGCTGGCCCGGCTCACCGGCCGCGAGCATCTTTACTTTTACGACGCGGTCTCGCCGACCGTCGAGGCGTCGTCGCTCGACCGGGATGTGGTCTTTGCCCAGTCGCGCTACGACAAGGGCGAGGGGGACGACTACCTCAACTGCCCGTTCGACAAGGAAACTTACGAAGCCTTCGTGCATGAGCTGGTCCACGCGGAGCGCGCGCCGATACATGCGTTTGAGGCAGGTGGAAAGCGGGATGTCGTTGGGGGCGAAGGAACGATGGAAGAACAGCTCCTCGAGAAGATCAAATACTTCTCGGGCTGCTCGCCGATCGAGGCGATTGCGGAGAAAGGCGCTCGGTCGCTGGCTTTCGGCAACTTCAAGCCGGTCGGCCTCACCGACCCGCGCACCGGCCGCCGCCCATGGGCGGCTCTCCAATTGCGGCCTGAGAACCGAGAAAAGACGCTCTATTCCCTCGTCGCATGCCAAACGCGCCTCAAGTGGGGCGAGCAGAAGCGGGTGTTTCAGATGGTTCCGGGCCTGGATCACGCGGAGTTCGTGCGCTTCGGCGTGATCCACCGGAACACGTACATCGAAGCGCCGCGCGTGCTCACGCCGTTCCTTGAGATGCGAGAGCGGCCCAATCTGCTTGTCGCCGGCCAGCTTACGGGCGTTGAGGGCTATGTCGAGTCGGCGGCGATGGGAATCTATGCGGGGCTTGTGGCCGTTCGTAAGGCCAACGGGCAAGAGTTACGGGCCCCGCCCCGCGCATGCGCCTACGGCTCGCTCATCGCCCATCTGCAAGACGACACCCCCCGCGAGTTCTCGCCGATGAACATCAACTGGGGACTCTTCCCCGAGCTCGATGAGCCGACCCGGGACAAAGGCGTGAAGCGAGCCAAGAAGCTGGAAGCTGCCCAACAGGCTTTTGACGAATGGCTGAGCACCCATACGCTCGGTGAAGAACATCTCAGCGAACTGGCGCGGCCTACATGAGAGGCTGTCATCCCGAGCGAAACCGAGGGATCTGGCACTGTGGGCGCTTTGTTCATGAGCAGTCGGCAACTCCAGGCAGATTCCTCGACTCGCCCCTCGGGTCGAGTTCTCTCTCGGAATGACCCCCATCACCTCCATCACCTACATCACCTACATCATCTCCATCATCTCCATTCATCTCCATCATCTCCATCAACAAAAAAGCCCCGCGCTAAGCGCGGGGCTGGTGGAGCGGGGTGCTCTAAGTTAGTTGCTCTTCGCTCTGTGCTCGCGGAGGAACGCGGGGATGTCGAGGTCGCTCTCGTCGAACACCGCGCTGGTGTCTGCGTTCGCGCCTCGACTCGATGCCGGCGTCTGATTGATGACGTCGGTATCGATCTTGATCTCATCCACGGCCGCCGTCGCCGGCTCGGGAGTCGAGTTCGGCGTCTGAGGCTGCGCCGAGGTCGCAGTGCCATAGGTGCCGGCATACTTCGGCGATTCCTGGCTGAACGTCGCGGTCGATACCTGCCGACCTTCCGTGCTGTAGGGGTTGAACCCGGTCGCAAGGACGGTAACTCGGACGGTGCCGTCCATCGTCGGATCGACGACGGTGCCGAAGAAGATATTCGCCTCGGCCTGGTCGCATAGCTGCTGGATGTAGGCCATCGCCTCGTTCGCCTCGGCAAGCGTCAGATCCTCTCCGCTGGTGAGGTTGACGAGAAGGCCGGTAGCGCCGTGCACGGTCTGCTCGAGCAGCGGGCTGTTGATGGCCGACTGGGCCGCCTGCAGCGCGCGCTGGTCGCCTACGCCGTAGCCGATGCCCATCAGGGCGGGGCCGGCGTTGCTCATGACCGCGCGAACGTCCGCGAAGTCGACGTTGATCTGTCCGGGGATTGTGATGATGTCGGAAATGCCCTGCACGCCCTGGCGAAGCACGTCGTCGGCGACGCGGAACGCGTCGACCAGCGTCGTCTTCTTCTCGACGTGATTGAGAAGGCGGTCATTCGGAATCGTGATGATCGTGTCGACGCGGCCCAGGAGCGCGGTAACGCCCTGCTCCGCCATCCGCGCTCGTCGCGGGCCTTCGAAGCCGAACGGGCGAGTCACGACGGCGACGGTCAGCGCGCCGAGCTCGCGAGCGAGATCGGCGATGACAGGAGCCGCACCGGTGCCGGTGCCTCCGCCCATGCCTGCCGTGATAAACACCATGTCCGCGCCTTCGACTACCTTACGAATGTCGTTCTTGCTTTCCTCAGCCGCGCTCTTGCCGACTTCGGGGTTCCCGCCGGCGCCGAGGCCGCGGGTGATGTTGCCGCCGATCTGAACCTTGTTGGGAGCAGCCGCGAGATCCAGCACCTGGATGTCGCTGTTCATCACAATGAACTCGACACCCTGAATGCCGGACTCGATCATGCGGTTAACCGCATTCGAACCGCCTCCGCCGACGCCAATAACCTTGATGTTCGCCTTAGTTGTCATCTTCTTCTCGAAAATCCTTCCGTTGACCGTGATCATGCCTTTCCGCTGATGAGCGACCAGAATGTTCTGATCTTCTCTTTCCAGCCTGCCCCAGATGCCGGCCCTAGTTCATCGCCGAAACATTGAATCGCAAAGCGCGCCATTCCAAGGGCCGCTGCCATTCCTGGCTTTTCTACCGATCCATGCGTCGATCCTTTTACTTTAGGCTCAACTATCTCAACCCGCAAGTGTTTCAGCACATCTTCGAAAAGCTTTTGCGTATCTTGCAGCATTGCGCCCCCACCGGTGAGTACCACTCCGCCGGGTAGAACGCCGTACATCCCGCTTTTCTCGATTTGCTGTTTCACCATGAGCGCCAGTTCTCGCATCCGGCTCTCAATGATCTCGCATAGTACCTTTCGTTGCAAGGGGCGACTGATAGATTGTCCAAGCTGTTGAACCTCAACTGACTCATTTTCGACAATATTTCGAGCCATCGCCCCCCCGAACTTCGTCTTTAGGCGCTCCGCTTCTTCGGGACTGGTCTTGAGGAGCTTGGTCAAATCGCTCGTCACGGTCTGCCCGCCGATGGGGATCGAGGCGCTAAAGGCGATCGATCCGCCGCTGAACACGGCGAGCTCGGTGACGCCGCCGCCAATGTCTACAATCACCGATCCCAGCTCGATCTGCTCCTGCGTCAACGCGCCGAGCCCGCTCGCGAGCGGCTGCAGCACCATCTGCTCCACCTTGTGCCCGGCTAGGCCGACCGCCTTTTCAATGTTTTGCAGATAAGTAGCCTGGCCGGTGACGATATAGGTGACGCATTCCAGCTTGCTGCCGTTCATGCCGATCGGCTTGAGGATGCCCCGCTGTCCATCGACTCGAAACTCGCGCGGCAGCGCCTGGATCATTTCTCGATCGGGGGGGATGACCACTTGCCTGCTGTGGTTGATGACCTGCAGAACGTCTTCGCGGGAGATGACGCGGCTTCGCGGGTAGATGGGGACAAATCCCTGCGCCTGGATGCCCTCGATGTGGTCACCGCCCACGCCCACCACGATCCCGCCAACCTCTTTGCCCAGCTCCTTTCGGATCGCTCGGATGGCGTTGTCGATGGAACGCGCAGCTTCATCCATATCGGCGATCACGCCTCGCTTGATGCCACGCGACTCGGTAACCGACAGGGCCTCGACGCGCACGTTCCCCGCCTCATCGGCCGAAGCCGCGAGGCAAGTAGTTTTGCTAGAGCCGAGGTCGAGGACGGTGATC
>JBBREM010000072.1:0-12675 GCA_038202925.1 Fimbriimonadales bacterium | reverse complement strand
GTCCATATTTGCTGTCCTGCAGCAGCGTGATGCCGCAGGATTCACCCGGTGAGAGCTCACCCCACACATGCGAGAAGCGCAGGCTGGGAACATCATTTCCTTCGTCGCCATTGCGCTCCACCTTCCCAAAAGCCGTTTCGTACAATACGTCCCCGCTGATACCGTGCTCGAAGTCGATGACTAAGCCGGGTATTCCCTTCGGTGCATCACCGATCTCTCGCCAGTCTATGTCGGCGAAGAAGTCTATGCGCGGCGTGCTGCCGCTGAGGATCGTTTTCAACTTGACTTTGCTTGACGTGTCTGGCACGTTCATGTCGTTCGTCGCGACGAGGGCAAAGTTCGAGCCGGTTCTGCTCGCCGTTGCCTCATTCCTTCCGTTTCCATGCACGCGGAACCGGGAGGTTTCCAGATAGGTGCGCTCGTCGCGAACGAGCTTAGCGGCGCTCTTGCTTCGGTTGCCGCCGAGAAGCCAGGCGGACATGCCCGTTGGCCATTCCGTGACGTACTCCCAACAGCCGAGGGGCTCGATACAGGAGCCGAACATCTGAGTAGCCGGTTTGAGCGTGATGTCACGGATGCCCGAGCCAAACTTATCTAGTTGAAGCTTGAGGTGCGGTGTCTCGAATGTGATCTCGTCAACCGTGTCAATCCCGCCGTGATCTGCGTCTGGTTCTCCCTCGCAAAACAGAAACACCTTGTAGCCCAGCGCGGGGACGTCTTTTGCCTCGAACAACAGCGTCGTGCGGCGGTGGCCCCAGTCGTGGTTGCCTCCGGAGATGCTGCTGATGTCGAGGGTGGGGTGGGCGTTGCCTTGCTCGTCGAGGGCGACGATGCTGGAGGCGGGGATGTCTTCGGGGAGGTCGTAGAGGTTGATCTCGACCAGCTCGGTGCGCTTCCACGCGCATGGGTTGTAGATCATCATCGGGCGGAAGCGGTGGCCGCCGCCGGAGGCGCGGGAGAAGCCGCTCTCGCCCGCGCCTTGGCCGGCGCCGGCTTCGAAGGGGGCGTTTAGATGTGGAGGGTTCCGCTCCGTCGGAACCGGTCTGGCGAGGTGTTGGGTCGTGGGTATTGGGTATTGGGAGAGGAGTTCGCGCTCTTCGATGCCCTCCGCGGTGTCCGGCAGAAGCGACACCGTATTCAAATCCTTCGCCATTGCCTGAAGGGCGTTGCGCTTGATGGCTCCGGTGATGGCGGCTGTCTCCTGGAACAGGCCGAGGGCGTGCTGGCGGGTTTCTTGGACTCCCGAGCCGGGGAGGATGTCGTGGAACTGGTTGAAGAGGATGTTGAGCCAGGCCTCTCTTAATTTGGAATTTTGAATTTGGAATTTGGAATTCTGCGAGTCCAAATTCCAAATTCTAAATTCTAAACTGGAGAGCGTCTCCGCCTCCACGCAATAGTTCTCGCCGTAGCGGTTCGCCTTCTTGATCGCGCTTTGGCTGGTGTAGCAGCCGGTGAACTCGAAGTTCAGCTCGTGGTCGAGGACGGGCAGGTCGTTGCACTGCGGCTCGATCTTCCTAAACCAGCCCTGCGCGGTCCCAAACTCGACTTTCGGCCAGCAGGGCCAGTCTCGGGTTTCGAGGAAGAAGTCGAGTTCCTCACGCGTCGGGCCGCCTCCGTGGTTGCCGATGCCGTAGACGTTCAGCCAATCCTTGATTCCGGTCTTCTTCCAGAAGGCGGCGGCGGGGAGGGCGAAGTTGTCGCCGATCTCGACGTAGCTGTTGTACCAAGTGGTCTCCTTGTTGACCAGCACGCGCGAGCCGTCGGGGCTTTGCCACCAGAAGAGGGGCGGGCGCTCTTCGCCGACGCGCAGGTGCTCCTGTCCGCCGCCGGGGCGGCAGCAATAGTAGTATTTCACCGCTCCCTGCCTCAGAATTCCGGGGAGGGTGTTGCAGTGGCCAAAGGTGTCGGGTTCCCAGTCGAGCTGCAGGTCCTCGGGGGCGAGGCCGAACTTCTCTTTGAAGAATTGGCGCGTGTAGAGGAGGTGGTGGGCGAGGGCTTCACCGCTGGCGAGATTCTTGTCGCCCTCCACCCAGTGCACGGCGGTGATCTCCCAGCGGCCCTCTTTCACCCGCTGCCGGATCTGCTCGAACATTTCGGGGTGGTATTTCTCGATGAGCGCGTAGACGCTGGCCTGGCTTTGCGAGTAGGTCAGCTCGGGGTACTCGTCCATGAGCGCGAGCACGCTGGCGAAGGTGTCGTGGGTGGCGGCGACGGTCTCGGGCCAGCTCCACATCCAGTTCATATCGATATGGCCGTGGCCGACGAGGTGGATGGTGAAGGTCTTGGCTTCCTTTGTGACTTCTGCTAGGGTTTGCTCGGCTTTGGTTATTGCCTGTTGGAGGTCTGTATAGGTCGTATAGGACTTGTAGGTTTCCTCGGCGCGATCGAGCGCCTCGGTGAACCGCCCGTCGTCGATCGCGCGGCCGAAGTCGATCTGGCAGCGAATGCGGCGGAGGAGGCGGTCGACGTCGGTGTCGACCGACAGCGACCGGCGGATGCGGGACTCGGCGCTCATCGGTCAAGCATAGCCCGAAGGGGGATCGGTGATCGGGGATCCGTGATCGATTCAGGCGCTTCCCGAGTACCGTTCAATGCGCCGGCTGAAGACCGGCGGCTACGGGCGCGGCGCAGCGGGCCGCTGCGGCTACACGCCTTCGGCGTAGGTCTTGCTCACGCCGGCTAAAGACCGGCGGCTACAACGGATTGGGTGGTCTTGAAGTGCAGCTTCGCTACGTTGCGAAGGCTTTCCGCGCCGTTCTTGGCGACGTAGCGCTTCCCCGCCTCCACGACCTGCGTAGAGGCACCCTTCGGCAGGTCGATGCCGAACTCTTCGCCCAGCCGCTTCAGCTTGCGAAGAAATTCGGCGCGGGCGAGGATGGAGGCGGCGGCGACGGCGATGTCGGCTTCGGCGCGCACCATAGACTGCAGGGTGATCGTGCGGCCCCGCTCAAAGAGTTGCCGCTTCAGCCCGGCGGGATCGGCGAACTGGTCGGAGATGACGAGATCGCAGGGGCGGACCTCCAGGACGTTCTCGATCGCCCGCGCGTGGCCCCAGGCGAGCAGCTTGTTGAGGTTGCGGAACTTCTCGTACAGCTCGTTGTACTTGGCGGGGCCGATGGCGATGATCGAGTGGGGGCAGACGCGTTGGATGATGGTCGATAGCCGCAGCGAGACGGGGTCGGTGAGCTTCTTGGAATCCCGCACGCCATCCAATTCGGCAAGATGCTCGGGGCCGACAAAGCATGCGGCGATCACGAGGGGGCCGAAGAAGTCGCCTTTGCCGCTCTCATCCACACCGATATGGCCTTCCATGGTCGGCGGTAAGCGTACATGAAAAAAGCCGGGAGCGTTGGCTCCCGGCTTCATTGTTGGAGAGGATTGGGCGTTTACGCCTTGTTCCGTCGACGTCGGATCAGCGCGAGAGCGCCGAGGCCGAGCGCGGCCATCGTTGCCGGCTCAGGCACCGGGGTCGCTTCGATCGCGACGCGGTAGTTGTCCCAGCGACCGGATGTGGTTGCAGCCGCTCCCGAAACGTTTCCGATAACAAGGTCGAACTCGTTCGGAAGGTTGCCCGTAGCAATGGTTCTCGTGTGGCTGATACCCGCGAGCAACACTCCATCGATGTAGTAGGTGGACTGGACGGTGTTAGGGTCAAGCTGTTGGACGCTAACTCCGACCTGATGCCAACCGGTGGTCGGCCCCGCATTCGCGACGATCGTGCCAGCGGGTGTTCCAATTCCATTGCGGTAAATGATGGAGCCCGACCCGGACAACAGGATATATCCTTGCGTGTTGTTCCCGCCGTTTGACCAGCAGGAGATGCCCATCGCGGAGTTCAGGTCCGTGGGATCGAGGAAAACTTGGACGCTGCCGTTAAAGTACTGGCCCGCCGGAATCGTGACGCCACCGGTGTTCTGAACGGCTTGAACCTGAGTCCAGTCGGTGAAGGTGAGTCCACCGGAGGCCTGGTTCGCGACGCTATCGGTCAGCGCCTGCGTCCCCATCGTAGCGCCCGTGTTTACGACGGTGCCGCTGCCTTCCCACGGCCACGGGCCACCCGAGGCCTGCCCGTTGATGGCACCAAGCGTATTTGTCTCGAATCCCGTGTTAACGAGAACTTGGGCTTGAGCAACTCCCACCATGGCAATCGCTCCAAGCAATAACGTCTTCTTCATATCCTCTCCTAAGCTTTTGACGAGCAAAAGCAACAACACAACGACTTTAGCACGTATTTCTACGATTCCAAGCTTCTTGCCAGCATTCAGGTATTTATGCGCGGTTGCTTGGCCATCCCGCGGCCTCGCACAAGTGATCTAGGCGCAAAAAAGGCCGGGAGCGTTAGCTCCCGGCCCTTGATTGTTAGGAGAGACGTAGGGTTACGCCTTCTTGCTGCGTCGGCGTCGGATCATGGCGATCGCGCCGAGACCGAGGACGGCCATCGATGCAGGCTCTGGGACAGCAGCCGTCGTGATTTTAAAGCCCAGGTTTGCCGGAGGATTTCCGCTGAAGGGGCTTGAAAGCGCGCCCGCCGGGTTGGCGACATTAAAGTAGCTGCCGGCGGCGGTAGTCGTGAAGATCTGATCGGCGCTGGTTCCAACCGTTGGCTGGCCAACGGCGACGCCAATGTTATTGAGCTGTGCGGCAGTGATAAGGGTGGCACCAGAGTTGTCGTCGAACGTGATTCCGAACCACATCGTGGCCGAAGGCACCTTCATAGAGTTAGCGGCCAGTGTGCCGGTGAAGGTGGTCGCCGTGTTCGCCGCCATCGTCACCGCGTTGAAAGTAAAGCCGACGGCTGACGGTTGGCTGTAGTAAGTGCCCGGGGCGCCGCCTGCGCCATCAGCGTTCCAGAATCGAACGCGGGGTCGGAACGAAACCGAAGCCGCGTTATTGTTTACCAGTTCGAACGAAAAGGAAGTCACGTCGTTACCAGCGAACCCTCCGATGACATTTACGTCGTCGGCAATCAAGTTGGTAATCGTGTTGGTGCCCTGGAGCGTCGCACCGCCCGGCGCCAAGAAGTTCGTGACCGTCGCGGTTGTTGCATCGTAAATTGTGACTTGGGCCTGAGCAGCGCCAACCAGTCCAAGCGCAGCAATAATAAGTGCTTTCTTCATCAAAATCCTCTCTCTCCTAAACCAAGGCTGCGACAACAGAGGCCGCAACACAGGGATGGTACGCGACGATTGCCAGGAAACAAAGCCGTTTCGCTTCTATTTCGAGGAATCCAGCAATATTGCCTACCAGTGGGATTACCGGGTTTATGGGGCGGACCATCGCGTTGCGATACTTGAGGAATTTGGAATTTGGAATTTGGAATTTGGAATTTGGAATTTGGAGAGGGGGGATTTGGAGAGGGGGGATTGTGGATTTTGGATTGGGGAAATCGACAATCGACAATCCACAATCGCCAATGTCTCGAGGCGTCGTCTCGCGCGATCCTACGCGATCCTAATAGTGCCAGTCGACGTCGCTTGCCTGCTTGGCGTGCTTCTCGATAAATTCGCGCCTGGGTTCGACCTTTTCGCCCATGAGCCGGGAGAACATTTGCTCGATATCGATCTCGTACTGCGGATCGAGCTTGATCTGCACGAGACGCCGCCCGTCGGGCGTCATCGTGGTTTCCTCGAGGTCCTCAGCGTTCATCTCGCCCAGGCCCTTAAAGCGGGTCACCTGAAACTTGGCGTTCTTCTTGAGGCCCTTGATGATGTCGTCGCGCTCGCGCTCGCTCATCGCGTAGTGGCGCTCGTTGTTGCCGATGCGCACGACGAATAGCGGCGGCTGGGCGAGGTAGATATTGCCGGCCGCCATGAGCGGCTTCATGTAGCGATAGAAGAAGGTCAGCAGTAGGGTGCGGATGTGCTCGCCATCGACATCGGCATCGGTCATGATGATCACCTTGCCGTAGCGCAGCTTGGACAGGTCGAACTCGACCTCGCGCTCCTTATCCTTCTTGCCCTTTCGATCGGTGCTGGCGAAGGAGTAGGCCTTTTCTCGAATTTGGACTTTGGAATTTGGAATTTGGTCTTCGTCTGAATTTTGGAATTTGGAATTTGGAATTTGGAATTCGGATTCGGGATCGAGGGCTTCGCCTGGAATTGGGACTTTGGAATTTGGAATTTGGAATTCGGATTCGCTGTCAAGAACTTCGCCGCCTTCGACCGCCGGTTGAGGGGATGAGGCGTTGGCGAAATCTAGATCGGGCTGATCGTCCTCGCCGAGGTTGCCGGTCTTGCTGCGGCCGAGGGTTAAGTCAACGCCCACGCCCAGCGCGGCGATCAGGGACTTGATTTCCTCGTTGTCGAGCGCCTTGTCGATGCGCGCGCGTTCGACGTTTAATATTTTGCCGCGAAGCGGGAGCACGGCTTGGGTGATTCGGTCTCGCGCCTGCTTGGCCGAGCCCCCCGCCGAGTCGCCCTCGACGAGGAAGATCTCGCACTTGGCGGGGTCCTTGCTTACGCAATCGCTTAGCTTGCCGGGGAGGCCGAAGCTGTCCATCGCGTTGCCTCTGCGAATGCTCTCCGCCGCTTTTCTGGCCGCTTCGCGCGCTCGCTGGGCGGTGACCGCTTTATCCATGATCCGCTTGGCGAGGTGCGGATTCTCTTCAAAGAAGGTGGTGAGGCCATCGCCCACGAGCGAGTTGGTCAGACCCTGCACTTCAGGTGTGACGAGCTTGACCTTGTCTTGCGAGTTGTAGCTCGGATTCTCCAGCCTCAGGGAGATGACGGCGGTGAGTCCTTCGCTCACGTCGTCGGAGGTGAAATTGGTGTCTTTCTCCTTGAGAAAGCCCATCTTGCGCGCGTAAGCATTGATGGCGCGGGTCAGGGCCGCGTTAAAGCCCGATACGTGGGTTCCGCCATCCGGGTTGTAGATGTTGTTAGAAAAGGCGAGGAGCGTCGTGCTGTATGAGTCGTGGTACTGCAGTGCGACCTCGACCTCGCTGCTCTCTTTGGTGCGCTTGAAGTAGATGACCGGGTGGAGGGAATCCTTCCCCTCGTTGACATCCTCGACGAGCTGCGGAATGCCGCGCTGGTAGTGGAAGATCTCGCTGTTGTCCGGGTTCTGCTCGTCGATCAGCTCGAATTTGACGCGCGGGTTGAGGTAGGCAAGCTCCTTCATGCGGGTCGTAAAGATGTGGACGTCGTACTCCAGCTCGGTCAGCACTTCGGGGTCGGCCATCCAGTGCTGGCGCGTGCCGGTATGGTCGGATTTGCCGATGACTAAGACGTCGGTTACCGGTTTGCCCTGCTCGTAGCGCTGCTTGTAAATCTTGCCGTCGCGGTTGACGGTCGTCTCCATCCAGGCGGAGAGGGCATTGGTGCAGGAGACGCCGACGCCGTGGAGGCCGCCTGACGTTTTGTAGCCGCTGCCTTCGCCGCCAAATTTGCCGCCTGCGTGCAGGACGGTCATGACGACCTGCAGGGCCGAGACGCCCATCTTCGCGTGCTTGTCCACCGGGATACCGCGGCCATTGTCTTCGACGCTCAACGAGTTATCGGCATGGATGGTGACGATGATGCTGTCGCAATGGCCGGCGAGTGCCTCGTCGACCGAGTTGTCGAGCGCCTCTTTGAAGAGCTGGTGCAGGCCGCGCTTGCCGTTGTCGCCAACGTACATGCCCGGGCGCTTCCGAACAGCTTCGAGCCCTTCGAGCACCTGAATTTGGTCGGCGTTGTAGTCGCCCTCGACCTTCTTGAGGATCTCGTCGATATGCTGGTGCTGATCGTCGGACGGAATGATGTCTTCGTTGTCTGGCATTGTGTGGTCAGAAGGGGCGACCTGAGAAGGAAAGCCGGGCTCGGCGGCTCAGGTTCAATTGAACTCGGAGTATACCTAATATACATACGTCCTAGCGGGGGTAAATGGTGCGGTTCCGGGGCTTCGCGATCGCCCGTGCAGGCGCGGTGAACCCTCAGGGGCACGGCGTGCCGCGCCCGGCTTTGCGCGACTGAGGGCAAGGCACGCCTTGCCCCTACGCAAAACGTCGGTGCCAGGCTTCGCAGGCCAAAGCCTGCGGCTACAGCCCTTTGGGCTACCCGTTGAGTCCATCCAGCCGTACCCGAGCTTCGCACGCCCTCTCCCTCTCGGCGCGAGCCCTCCCGACAGGGAGAGGGAAAGGCGATCATGTTGCTGTAAGCTAGGTCCATGGGGCTTTTTCCCGCGCTTCTTTTCGCCCTCGCCTCGCGTCCGCAGGCGGCCACGATCTCGTGCACGTGCGCGGGTATTGACGTCAAGACCGCGGTTGCCGAGATCTCACGTATCAGCGGCCGACCGCTGAGCTGCGCGCCAAATATCGGGCCGGACGTCGTCGTGCTCGTTGCCAAGGATGCTCCCGTGCAAGACGTGATGGCGAAACTCGCGGAGGCGACGGCGGGCGAGTGGAAGGACACCGGCGCGGGGATGAAGCTGGTGCGATCGGCATCGGCTCTGCGCGAGGAGGAGAAGGCAGACTTTGTCAAACGAGCGGCGCAGATGGAAGTCGAGCTCGTGAAGATTCGCCAGGCGGCGAAAGAACTGCCCGTTTGGAATGAGAAGCAGGCGCAGCTCGTGGCGAATCAGATGGAGGACCAGCACAAGGCCGAACAGGGCAACAACGGCAATTTCGATCGGAATGCGTGGATGCAGGTGGAGCGGCTTAACAGACAGTCGCCGGGCGGGCGGGCGATCACCCGCCTTCTCGCGCGCTTCCCCGCTCGGGCCCTCGCGCAAGTCACGCTCACCCGTCGCATCGTCTTCTCGAGCGCGCCAACCGCCCTTCAAGTCCCGATGCCCGCCGGCGTGGACGCCGAACTACAGGCCATCGTGCGCGAGCAGACCATTTGGTCGGAACTCGCGCCGAAGATTTTTGTCGAGTCCGACCAGCCGTATCAAACTTCGGCGGCGCACGAGACGAAGCCGCTGAAGGCGATCGGCAAGGTCCTGCTATGCGCGCAGAAGGAGCCCTGGGGCGGCGGGAGCGTGTCGATTTCATTGAAGGTCGCGGATGAGAAGGGCCGGATCGTGATGAGCGGCCAGCGCCAACTGCAACTCGGCCCGCCGCAAGACCCGATTACCGATCAAAAGCCGGAGCCGGGCGAGAAGCCAATTACGCTGGCCGAGCCCGGCGCGAGCATGTTGAAGTCCTTCGCCGAGTTTCGGAAGAGAAACAAGCCGGGCGTACTGCCTGAGCAGCTTTCGCAGCTACTTCAGGAACCAGAGAAGATCGAGCCCATCTCGATTCTCACCGGTCCCATGATCGCCGCCTCGGCGGAAGCTCAAGGCAAGAATTTCGTCGCCGTCCTGCCGGATATGGCCTTCTTCGCTCCCGCCTTTGCGGGAGTCGGGGATATCACGCCAAGCATGGTCATGAAGACGCTTACCTTTCTCGATCTCAATCGAGAGGAAAGCGCCGGCTGGGTGATCGTGCGGCCGCAGATTCCCGCCGATGTCCGACGCACCCGCGCGGATAGGCGCTCGATATCGGAGTTGATGAAGTCGGTTAAGCAGGAGGGGCGGCTGTCGCTCGACGCCCTGGCGCGCTACGCGGGCATGAACGAGGGCGACGACTCAGCGCCAAGCCTCGGCATGCTGATCCTGTATGTGACGATGCCGAACATGGATTCCAACTTTCAAAACTGGGACTTGCTTCGGCTCTACGGACTGATGTCGCCCGAACAGATGCAGGCGGTACGGGCTCAGAAGCCGCTTCCCCTCTCCACCTTCAGCGACGGGCAAATGGCGGTGCTCAACCGCATGCTCTTCGCGAGAGAATCGTATGAGCTGGAAGTCGTTCTCGCCAAGACGCCGCAATCGCAGGCGGACTGGGACCTGGTGGGTAACAACATCCGGCGCGAGGCCACCGAAATGTTCGCGGAGGGACTCCCCAAGGACAGCCAACTTGTGCTCCGAGACGAAACGAATGAAGTCGTATTCGAGGAGCAGTGGACGGATCAGAACGGCTCGATGCACGGGGGCCAAGCGCTGGCGCCCCAGCAGATGGCCCGGACATTGTTCGCGCGCGAGAGGCCGGAGATGATGCCCTGGGTGCGGGTGAACCCGAAGTGGGATGAAATGAAGTTCAAGTACGGCAAACGCCGCGAGCTTAACTTCGACTTCCTGTTCGGCAAATCGGCGGAGATGCAGAAGCAATTGCACGAAGACTTTTCCGCCGGTGAAGGCGTGCCTTACGCTCAGCTTCCGCAAAGCTATCGGGCAAAGGTGGACGAGGCGCTCGGCGAGCTTCGCAAGTCGAATCGCAGGCCTGGCGACCTCGGAATCCCGCCGAATAGCAACAACCCACCGCCGCCTGCTCGGCAATCCCGTAATCTGTAGCTATGGCGATTGACACCGGGCCGACTGCTGAAGAAGCGGCTCCCGGCGTGACGGAGCCGACGAAGTTTGAAGACGGCTTCACGATCAAGACCGTCCTCGGCGCCCTGTTCATCGTGCTCTTTATGCTGCCGGGTGGTATGTATCTCGGCCTGGTCGCGGGGGCGGGAGTGGGTGAGGCGGCCGAGTGGGTCACGATCGTGCTCTTCGCCGAAGTGGCGCGGCGCAGCTACAACCCGCTCAAGAAGCAGGAAATCTACGTTCTCTTTTACGTCGCGGCGGCGCTGACGACGGCTTGGAGCCTGGAGCGCGGCCTTGGCGGCGGGCCGTTTTCCGCGCTGATCTGGAACGGGTACTTCGCCACGTCGCCCGCCGGGGCTCCGCTCGCGTCTCAGCTTCCCACCTGGGCGGTGCCTCACGCAGGCAGCGTGGCGCTCACCCATCGCGAGCTGTGGCACCCGGATTGGTGGGTGCCGATTGGCTTGCTCGCGCTGATGGAGGTGCTCAACCGGCTGAGCTGGATGGGACTCGGCTACACGCTGTTTCGCATCACCAGCGATGTGGAGAAGCTGCCGTTCCCCTACGCTCCAGTCGCAGCGTCCGGCGCGACGGCTTTGAGCGAAGCCGGCTCCGAGACGTGGCGCTGGAAGATTTTTTCGACGGGAACGGTGGTCGGGCTGCTGTTTGGTCTGCTGTACGTGGCGGTGCCGGTGGTTACGGGCACGGTACTGGGCAAACCGTTCCAGATTTTCCCGATTCCGTTCGCCGATTTCACGCGCAACGTCGAAGGGTTTTTGCCCACCGCTCTCGTGGGGCTCTCGTTCAGCCTGGGCAACATTCTCGTCGGCTTCGTGCTGCCCTACGAGATCGTGGCGGGAGCGTGCCTAGCGAGCGTCTTGACGATGATCGTCGCTAATCCGATCCTGTACCACTTCGGCCAGTTCCCCACCTACAAGCTGGGCTCCGACGCCCTGGTGACTAAGCTCACCGTCGACGTCGATTTCTGGCTGTCGATCGGCATCGGGATCAACCTCGCGATCGCCATCATCGGCATCGCCCTCGTGACGAAAGCGTTCAAGAACGCGAGGAGGCAGCGCAACGAACGGCGCTTTAGCCTAGCTCCGCCGGACGGCCGGGGAGATGTGCCGATTTATCTTGCCATCGGCGCATGGCTGTTCGCGACGATCGTCGTGATCATGATCTGCCACTACTACGTGCCGAGCTTCCCGGTCTGGCTGCTCGTGTTCTTCGGCCTGGTCTGGACGCCTCTGAACAGCTACATCTCGGCGCGGATGATCGGGCTCACCGGCCGGGGGATTGGATTTCCCTATCTGAAGGAGGCGAGCATCATCGCGAGCGGCTATCAGCGGGCGGATATCTGGTACGCGCCGATCCCTCTGGCAGACCACGGAGGCGCGGCGCAGCGCTTCCGCGAGGTCGAGCTGACGGGAACCAAGTTCACCAGCATCTTGAAAGCGGAGGCGCTCATGCTGCCGCTAATCCTCGTGGCGAGCTTCCTCTTTTGGAGCTTCTTCTGGAATTCCACCGCACTCCCCAGCCCGCAGTTTCCGCACGCGCAGAAGTTTTGGCCCATCCAGTCGTCGATGCAGGCGGTAATGATGCAGATCAACGCGCCCGGCGCGGCGGGGCACGGCAACTGGTTCATCAAAGCCATCGACCCCGGGCGCATTGCAATGGGTGCCGCGGGGGGGCTGGCTATGTATGGACTGTTTTCGGTTTTCAAGCTGCCGCTCTTGTTCTTCTATGGGTTCGTCGGGGGAATTGGGGCGTTCCCGGCGATGGCGGTGCCTCAGTATTTCGGCTCACTGCTCGGCAAGCGGGTGATGGCGCGCAAGTATGGGGAAGTGAACTGGGCGCGCTACGCGCCGGTGTTGCTGGCCGGCTTCGCCTGCGGGACGGGGTTGATCTCGATGGCATCGATCGCGCTCGCGCTCATCGCGAAGGCTGTGGCGAAGCTGCCGTATTGACGGGCTAGTTTCCCTGCGGCGTTAGGGATTGTGGCGAACGTCGTCATCCTGAGCGAAGCGGCGAGGTGGCGAGTCGCGCAGCCGAAGGACCGCCGCTCAAACCTCGCGCTGATAGCGGCGGTCCTTCGACTCTGCCCCGACGGGGCGGTGCTTCGCTCAGGATGACGAAACCTGCTGTGCTTGTCGAACCCTAACTAACGCTTTGGGGGTGAGGACGATTGCGCGGCGACGACCGGCTGCGCGTGGAGGCGGAACTCGAGCCGGACCTCGTAGGCGCGCGGCCAGGGGAGGAAGATGCGTATGTCGCTCATGCCCGTGAGCTCGTACTGGGTGCTGCCGGCGAAGAACCGTTTGCCCTCGTATTCCTCGCGCCAATAGT
>JBBREM010000071.1:0-12784 GCA_038202925.1 Fimbriimonadales bacterium | reverse complement strand
GTTACGCGATCTGTTATTGGAGGGAATGCCGCTGGCGGTGTTAATCCGCTCGCGCAAGGACGAACCGGCGGCCGAGCGCCTGGACCAGGTTCTGGGCTACAGAATGTCCATCCGGTTAGCGCCAACGAACTTCGGGTAGCTCTTCAAACCCAACGCCCTCACGAGTAGCGGGGTATCGACTTTGGCGCGCGAGATCGCTCGCTCGGCGGGGAAGTCCATTTGGATTCCGTAGCCATGCTTCGTGCAAGTCAGGTTGCCGCTCTTGGTCTGAAACACGGCGGGCCGGTCTACGTCCAGCCGTCCGGTTTCCCAGAGAATGTGCGCCGAGGCGAGGGTCGCGTGGCCGCACAGGTCCACCTCAGCCGCAGGCGTAAACCAGCGAAGCGAGTAGCTCTCGAATCGGGGCGAAACAAAGGCCGTCTCGGCGTGCTTCATCTCCGCCGCCACCTTCTGCATCCATGTCTCGTCGGCGTCAGCGTCCAGCAGGCACACGCCCGCCGGGTTGCCCGAGAACGGGCGCGAAGTAAAAGCATCGACCACATAGATCGGCGGCATGCATCGAGCTTACAACGTGCGCGCAAGCTCGCGGTGCGGCGTTCTCATGATCGAAGGCAATCGTGAAGTGACATCGTTAATCGTAAATCCATTGCAGCTTAGTCTCGACTCATGTAGCATGATGACGTGGGACTCCAGAAGCTGTTCAAGGATCTTCAAGAGCAGGTGCAGCAGCAACAGGCAGCTCAGCAGGTTCAGCCGCCGCCATCGATGAGTCTCCCGGAAACACGCATGTACACGCCACGCAACTCACCGGTTTTGATCGTCAACTATCTCTCGATGATCGTGTTCTTCGCCCTGATCGGGGCGGGATGGCTCCTGTTTGGAGACCAGTTCAAGGAGGGGCATACGCCACCGGTGCTGATCGCAATCGGATGGTTCTTCTTTAGCGTGGCAATCTCAAAGTCGCTCAAGATTGCCGTTCAGTGGGAGAAAGCGCTCGTCTTCCGCTTCGGCAAGTTCGTGCGCACCTCCGGGCCTGGCATCTATATTCTGATCCCGCTCATTGAGCAGTCGAAGCATGTCGACACACGGATCCTCACGATGGATATCCCGCGACAGGAGGCGATCACGCGCGACAACGTGCCGGTGGCGATCGACGCGGTGCTCTTTATGCGCGTGGTGCGGCCCGATCAGGCGGTGATCAATGTTCAGGATTACGTCGTTGCGATTACGCAGTTCGCGCGGTCGGCTTTGCGCGACGTGATTGGCGGGCGCACGCTCGACGAGCTCCTTGCCGAAAGAGAAGCGATCGGAGCGCAGATCGCGGGTCTGACCGACAAGGAAACCGAGCACTGGGGGCTGGCGGTGGACGGCATCCGGATTCAGGACATTATCCTGCCCGAAGATTTGAAGCGAGTGATGAGCCGGCAGGCTGCGGCGGAACGCGAGAAGCGCGCGAACATCACGAAATCGGAAGGCGACAAGTTGGCGGCGGAAAATTTGGCCGCCGCCGCAAAGACGATGGCGACATCGCCAGGCGCGATGCAGCTTCGCACCCTTCAGACGCTGGACGGGCTTGGACCGACTGCCTCGAACACGGTCATCATGGCCCTGCCCGTTGAAGTTATGGAGGCGGTCGATTCCATCGCGCAGTTCCGCCGCGAACGGAGTCCGACAGTGAACGAACCTGGAAAGTCATAGCAAATGGTTACACTGTTGTTGTGACGACCCGTTCCGACAGCATCGTGGACCGTGTGCGTTCGGCCGGCGTGAAGAGCGCTTCGCCGGTCGAGCTTCTGGCGATCGGCTTTTCTCGCCGCCGCGAAGACGCCGACGCCGCTGAGACAGTGGCGCGCGATATGCTCAAGCGGTTTCACAGCATCGGCCGCGTCGCCGACGCCAGTCCTGAAGACATCACCAGCGGAACCGGGCTGGAAGACTTCGAGATTCTGCGGTGCCTCGCGCTCATCGAGCTAGGCCGCCGCGCAGGGTACGCCGAGAAGGGCGAGCGCAAGGAAATCGATGTTCCGGAGGATGTGTACGAACACCTTGAACATCTGCGCTACGAAAAGCAAGAGCACTTTGTTGCCTTGCTGCTTGACTCGAAGAACCGGGTGATGCGCGTGGCGAATGTTCACATCGGGACCCTTACGATGAGCCTTGTCGGGCCTCGCGAGGTCTTCCGGATCGCAATTCGAGAAGGGGCGAGCGCGATCATTGTCGCTCACAATCATCCCAGCGGGGATCCGACTCCGAGCCCCGAAGATCACGAAGTGACGAGCCGGCTCGTCGAAGTCGGCAAGATGCTCGACATACCGGTGCTCGATCATGTGATTATTGGAGATCCGGAGTCGATAAGCTTTTCGCGCAAGGGGTGGCTATGAGCGGCAACTGGGATGAGATCGTCAACGACCTTAAAGATCAAGCGCAGGCGATGCATGAGGCGCGCGAGGCGGGGTTAACCAAGTGTCGTCTGCTGATTCAAACCTCAGCAAAGTGTATCCGCCACATCCATCGGCACCAATTCGACGAGGCTACTAAGCTGCTCGAGCAGGCGCGGGCTATCTCCCGAGAGGCGCGCGAGGCGCTGAAGCCGTTCGGCAATCTCTATTACGCGGGCTATCTGAGTGACGCGGAGAAGGAGATGGTGGAGGCCGCCGCCGTTCTCGCAATCGTGAACGGCGACCCATACCCGACGCCTGAACAGCTTGGCGTGGCCATGGTGGCTTATCTCAACGGGATGGGAGAGGCGGCAAGCGAGGTTCGGCGCTACTGCCTGGACGAGATGCGGCGAGGCGAGCTGCAGAAGTCGGAACAGATTCTTGGGCAAATGGAGACGATCTACGACGATCTCATCACGTTCGACTATCCGGATTCGATGACGGGTGGCCTGCGCCGGACCTGCGACGCACTTCGCGCGGTGATCGAGCGAACTCGCAGCGACCTGACGCAGACCGTGAGCCAGCAGGAGCTTGTGCGCGAACTGAAGGCGACGCGGGAACGGGTTTCGGGTTAACCGATTACTCGAACGGCAAATTCGAGGGCGGCATCGGCCGGTTGACCGCCTTCCTTTCCACTGCCTTACTCATCGATGTAGTGTCGGCGATTCCTGTTACCCAGGCGCCCGCGGCGACGGCCAACGGAAGATACGCCCACACGGGCAGGGAACCCTTCAGATGCACGAGGTAGGGAACTCCGAAAAATAAGGAAACGGACACGACCCAGGTAAGGAAGACGACGAACCCCTTCTTCGTGTGGCCCAAAACAAACTGTCCGGCACCGGGGATAAAGAAGGCCAGGATGGTCGCGATCTTGGGCGAAGCGAGGGCATCCTCTGGACGTAGAAAGGCTGAGTCGGACATGCTCATCCGCATCTGATCCTCGAAGCTCATGCCGACCGAGCTTGTCGCGGCGAGGCTCGCGAACTTGCGCTCGATGTTTGGGTTCTTTGGATCGGCGCGGTGGGCGTTGCGGTAGGCCTCATGCGCGGCCGCCCACTGCTGCCGCTCGACTAGATCGTCGCCGAGGGCTTCGAGCACTGAAGCAGCTCCGGGCGCTACCTGGGTTGCTTGCTTCAGCAGGTCGGTAGCTTGTTGGCGGTTACCTCGACGCTTTTCCAGCATCGCGCGCTGAATGAGCTTGTCCGCCTCCTCGAGCTGGGCTTCGCTCGGCTTGGGCAGAACCTCGCCCTCAAGCTCGACTTCCTTCTCGATCTCAGAGGGTAGCGTCTCCGGTTCGCCCTTTCTAAGGAGCGCGACCTTCATCCCCATCTTGGAGATTTGAATTTGGAAGCCTTCTCGGATGTCCGCGTCAGCCGCCTTGTCGGCCTTGACCCGGAGCTGGTTGATCGCCGCCTGCAGCTCAGCGATGCGCGCCTCGGCCTCGGGAGTGAGGAGGACAGGCTGATCGGCAGGACTGCTCATGGGCTCTAGTTTACGGGACGGCTTCAGGACTTCATAAAGCTCAAAGCCCACCCGTCCTGGGTGGGCTTTGTCGGTGAACAGGATAGAAGTCGCTATTCGTCGAGAGCCATCATCCGCTCCCAGATGCGGCTCATGGTGCGATCGATGGTGTCGATCATGCGCTCGTATTGCTTGCGCCGGCTGTCCACCGGATCCGATGGCAAAGCCGTTAGGTCGTATGGGTTCTCCGAGATGCCGAGCGGGGCTTGCGGGGATTCGCCAAGCATGGTCTCGATTCCCATCTCGTTGCGAACCCAGTCGCGGCGTCGATCCAGCAATTTGAGGTACGTCGGGGCGCTTGCCCTATCGGCCTCTTCGGCCTGGCGAATGAGGCGATCGACGTTGTCTTTCAGGTGGACAAGCATGTCCTGGCGGTCGTCCGGCTCATTGCTGAACGTCGTCCCGATTGGGCCTCCAAAGTTCGGAGGCCGGGCCCCGTAACTCTTTGGAATTCCTTCTGATACCACTGTCGTCTCTCCCGATACGCAACGGCCCCAAACACGATATGTGGAGGGTTGCTACAACCATAGTACAACAGGTTGTAGCTAATTCATCAGCAATTTTATCGAAACTTGTGCACATCCGGGCGCAATCAAGACGTCCAAGTTGGCCCTGATTTTATCAGCTACGCTTGAGCCTGATCCGGTAACCTCTGCGCCTTGAGTACGAAGTCGGATGCCTTTCTGCAGTGCGCGAACTGCAAGAAGATCTTGTTCTCGATCGATTTCGAGCAGAATCTGCGGGTTTGCCCGCATTGTGGCTACCACCACCGCCTTCCCGCACGGGAGCGGATCAAGATCACGTTTGATGAAGGGAGCTTCGATGCGCTCGATACGGACCTGAAATCGCGCGATCCGCTCGAGTTTCCCGAATACGCGGAGAAGCTGAGGGGTGCCGTCGAGAAGACGCATCAGAACGACTCCATGCTGAGCGGGAACGCGACGATCGAAGAGATGCCGGTCAGCGTCGCCATTGCGGATTTTCAGTTTATGGGCGGCTCGATGGGCGCGGTCAACGGGGAGAAGGTGACTCGTACGCTCGAGCGAGCGGCGGAGCAGAAGATCCCGGCGATCGTCTTCACGGCCTCCGGCGGCGCCCGGATGCAAGAGGGTCTGCTC
The DNA here is from genome assembly GCA_038202925.1 of Fimbriimonadales bacterium. Taxonomy (GTDB): domain Bacteria; phylum Armatimonadota; class Fimbriimonadia; order Fimbriimonadales; family Fimbriimonadaceae; genus JAEVZK01. The sequence continues at coordinate 7,707 of JBBREM010000071.1, read as the reverse complement.
AGCCTCATGCAGATGGCAAAGACCACAGCGGCCGTCGAGCGATGCCGCGAAGCTGGCGTGCCGTTCTTCGCAGTCTTCACCGACCCGACGATGGCGGGCGTGCTTGCCAGCTACGCCTCGATTGCCGACGTAATCCTCAGCGAACCCAAAGCGCTCATCGGCTTTGCGGGCACCCGTGTGTCCAAACAGGCTGGAGTGGGGAAGGTGCCGGATGATTTCCAAACCGCTGAGTTTGGATTTAACCACGGGATGATTGACCGCATCGTCCCGCGCAAGGAAATGCGTCAGACGCTCGCGACGCTGGTGCGAATTCTCGGAGGGAAGCATGCCTGAAGCTGACGAAATTCGAGACTTGCTGGACAAGGCGACGAAGGACGCCGAGCAATTGCAGTCGAGACTGGAAGCGGGCGAACAAGTTTCGGAAGAGGAAATGACCCTCGTCGCGAAAGGCGTTGCCGAGGCCCTTGAGGAAACCAACGCCAAGCTGAGAGCGATGCTCGGCGGGATGGACAGCGCGTTGCTGCGAGAAAAGATGGTCGAGAAGATGACGCCCGAAGAATTCGAGCAGTGGAGCGAGGACAACGCGGCGCTGCAGGAATATCGGGCCAAGGAAAACGCGGATGGCTAAGAACTACAGCGAATGGCAGCAGCCCCTCAACGAACTTGAGGAGGGCATCCGCAAGCTGGAAGAGCTGGCGATCAAGGAGCGTGACCCGGTCAAGCGGGCCCAGATCGAGAAGGATATCTCCGAATTCAAGCGCCGCCGCGACAACTTCATCGAGGTCATGTATGCGCGGCTGGGCCCGTGGGAGAAGGTTCTTGTCGCGCGAGCTCCGAAGCGCCCCTACACGCTCGATTACATCGGCGTTTGCTTTCAGGATTTCGTTGAGCTGGATGGCGACCGCCGGTTCGGCGCCGACCACGCGATCGTTGGTGGGTGCGCCACCTTGGATGATCAGCCTTGCATCGTGGTCGGCCATCAGAAGGGCCGGAACATCCAGGAAAGGCAGTTCCGAAACTTCGGCATGGCCAAGCCTGAGGGATACCGGAAAGCAATCCGTCTTTTCGACCTGGCTGAGCGCTTCCGACTCCCCGTGATTTCGTTCATCGATACGCCGGCCGCCGATCCGGGGGTCGAGAGCGAGTCGCGCGGCATTAGCGAAGCGATCGCGGCAGGGATGCTAAAGATGTTCGAGCTGACGGTTCCGTCTGTTGCGGTTGTAATTGGCGAGGGCGGCTCGGGCGGTGCTATTGGAATCGCGTGCTCATCTCGCGTACTGATGCAGGAGCATGCGATTTACTCGGTCATCCCTCCCGAAGGCTGCGCGGCGATTCTGTGGCGGATGCCGGAGCGCGGACCTGAGGCGGCGCGAGCCCTGAAGCTAACGGCTCAAAATGCGCTGGAGTACGGCTTGATCGATGAGATCATCGAGGAGCCCAAGGGCGGCGCCGACCGGCAGCCGCTCGAAGCCGCGGCGTCGGTGAAAGATGCTATCGTCAAGCACCTTGGCGAACTCAAGAAGCTAAAGCCCAAGGATATTCGCGAGCAGCGCTACCAGAAGTTCCGTTCGATGGGCCTCTTTGACGCGGCATGAGCAGCAACGTCAGGATCGGCCGGATTGTGGGAACGCACGGCCTGAAGGGCGAGATGAAGGTGCTGGCGCTTACCGACTTTCCAGAGCGCCTGGCTGTCGGCTGCCGGCTCAGGCTGAAGGGCGAGTGGGTGATCATTGAAGGGGCGCGAACTCACCAGAATCGCTTGCTACTCAAACTAAATGGGGTGAGCCACATCGACGACGCGCAGGCGATCATGTGGGAGTACCTCGAAGCGACAGAAGACCAACGACCAGAGCTTGAAGAGGACGAATACGTGACTGCGGACCTGGTCGGGCTGAAGGTCGTTACGACGGACGGGGAAGCTCTCGGCGCGGTCCGCGACGTGCTGCTCATGCCCGCCCACGACGTCCTCGTAGTCGGGGAGATTATGATTCCGGCTGTGAAGCAGTTCGTGAAGAGCATCGATCTGAAGACGGGCGTGATTACCGTCGAATTGATCGAGGGGATGCGGGAACCTTGACCTATGCCGCGTTCCTACGCGGGATCAACGTCGGGGGCAACAAGAAGGTGGCGATGGCCGAACTGCGCCAGATGTTCGCCGATATCGGCTTTGGCGAGGTCAAGACACTGCTGCAGAGTGGAAACGTCGTCTTTGAATCCTCAGAGGAGGCTGAAGTTCTAGAGGCGAAGCTGTGCGAGGAGACTGAGAAGCAGCTAAACGTGAAGTGTGACTACTTTGTCCGAAGTTCGCAACAACTCGAAGAAGCCGTGGCGGCCAATCCTTTTACGCGGGAGGCCAAGGATGATCCTAGCCATTTGATCGTGGTCTTCTTGCGAGAGTCTCCCGACGCCGGGACTGTTCAGTCAGTTGCCGCCGCAATACAAGGGCCGGACAAGATGAAGGCTTTCGGCAGGCAGATCTACGTTGTCTATCCGGACGGCATCGGGCCGTCGACGGTTGGTCGCACGCCGGGATGGAACAAACTCGTCGGCGTCGGCACGGCCCGAAACTGGAACACCCTTCTGAAAGTAGCTGAGCTTGTCCGGACAGGCTAAACTCGGCGCGTGAAACCTCGACTCGCCTGGATCGGCACCGCACATATTCATTTCCCCGGCTTTTCCGACGAGACGCTCAAGCGCGACTTCTCATGCGCAGGGGTATGGGACCACGATGCGGAGCGAGCGGTCAAGAATGCTCCGAAGCTTGGTGGATCCGCTCGCGCGATTTCTGAGATGGTTCAGGGTGCCGCCACTGACGGATTCGTCGTTCTGAGCGAAACGATTCGCCATCTCGAGCTAGTCGAGCAGATCGTGGCAGCCGGCAAGCCGATCTTCATCGAAAAGCCGATGGGATTCAACGCGGAGCAGTCGGAGGCGATCCTCACGCTGTTGGAGCAACACGAGACGGTCTTCCAGACCGGCTACATGAGCCGGGGCCGCGGCGATGTGCGGGCCTTGAAGAAGTTGGTTGACGAGGGGTTCTTCGGTCAAATCACGCGGGTCCGGGCGAGCACATGCCATAGCGGAGCTCTGGGTGGCTGGTTCGACGGGGAATATCGATGGATGGCGGATCGCAGCCAAGCCGGAGTCGGCGCGTTCGGCGACCTCGGCACGCATGCACTGGACCTCCTGATGTTGCTCTTTGGGGATGTCACGACGGTCACCGGCGTGTTATCGCCTGGAACGAAGCGCTATCCTGGCTGCGAGGAGCTCGGCGAGGCCCTGCTTCGTTTCGAGAACGGCGCTATCGGAACCTTGACTGCCTCTTGGGACGATGTCGCCGACCCGATTCGTTTGCAGGTGTGCGGCACCAAGGGTCATGCGACTTTGGGCGCTAAGCTTTTGGTCAGCGGACCCGAAGGGAACTTCGAGGAGGTCGAGGTTGGACCTGCTGTCTCGGCAGGATTTGGAGCTTTCCTCGACCATATCGAGGGCAAAATGGCGGAGCTAGTGTCCCCGAGAGAAGCCGCCAAAAGGGATCGCGTAATGGATTCGATCTATAAGGCTGCAGAAAAACAAACCTGGGTAGCAGTATAAGAGACCGCTTCGATCAGTCATACGAACATGTCCACCACCACCGAACAGATCGCCCATCCGCCCGTCGCGTCACGTGAAGAGTGGCTGGAACAGCGCCTCCGACTCCTCAACGACGAGAAGGAGCTGACCAAGCAGCATGACCGTGTGAACGCGCGGCGTCGCCGATTGCCGATGGTGCGGCTGGACAGGGAGTACGCGTTCGATGGGCCAGAGGGGAAGCGGAAGTTGGCCGATCTCTTCGAAGGCAAGCGCCAGCTCATCGTCTATCACTTCATGTTCGACCCAGAATGGGAGGAGGGGTGCTCTGGCTGCACCGGTTATGTCGATGCGCTTGGCAGTCTCCATCTGCTTGATGAGCGGGACACTCGGTTCGTCTTGGTCTCGCGCGCCCATCTTCCGAAGCTCGAAGCGTATAAGGTCAAACGAGGTTGGGATCTGCCGTGGTACTCGTCGTTCGGGAGCGACTTCAACTATGATTTTCACGCAACGCTCGACGAGAGCAAAGCGCCGTTGGAATACAACTACGAGGGTAAGGCGGCGCTGCAAGCTCGGAACGACAGTGGGGAGACCAAAGGCGAAGCTCATGGGCTCAGCGTGTTCTTCAAGGAGGGAGACATGGTCTTCCACACCTATTCCGCCTATGCGCGTGGCGTCGAAAACATCACGAACGAGTACGCGCTTCTAGACATGACACCCTATGGGCGACAGGAGGATTTCGAAGATTCACCTGAGGGATGGCCCCAGCGCCCTACGTATGGGTAAGCGTCTCAATTCGTTCAGCAACGGCGTTTGCCCCAACCAAACGTAGTGCTGCCGCGCCGGCTTGCCAATCGGGCGGGCCTGCGGGCAGTTCGACGGGAACGTCGAGCCTCATCCGGGCGACCTCGCGAAACATCAGTGCGCGCTCGGCGTCGGCTGGTGGCCAGGCTGCAACGACATTGTCTAAGCTGCCGTGTCGGAGGAGCAGCTCGGCCGCCGTGCGGGGCCCGATGCCACGGATGCCGGGGATCTTGTCGGAGCTGTCGCCGCTCAGAGCCTTGAAGTCAGGAACTTGCTCGGGCAAGACCCCGAAGTATGCGACTACCTCGTGGGGGCCGATGCGGGCAAGTTCGCGAGTGCCTCGTCGCGGCGTGAGGACCGTGACTTGCTCCGAAATGAGCTGGTAGGAGTCGCGATCCGTGGTGAGCAGAAGGCAGGTCCCGCCTTGCCGAACTTCCATTGCGGTGGCGGCGGCCATCAGATCGTCCGCTTCGTAGCCAGCGTGTTTGCCGACGCCGAAGCCGAACGCGCGGCAGACTTCGGGCAGCAGATCCAGTTGGTCGCGAATCGACTGTTCGAAAACGCGCCCGCCCTGGTACGCGGGCCAGAGTTCGTCGCGGTACGTTTTCACGCCGAGCGTGTCCCAAGCCACAAATGCGCCCCGCGGCTGTTCCTCCTGGTAGATGCGCAGCAGCATGGAGAAGAAGCCGACGACGGCGTTAACGGTGACCGTCTTGGGCGTGGAGTGGTAGGCGCGGTGGGCGAGATTATCGACGTCGACGATTAGCAAGGGTAGAGCAGATGAGTGATCCATTGACGCCCATGTCATGTTAGTCCGAGTTCTCTAAATTGTCATTCCGAGGGAGGACTCGGCCCCTGCGGCGAGTTGACGAATCTACCAGTAGTTGCCGCTAGCTTGCAGACAAACATCTCCAATGTCAGATCCCTCGGCTTCGCCCGGGATGACAGGTGAGGCGACTCACCAAACGGTCGGCGCGGTAACGTTTCTCCTATGATGGGGCCACGCCCAGCCACTATCGACGAGTACCTCGCCCAGGTCGCGTCCGACGATGCCCGCGCGTCGCTTTCCCAACTGCGTGCGATAATTAAGGATGAAATTCCTCCGAGCCATCGTCAGGACGCGATTGGTTGAAAGTCTGACCCAATCGAAGTAAGGATGAGCGAGATTCTCTTCGAGACAAGTCGGCTCTTGGCTCGACGCCTCGCTGTTGGAGACGAAAAGGCGATGGCCGCCATTACGGAGACCCCGAGGCGATGGCCTTCGTAGGCGACGCCAAGCCGCTGTCCGAAGCCGAGTGCCTCCACTGGATTGAAGTTACCGACGCGAACTTCGAGCGCCGAGGCTACGGAAGGATCGCCTTTGTCGATCGGGCAACCGGCGAACTCATTGGCTGCGGCGGCGTTGTTCATCCCGAGCAACAACCAGAGCCCGAAGTGAAATACGCCTTTCGCAAGGATACGTGGGGAAACGGCTTCGCGACCGAAGCGATCACCGCCCTCATCGATTACGCAACGCACACGTTGGGCATTAAGTGGATGGTCGCCACAATTGCCCCAGGGAATACGCCGTCCCAACGGGTGATGTCGAAGGTCGGTTTCACCATTACCCGCGAGCGCATCAACGACGACGGATCCTCAACGCAGATCTGGGAAATTGGGCGCGATGATGACTGACGTCAATCTCTGAATTTCAAGTGCGAGGGCGACCCCAGCGCACCGTCGGGCGGCGAGTGTAGCGCCGCCCGACCGGAGGTCACTTTCCGCCCGTGTAACTCGTCAGCCTTAAATTCCCGTCCACGATGATGCCTACACCGGGGGCAAACGTTTTCCAAGCGACAACGCCCGGCTCTAGCGGAGTTGTTTCCTTGATCACAAGACAGTTCTTGAACGTTTTCGCGGGGGTCTTGACCGTCTTCGTTACGCTTGTGTGGGTGACCTGGTCAAGAGCATTCCCTGGGGCTTGCTCCTGGAAGTAGGCGTCACCGACTTTGGGATGGCCGGACATGAACAAGCCATAGTGGGCGCCATCCATGCCGGACCGCCACGATCCTTCGTGGTTTACGACCTTGCCGTTCTTGTACATATCTACATCTTCGCCGAAATAGTAGACATCGTTGTTCTGGCTATCCATCGCGAAGAAATTGCGGGAAACCTCAACGAGCTTCCCGTTGTGTGATTCTCTTTCTTCGACGATACGAGTCTTGGTTCCATCGATGGTCTCGGTCCTATCGAGCACGGTGATGATTAAGGCGGTGGTGCCGCCGTTCTCTTTACCACGGAAAACAAGCTTAAACCCCGGCTCCAAGATGAAGTACGTGCTGCGTCCGGTGGTCTGGAATCGCTCGGCCGGAACGTTAAAGTCTTTGCGGAACTCTTGCTGGGTCAGCAAAATTGTGGATACGAGAATTGTTGTTAGCATATTGGCTCTCCATGTGCGGGATTCATGTTTGACCCCGCGAACAACAGTTTCCGTCACCCAACATGAATGCCGAATGAACCAACAAAGCTAATCGTTTCATGTGGGTAGCCGGAACACGAATTTCGATCCGACGCCCACTTGGCTTGATACCGTGATCTCCCCGCCGTGGGCTCGTGCCACCTCTTGCGCCAGCGCAAGTCCAAGACCGGTTCCGCCTGCCGAGCGTGATCCGTCGATCCGATAAAACCGATCGAAGATCCGATCCAGGTGGTCGAGCGCAATTCCGCTGCCCGTATCATCGACCGCTACTTCAATTAAATCGCCTTGGACTGAGGCTGACGCCGATACCCTGCCTTGGCTTGTGTTCTTCACCGCATTATCGAGGAGGTTCAAGAAGAGCCGGATCAGGCCGTCAGCATCTGCTCTCGCCCAAAGCCCTTCGGGCGCTGTACACGTCAGCACGAGGTTCTTCGCGGCAGCAATCGGTCTTACTGAATCGCAAATATCAGCGAGAAGTTGGCCTACGTCGACGCGGGCAAACTCTGTTCGGTGGCTGAGATCATCGGCCCGAGCCAAGACCAGGAGATCATCGACCATCTTGCGGAGTTGCTCTGCCTCGCTAGCCACGTCGTCGAGAGCACACTCGTATTCACCGGCCGTGCGCGGCGCACTACGCGTCACCGATACTATCGCCTGGACTGCAGCTAACGGCGTCCGGAGCTCGTGAGATGCGTCAGACGCAAACTGGCGTTCGCGGCGAAAGCCACCTTCGATCCTTTCGAGCATCGAGTCCAAGGCTGCGGCCAGGCGGCCCACCTCGTCGCTTGTATTGGTCAGGCCGATTCGTTCGGACAGGTCTTGGGTGGAAACACGCTGAGCCGTCTTGCATATGCGGTCGATAGGTGCCCAAGTCT
>JBBREM010000070.1:0-12879 GCA_038202925.1 Fimbriimonadales bacterium | reverse complement strand
GGGGATCAGCGCCTGATACGAGCCGGTGCGGGGGAACACCTCGCCGAACGTGCCAAGGATCGCCACAAGCGAATAGGGGCAGAACACGAGGTTGTCGGCCTGGGTTACGAGGATGCCTTTCTCGGACAACGCCGCCCGGCAGTCGCGGTAAAAACCGTCGGTGAAGAGGTGCTCGCTGAGCGCTCCCTCCTCGTTCTCATAGGTGTCGGTGCTGTCCATCACGATGAGATCGTATTGCTCGGCGCGATGTTCGGCGACGAATGGGAAGGCGTCGGTGATGTGAAGATGCACGCGAGCATCGTCGAATGCGCCTGCGCTCACGGAGGGGAGGTGTTCTCGCGAGACCTCGACCACGCCGGCGTCGATCTCCACCATGTCGATGCGCTCGAGGGAGACGTGCTTAACCAGCTCCCGCAATACGCCCCCATCGCCTCCGCCCACGACGAGCGCGCGCTTCGGGTTCTGGATCGAAAGGAGCGGAATGTGGACTAGCGATTCATGGTACGCCCGCTCGTCGAACTGGGCAAGCTGCACGTGCCCGTCCAGAAAGAGAACACGCCCGAACACATCGGTATCGTACACGTCGATCGTCTGGAACTCGGTCTGCCGGTGGGCGACGTGCTCTGTGACGTGAACGCTCATCGAAAGCTTGTCGCCGCGGATCGGAAAGGTGAGTTGCATGGAGCGCCTGAGTTCGCCCTGCAATTTACCGCCTAGGCTCAGCGTGGCGGCGACATTCCGGTCGCCGGAGCCCGGACTTGCTCCGGCTTCGCCGGAGGCGGGGGCAGGAATGCCCCCGCCACGGCCCGCTCCCAGGTACAATTAACCCGTGCGCCAGAAGAAGATCAGCAAGCCTGCCTGGTACAAGAACACCTACTTCTGGATCGCAGGAATTCTCTTTATCCTCTGCATCATCGGCCTTGTCGGCGGGGACGCCACGATACGCGATCCCGGCCAGAAGCGCGAGAGTTGGCTTTGGCTGCTCTACCTCGTCGCCTCGGGGATCATGTTCCTGAACGGCTGGATGAGCCACTCACAGACGGTGCAGCACTACAAGGAAACCGTCCTAGGATCCGAAAACAATGATTAACTGCTCTTCCTGCGGAAAGCCCATCGAGAAAGTGCCGGATTGGCTGCGAACCGCGCAAGTCGAATTCGTCTGCACCAACTGCCCCAACCGGCAGACCAAGAACATCGCCTTCGTGAGTCTCGAGACGGAGGCACCGGCAACCACCAAGCTGGCTGAAGACGAAGTCGATGCCGAGGAAGTCACGGAAGAAGAGGCGGAGTAGACCGCCCCGCGCTATGATCCCGGCGGAACGAGCACGACCGTGCGGCCACCCGTGGCGAAGTAGTAGAACGCTTCCTTCACCTTAGGAATCGAGCGTCCGCCCAATCCTGCGGCGTCGTACTTGCCCGCGAGTTGGCTTTGTGCCGCCGCGTCCGAACCTCGGTTGGCAAGCGCCAGCGCGGCTGCGAAGGCATAGTGGCCGGCCGCGTACTGCGGGGCGGCCCTGACCGCCGCTTGCCCGTACTTCACAGCGTCATCCTTCTTGCCCTGTTGAAGAGTGACCAACGTGACGCCGGTCAGCGCTTGCGCGGATGACGGATTGGCGATGAGGGCCGCATCATACATGGCGCGAGCGAAGTCGAGTTCAGCATCAGTGTCCTTCTTCTCCAAGCGCCCACTAATAGCCAGACCAAGTGCCTGGTTGCCCCACTCGATGTACATGTCGTAATTCGTCGGCTCGATGAGCACGGCGCGCTGGAAATAGCGTCGCGCGCTGGGGTCGGCCATGCGATTCTGCAGCGCGGCAATGAAATAGTTCACTTCGGTGCGCTGGCTTTCCGTCTTCGCGAGGTCGATGGCAAGCTGAGAAAGCACGCTGTTCTTGTTGCGCTTCAAAGCAATATAGGCCTGCGCCGACTTCACGCCGAGGCTATCGGGATCGGAGAGGATGGCCTCTCTGATCGCCGCGTCAGCCTTCTTGTCATCGCCGTTCTCGGATTGAAACACCGCGTCGAGAGCGTTGCCGTAGGCGCTCAGAGCGCCGTACTTGCGAATCTGATCCAGGGTTTCGCGCGCGGCTGAAAAGCGGCCAAGCCGCAATTGGGCGTAGACGAGGCGGTCGGCCACGTCGTTGTTCTTCGTGTCCTTGCGGAAGAGCGGAGTCAGCTCGTCGATGACGCCCGAATACTTGCCCGCGCGCATCGCCAGATCGGCCCAGGCGAGTCGGTTAGCATCGGTGACCAGCCCGAAGTTGTCGAGCTGCTGGTCGAGGCTCTTTCGACGCGCCGTAACGGCTGCCTTGATGGCATCGCCAACGATCACCATCGTCTCGGAAGGCTTGTCGCTGCGGCTGATCGTGCTGAAGGCCCGGTTGAGATTGACGGCGGCGACCATTTCAAGTGCGGCGCCGCTTTTTGGATCAGCGTTGGCCGCATCCTCGGCAAACTTCTGCGCCTTATCCAACATGCCTTTGCCCATGTAGGCTCGGGCGAGAATGAGGCGGGCGTCGGCGGACTTGGGATCAGCCTTCAGCGCCACACGCCCGGAGGCGATCGCATCGTCCCACTTGCTGACTGAAAGCGCATCCTTCGCGTGCTGGACGTGGTAGGCGACGCCCATGGATATGCCGTTGTCGATCTTCAGAGTCAGCGTCTTGGCGGCGTTCTCGCCTTCCGTCGTATAGGCGGCAAACTTAACCTTCAGATCTCCATCGGATTCGTTCAGCGTGTCCAGCTTGAACTCGTAGGGCGTGCTGCTGTCGGTATCGCGCAGCTCACCTCCGACATAGAATTCGACCTGGGTGACCGGATTCTTCGATTGGACCTTGACGGCGAACGACTTCTCTCCGGAGATCGATTCGCCTTGCTTGGCGTTGACTTCGAGAGCCAGCTTTTGGCCGGGCGCGAAGGCGATGAGGGTGAAAGCAATAAGAGGGGCAAACATGGTTTCAGTTGTCCAGCGGGATGTGGCAGAAGTATGACGGATCAGTCATCGTAAGCATTCATTTAGATTGCCAGCGAGCCCCGCTCCTCCGTTCTAATACGCACCGCGTCGGTGATCTGCTCGATGAAGATCTTGCCGTCGCCGGGCTGTCCGGTCCGGGCGTTTTCGATGATGGCTTGAACGATATCTTCGCGAAGTTCGTCCTTGCACACGACCTCGACGCGCGCTCTCATGCGGAGCACATCGACTTCGGTGAGGAAGCGGGCTTCCTTCTCGTCCGAGTTTCCACGTCCCTTGGCATCCGTGACGTTTAGCCCGCTAACGCCCGTCACAGAGATCGCGGATTTCACGGCTTCGAGTTGGTGGGGCCTTATGAAGCAAATGATGCGGAGCATGGTCGTTGGTCGTGGTTCGTTGGTCGATTCGTGATTCGTGGAATGGCGGACGACTTCTCGTGTATTGTGCCGCCTATGGATTACAGGGATCTCGAAGTGTGGCAGCGAACAATGGACCTCGCTGAACTCGTATATCGCCGAACCGCCGGAATGCCTCCTGAAGAAAAGTTCTGCCTCACGAGGCAAATTCGGGAGTCCGCGGCTTCAATTTCAGCGAATGTTGCCGAAGGAAGCGGAAGGTACGGCAGTGGCGAACTGGTCTATTTCATCGGCGTAGCCAATGGAAGTCGAACTGAGTTGGAGTCTAGGATGATCCTCGCTAATCGGCTTGGATACGTCTCAGATATAACGGAAATCCTAGAGCTCTCCTCTCGTGTCGGAATGATGCTTACGAAGCTAAAGCAAGCAATCAAGCGCAAGATTGCCAAGTGAGAATCTCACACGAGCCACGAAACACGACTTACGACCAACGCCTCTCCGTCTCGATCCACGACTCACAATTTACGACCAACGCCTCTAGGCGCTGCTGCAGGAACGGCATCGCCAACTGCCTGGCGGCCTTTTTTCGCTGAAGGCTGCACAAACGTCGAGGCTGCAAGCAGCGGCAACGCGACGGGAGTTCCAAGCTCGCGCTGGCTCGGCACACGGCTCTTCCTCGTCGACATAAAGGGCAGCTCAAACAGCAAGCTGAAAATCTTGCAGGCAACGAGGATGATCGGCAGGCAGACGACCATCAAGTACAGCCCGCCCATCTCCGGCGTGCGCGCCCAATCCGGGCGATTGACGAACAGCACCTGTTCGATGGGGTGGTGCATTAGATACAGGCTATAAGAGAAGAATCCCAGGCTGGCGATCGGCTTCCAGGCGAACAGCTTCGTGAACGGCGTCCAGGGAGCGACGGTGCCGAGGTACACGAGCGAGGCAATCGCAACCCCCACGCAGGCGTCGCAGATCGGCTTCTCGTACCCCGCGTAGCAGACATAGCCGCAGGCCAGGGAGGCGGAGACGAACAGATAGGCGGCCAGCCGGGGCACGATACCGACGCGCAAATTTGGGCGATAGGCAAGGTGAGACGCCGCCATCCCGAGCGCGAACAGGGGCAAATACCAAACATAGAGCGCCAGCCCATTAGGCAGATAGAACAAAGCCGCCACCGCCGCTGCCGTGGTCACGGCGAGATAAAAGAAGCGGCCGAGCTTGAAGAGCAGGAAGACCAGCAGTGGGAATGCTAGGTAGAGCTGCCATTCGATCGCGATGCTCCACAGCACGCCGTTTAGCTTGTACATCCAGTTCGGATCGAAGTTGTGAACGAGGAAAACATGGGCGAGCACGTTGTCTTGCGTTACCGGGACGTACTGCGAAAACGGCATCCCCGTCTGCTTGGAGGTGATGTAGATCGAAACGATCACCGAGAAGATCAGCGTTGCGTAGTAAGGCGGCAAAATTCGCTTCGCGCGGCGCGCGAAGAACTTCCCATATTTGTGGATACGCCCATCCCGCCCCCCAAACAGCGACGTTTGCAGGCAATAGCCGCTCAGGACGATGAACGCCGCGACGGCTAGGTGGCCGTACCAGAACGGGTGAATCACGCTCTGCATCCACTCAGGAACGCGGCTACGCGTGCCGTCCAGATGGCTGGGATCGAGCATCGACCCGAAGTGGGTGAGCACTACATAAAGCGCCGCAACGCCGCGCAGACCTTCGATGAAAGCCAGTCGCTCGTGCAAAGAATTGGTTGGCCCGCGGCCAGCGCGACGGCGCATTGGTGAAATGATACTGCTCAAGGGACGCGTTTCATAGCCCGAAATGCTGCGGTGTTCACGATAACGACGACCCCCAGGTAGGCGTCATGATAACGGTATGAGCCTGGCCGTCCTTTTTGCAGCAAGCCTTTCGATGCAGGGTCCGATTGATCTGAATCCGGTCATCTGGCGCACTTACAAGGCCGGGTCGTACTCATCGGCGGAGACGTTCAAGACTGTCGAGATGGTTACGAGCGGTGATTTTCAGACTTATGCGCGCAAATTCAGGCCCGAGGGCGCGGGGGATGCGCACGATATCGACTGGGGTAAGGAAGAACTGGTCGCGGTCCACCTTGGGACTCGAAACACCGGCGGCTTTTCAGTGGACGTCATGTCCGCCGACCACGTCTCGCCGACGGAAGTGCGGGTCAAATTCGTGGAAAAGACGCCGCCAAAAAGCAGAACGACGACTCAGGCCCTTACCAGCCCCTGGGTCATCATCCGCATGAACCGCCCATCGGCTCGCATCACCTTTCACGGCGCGAAGCTCGAAAATTGGGTCGGCGGTGGTCAACTGGTCGGTGTCCCAAACGACAACGACAGTTGCGGCTGCTGCAGCGCCTGCCACACCTACGGCATTCCCCTTCCTTGGGACGTGTATTCGTATGGCAACAACTCAGGCGCGCTCCTGCCCGCCACGACGGTGATCGACGGCCCCGAGGATTTGCAAGACTTTGCTCGCCAGAACGGGGTGGGCCGGCCCGACACCCGGGTTCGGCTCGATTGGAGCCGCGACCGCCTTATCGCCATCAATTTGGGAAGCCGGATGATCAGCGGCATGCGGCTGGCGGTGGATACCGTTCGCGTCACGCGGAAAGGGGTCACGGATGTCCGACTGTTCGAAGTGCGTCCGGGTCAATTGATCGAGCAGCTTAACAACAACCAAGAAAGCCCCTTCATCATTGTGCGCGTGCCGCGAACAGGCTACAAGGTGAGTGTCACCAAGGTTCAGGTTGCTGCCGGGCAGCCGCTGCCTTACACGTATTGCGATTGCGACTGTGGCAGCTGCCACAACTGCCGGCACCGCGGCGAGTAGCCGTCGCGGGGAGGGCGGGCTAAAGCTGGTACCCTATGCGCTGAATTCGCGCGAGGCTCTACACGTGTTCGACATCAAGAAAATCCTTGACACCCTGCCTCACCGCTACCCGATGCTCCTCGTTGATCGCGTTCTCGAAATCGAGCAAGGCAAGCGGATCGTAGGCCTCAAAAACGTGAGCATCAACGAGCCGTATTTTGAGGGGCACTACCCGGGCAACCCCATCATGCCGGGGGTGCTGATCATGGAGGCGATGGCGCAGGCGGGGGCCATTCTCCTGCTGAGCACCGACGAATTCAAGGGAAGAACGCCGATCTTTGGCGCGCTGGACAAAGTGAAGTTCAAGCGCATGGTGAGGCCAGGCGATCAGCTCATCTCCGAGCTCACCCTTGACTGGGTGCGCGGCCCCATTGGCAGGTTCCACGGAACGGCAACTGTCGAAGGGGAGATGGTCGCTTCCATGGAAGCAACATTTAAGTTAATGGATTAACGCCTTGCCAAAGATACACCCCCTCGCTTCCGTAGATACCACCGCAGAAATCGCACCCGACGTGACGATCGGGCCGTTCTGCAACATCGAGACGGGCGTCAAGATCGGCGCGGGCTGCGTGCTCGATTCCCACGTGACGATCAAGCACGATACGACGATTGGGATCAACAATACGTTTGCGCAAGGCGCGATCATCGGCGGCGATCCTCAGGACCGAAAATACAAAGGCGAGTCCACGTATCTCGTGATCGGCGATAACAACGTCATTCGAGAGTACGTCACCATCCATCGTGCCACCGGAGAAGGGCAGACCACCCGGGTGGGCAACAACTGCTATTTCATGGCTCTCGTGCATCTCGGCCACAACTGCGTCGTGCATGACAACGTGACCATCACCAACAGCGTGGGGGTAAGCGGACACTGCACGATCGAGGAGATGGTCACCATCGGCGGCGTGGCCGGGCTGCACCAATGGGTGCGCGTGGGCAAGGTCTCAATGATCGGCGGCTTCAGCCGGATCGTCAAGGACGTTCCCCCGTTCATGATCACGGAGGGGAACACTCAGACTGTCCATGACATCAACGCGATCGGTTTGCGGCGGTACGGCCTCACGTCGGAGAACCGAATGGCGCTTCACAAAGCTTGCAAGCTCTTGTTCAAATCGCAGCTAGGTCTGACGAACGCCATCGAGGTCGTGCGCCGCGAAGTGCCGATGACGCCCGAGGTCGAGTATCTGCTGGCGTTTGAGGAGAGGCGTTTCCGCGGTAAGAACGGCCGCGGCGACCAGCCCTAGCCATCATGAGCACCTCTGATGCAACCGGCATGTTCATCGCCGAGACGCATACTTCGGCGGCGGTGTGGCATTACCGCATCGAGAAGATGATCCTCGAGGGCAAAACCGCGTATCAGACCTATCAGATCGCGATGGTGCCGCGCTTCGGGAAGTCGCTGTTTCTCGACTACAACATCCAAACCTCGATCCTGGACGAATACATCTTCCACGAGTGCATAAGCCAGCCGGCTATGACCCTTCATCCCAATCCGAAGAAGGTGCTGGTGTGCGGCGGTGGGGAAGGCGCGACCCTGCGCGAGGCGCTCAAGCATAACACGGTGACAGAGGCCGTTATGGTCGACATTGACCAGGAGCTTGTCGATATGGTGAAGACGCACATGCCGGAATGGCATCAGGGTGCCTTCGACGATCCCCGGACAACGCTGCTTCACGAAGACGCCCGCGGCTACATCGCGGCACGGCAGGGTCATGGTTTCGACGTGATCCTAAGCGACTTGCCGAATCCGCACGAGGATGGCCCCGGCCAGATGCTGTTTACCGAGGAATATTTCCGCCTTTGCGCCGGGGCGCTGTCCGGAGACGGCGTGTTCGCAATGCAAGCGGGCTCGGCCAGCGAGAACTACCCGGCCTGCATGGCGAGTTGCATCAAGACCTTAAAGTCGATGAAGGAGTTTAAGCATGTGGCCGGCTACTGGGGCATTGTCAACACGTTCTTCCAGCCGTGGGGCTTCGTGCTCGCCTCGAAGTCGCACGATCCAATGGCGATGACGGGTGAGGAGGTTGACCGACGGTTAAGCGCGCGGGGCGTCTCCACCCGGTACTACACGCCCAGGTTCCACCAGTCGATATTCACGCTGCCCGATTATTTGATCGAGGCAGAAAAAAAGGCTCGGATCCTGACGGATGCCGAGCCATTCGTTTGGACCGCGTAGGCTACTTGCCTCGGCCCGCTGAGTCCGACGCCGCGAGGCTCTGCATTCGGTCGATCGACTGCTTCCACGGATCCTTTAGCTGTTCGACCATGATTTCGACCTTGGCTACCCGCAGACGGTCCTGAACCCGCTGATTCACATCCTTGCCTTGCGAGCCCTTCTGCATCGAGATTGCCTTGAGAACGCGTTTCTTCATATCCGAGTCGACCGTCAACTTCTGCGAGGGGCGCTTACGATTGACATAGAACTTCGCCCAGCCTTCGGTGAACCTGATCCACTTCGTCTGCTTGAGCTCCGCCGTCTTCTTAATCTCGCCCATCAGTTCCGGCCCATAGTTTGACAGTCGCGGCACGTAGTGCTCGGGAAAGATGAACGACGATGCCCGTGCATTGGGCGCGACACTGAATTTGGTCGCCACGTTGATGAATGGCGTGCCTGCGTTCAGATCGGCATCGGCAGCGTCGCGGGTTCGATCGTCGGGGACGAGCATCCAAGTCAGGTCCACTCCCTCGGGAACGATAAATTCGTTCGGGTGTTCGCTGATGTACTTCGCCACTTCCGCTTCCGACACGACGATGCCGCGCGTGGTCAGCTTGTAGCTGGCAAGCTGGAGGGCGATGTCATTGTGAATCATGTCGTTGGTAAATCCTGCGCCGGCGAGATCGCGCACATAGCTGGGATTCGACTTCTTCTTTTCTTCGAGGTCGGCGGAGATCTCAGAGTCGGAAGGATACACGCCCTCATCGATGGAGAGCTGCTTGAGAAGCACCTGTTGGATCAGGTCGTTCAGGGCCTGGAATCCCATCGATCCCACGACCGATCCGACGTAAGGCTGCTGCGGAATACCGCTTGGCCCGGACTGGAGGCCGGTCGGATTGACGATGACCTGAACCTGCGGCTTAACCTCGAGGTACTTGTGGAAAGCCGCGAGAGTGATCGGTTCGCCGTTGACGGTGGCGGCCAAGGGCTCGCCGCGCTTGCAGCCGGCGGTGAATGCGAGCATCGTCGTAATGCCCGCCAAAAGAAATAATCGCTTCAAAATTGAAATGGCTCCTCAGTCAGAAGGTTGGTAATTGTACCAGTGGCGCTTGCACGCCAGGCACAACACACCTACAACAGAGGTACGTCAAGAATCGTGCCGAGCGCGCGGAGACGGATCTGTAATTGTCATCCCGAGCGAAGCCGAGGGATCGAGCGTGCGACTACCTTGTAGTTCTTGCGCGGGCCCGGATTCCTCGGCAAGCTCGGAATAACAACTGTGAGCGGTCAAATGACCTACCGTGACGGGACGCCGCCTTCGGCTTTCATGAACGTGCGCAGGCGCGTCATCGCCTGGCTGTGGAGCTGGTAGACGCGTGATTCGCTCACGCCCAGCACCATGCCGATCTCTTTGAACGTGAGCCCTTCAAAGTAGTACAGCGCAACCACGAGGCGCTCCCGCTCGGGGAGCTTATCGACGCCGGCAGCGAGGATGCGGCGGATCTCCTTGCCCTCGACCTCTGCCCCGGAGTTGGCGTTTTCGTCGACGATCAACTCGACGAAATGGATATGATCATCCGAATCGGTGGTCCCGAGAATGTCGTCGAGCGAATAGATATTCGTGCGGCCCATGCGGACCATCAGCTCGCTCACCTCGCCGGTGGAGAGCCCCATGGCCTCGGCGAGTTCGTGTTCGCTCGCAGGGTGGCCCATCTTCGTTTCGAGCGCCATGATCGTCCGGTCGAGCAGCTTGAGCTTCTCGCGAATGCTTCGCGGAACCCAGTCCTCGTCGCGCAGCATCTCGAGGATCGCGCCCCGGATGAGGGCGATGGCGTAGGTCTCAAATTTTACGTCCCGGGTGGGATCGAACTGGTCTACCGCCTTGATTAGCCCGATGACGCCGGCGCCGACAAGGTCTTCTCGCTCCATGCCGCCCGGCAGGCTGGTGACCAATCTTCCGGCCGTAATCTTGACCAGATAGGAGTAGTGGTTGATGAGCTCGACCCTTGAGTCGGGGCTCTTGTAGACCTTAAAGTCGGCCCAGGCGCGATTTAATGTTTCCGGCGATAGTGGCATGTGCTCTTAATCCTCAGCCCAACCTGCTCGCGTTAAGACGTTCCGGCATCTCCCGTTGATGCGGCGGGATGCCGTGGTTGTTTTGCCTGGTGCTTTTCGACGATAGTTTCCACGTACCATACGTTTCCGCCGATTTGGCCCCGCAGCGTTGCGAGCAACGTCCCTCAAAATGAGGCGACAGGGTCGTTCTGCCGACCCCGACCGCCTCGCTTTGGAGGTTGCACTGTTATCCTTGGCAGGTCCAGATGAAAACTTAAGAGGTTTCTTTAGGTTTTCACGCTTGAAACTTAGCGGGTTCGTTCAGGGTTGGAGGCCTGCGCGCGACTCGGCACGGCCTCGGCGAGTATAAACAGCTACAAGTGTTCACCCCGTACGATTGGCAAGAAGGGATTGGCAACCGGGCTCAGTACATCGAGGGCAAGCTCGAGCAGGGTGTGCCGGTGGTGGCGATTTCGCTGGCGGAGGGCATCCTCGTCTTTACCTATTGCCGGCAGTCGAAGAAGATTTACGAGATTTACGACCGGTTGATCTTCGCGGGGATCGGCCAGCAGTCGGACGTGGAGGCGATGCGCACCGCCGCCGTCGATTTCGCCCATCAGGAGGGCTACAACCGCAGCGAGCAGGATGTAACCGTCCAGCGCGTGGCGACTGCGCTCAGCGCGCCTCTAAAGAAGGCGTTCTCCGACTTCTCGGTGGCGCCCCTCGTCGCCCGCACCCTGTTCGGCGAAGTCAACGCTTCCCCGGACGAAGACATCTACTACACGCTCGACTATGACGGGGACTACCAAGTCTCGCGCGGCTCGGCTGTGCTTGTCGGCTCAGATGAGATGGTGCTGGCCTTCGAGGGCAAGTTCGACAAGCTGAGGGGCGAGAAGCCTGAAAAGGCGGTGGAGAGCCTGAGGGCGGTGTGGGACGAAGCGGTGAAGCAAGAAGATCGCCCCCTGAGCGAGAATCTAGAGGGTCTCAACCCGGAGGCGGTCCTGCTGGAGCGCAGCGATCTGCGCGACAATCGCTTCCGCGTCATGCTGGGCGAGGAATAGCGGCTCGATTGCACCTTAATTCGTTCGTGCTGCGTGCAAAGGGATGCGAATTTTTAGCTATCAGTTGGCAAGAGCGTTTTTGTGTAGTACAGTACGGCTGTGGCAGTAGGACTGCGGCGGCGATACGAGGTATTCGCTTTGATTGCCTTTGGAGGGTGTGTCGCCACTACGCTTGCCCTAAGCCCTTTGGTTCAAAAATTGCAACGTGAATACGTGCCCCCAAACGTGGCCGGCGCCAGTTTGGTTCGCGGTGCCGAAGAGCCCTCGATCGGTGATGCAGCGCCCCCAGGAATTTTGCTGGGGGGGCGGACTACCGCTGTCGTTGTGCTCAGCGAATGCGGAGAATGCTCATATCGCGCGGTTACGAGCGACGCTAAGATTTCTGGGGTTGATCGGGTTGTGTTTATCACGGGCTCACCCGACGACCGGTATGTACGCGAGATTGCAGCGGCGCACAAAGCCAGCGTAGTGCGGATGACGCCCGGATTGGCGCACGCTCTAAACCCGTTCTTTACCCCTCGACTATATGTGTATGGCTCCGACGGAACGCTGGAGTATGTGCAGGCGACGTCAATCCCCTGGGGTGCGGCGCTCAGGAGTACTATGCAAGCCGTCAGTAAGGCTCAGGCCATTGAAAGCGAAAGTAACGCCGGCATCATTACCGTGATCGCCAGTCCACTCATTGGGCTCTCGGCTATTGATCTCATCATGCTGTTTCTCGGGCTTCATCGCCCGCTAGGGTCCCTCTCCACCTTCCTGCTCATGTACGGCCATTTCCTGTTCGCCATTCTGGGCCTTGTTGTGATCCTTCTTGCTGGACGGCTGGGTTCGCGTGCGCTCGTTGTGGGCCTTTCTTCGCTTGCTCTCGGCTACATCATTTCGACGCGGTTTCGCGGCCCCTGGGCATGGAGCGGCACATTCGACTATTACATGATGTCGCCACAGCCCTGGATCTTGCCCGCTCTCATTGGATCGTTGGTCGGGGTGGTAGCAGTGCTTGTTCGGCGTCGTCCCTTTCGGTCGAAGGAAGACTTATCATCCTCCGATGTAACTGCGTTGGGAGTGCTTGTCGCCGCCGCGATTGCTGATCTATTTGCGCAGAAGATAGTGCCGGTGGATTCGACTTTTGCTCCTACTTTGCACCTAGCTCTCGCCGGCTGCGCCATTTTCTTGGGGCTTGCCTGGTGGTTTGTTGTCCGTCCGGAGGTGACGCCATGAAACAAGGATTTTCTCTAACCGAATTGCTCGTTGTAATCGCGATCATTGCGATACTCGCAGCTTTCTTGTTTCCCATAGGTTCGCGCGCAAAAGCGCGCGCACAGGAGACAGGGTGCGAATCAAATCTACACCAATTGTATTTGTCGATGCAGCTTTACCGAAACG
>JBBREM010000069.1:0-14099 GCA_038202925.1 Fimbriimonadales bacterium | reverse complement strand
TGAAGAAGGACCTCGACGCGATGCGAGGCGATGTTGCTTGGCTTAAGCAGCACGCGCTTCCGTTCGACGTCTCGGGCGATGCCAACTTCTGGCTGGGGGCGGGTTATGCGAGTCGCGGAGACGATCCTGCCAACCCTGTGTTCTTCGGAGTGACAGTCGATGGCCGGCCCACTGGTGTCCGTCGCGGATCCGGCGCAAACCAAGGCGGCCCGGATCGGGACTTGACGATCCTGCACGAAGGAGCGCTGGCCCTGGCGAGCAACAACGCGAGCGGACCAACTTGGAAAGCGACCCTTGTGTTCGGCAACATGCTGGGCGTTGCGAATGGATTGGGCAATACGCTGGGCGCCGCGTTCTTTGATCAATCGCGGGTCGCCGCCGGCATGCCCTTCGGGGAGGGGTTCGAGGGCTTCTATTTCCAGGAGTTCAATGTGAACTTCGATTCCTCTCTGGCAGGGTTGAAGTTTGGGGCGAATTTGGGGCGGATCGGCTACAAGGTGTCGCCTTACATTTTCCAGCGGCCGGACAATACGCCGTACTTTGCCAACGAGCGATGGGATAACGGGCTTTGGAACTTCGACGGCGGGGTCTTGGGCTTTAAGTTCGGACAGGCCAATCTCGATATCTTCGGCGGGCGAACGAGTGGGCACAACTCCACGCAGAGCCCGATTCCAAGCGAGTTGCAGCTCATGACGGCAGGCTCGGCGGGCAATCCTTTCGCGATCGACATCTTTGCGCTGGGCTTCCAGAGGCCGCGGGGCCACACTCGGAACCAGGGCACGGGGCCCGATCCTATGGACGGCTTGCTGCTCATCGATCAAACCCTCGGGGCTCGGTTTAATGTGCCTATCCTGAATACGGGCTCGCTCAACCTCACTTATCTCACTTTGAACGCGAATCAGTCGACGTCTCCGGGTGTCGTCGCGAACACGGCGGCCACCCCGAATCGGGTCGCGGTCTATGGCGCCGATGTCCACTTTGACTGGAGCAGGCTTCAGCTAAGTACCGGCTATAGCAAGTCGGACGTGCTTGCCGGGTCGCACACGGTGATCAACAAGAACAACGCGGCTTGGTTTGCCGAACTGGGATACAAGGGCTCGAACTGGGGAGTGGATGCCGGGTATCGGCGAATCGATCCGCAGTTTGGCGCTCCGGGAGACTGGGGCCGCATTGGGATTTGGTGGAATCCGACCGACATTAAGGGCTTTTATGCGGACGCTCACCTTGATCTGACGCGCGCCTTGAAGCTGGTTGCGAAGGTGGAGTCCTACACGGGAACGGGGACTACGTCATTGGATGCCGGTGGGACCGCGGTGGGCGCTGGAGGCATCGGGCTTCGCACGAACGATCGCCTGAATAATGTGCAACTCGGTGTTCGCTACAAGATGGGCGGAAATCACTCGCTGTTGCTGGGGTACGAGGCGGTGATGTGGGACATCAAGGACCGCTCGGGCACGGCATTCACGCCTGGATTTACGGGGGGCAAGCCTCGCGAGACCTGGTGGAATCTGGGATGGGGCTTCGATTTGAATTCGCGGACGAATTTCAACGTGCTCTGGCAGGTTTCGGATTACGACGGCAAGATTGTGGGTTTCGAACCGTTTGTCATCGGGGCCGGATCGCCGCTTCGGGCTCGGGGCGGGTTTATCACTACGCAGTTTTCCGTGCGGTTCTGAGGCGACGGGTTCTTTTCAACGCAGAGACGCGGAGATTCATGGTTGGGTGAGCGGGCACTTACTACCGGCAGGCAGCTTCAGTGTCAGATCCCTCGGCTTCGCTCGAGATGAGATTTGACTAATGTGGTGAGGCTGTATGGGCCAGTGATGCCTTCGAACCGAAACTCCCTGAACGCTGCAGTGTTCTCGCCCGAAACCGGCCCCAATTGCCAGACGCTGTCGCGGAAATCGCCGGACTTGGATGCCGCCGTCCAAGTTCGGCTTTCGGAAACCATTTCTAGCTTCGGCAGGTTTTGTTTAAGGGCGATGACGGCGGCGAATTCGGCTAAGGTTTCGATCATTTGGACCTTGTCACCGAGGACATGGCCTGCGTTGGGGACGATTAGGCAGTGCTTGGGCTCCGGGAGAGCGTCCCAGTAGTTCGACAGGGCGTCGACGGTCCAGTACCGGTCATTCGCACCGTTGATGATTAGAATCGGACAAGAAACTCTTTGCAGATAGTTATAGGGGTCGATCATGCGGGCGAGGCTCGCGCCGCGAGGATTGTCGATCTCTCCGGGTAGCTCGCGGTCGGTGTAGTCGCTGATTTGCTCGCTATATTCGCCCCAAGTGTCTAGCTGATGCGCCATTTGGACGGGGAAGTTGAGATGGTCGAAAACCATGGGGGCGATACCGGCGATTCGCTCGTCGCCCGATGCGGCCGCTAGCCAGGTTGTCCATCCTCGTTTGCTCGCGCCGGTGAGGATGAAGCGTTGGTATTGCCCATCGCTGAAGGCTTGGAGGGTGTCAAGGGCTCGAAGGGCCGACCGAACCATGGGAAACAGCAGGGGCCACTCGGGGTCGCCGGTCTCGATATATTGCTCGAAGGTGTGCGCGATGAGATCGTCTTCCATCCGATCCCAGATCGGTTGGTTCGGAATGTGAAACAACAGGGCGACGGGGACGCCGGACCTTTCCGCGATGCTCTCGGCTTCGGCGATATCGGCATCGTTGGGGTCGCCTCCCGTGATATAGAGGACGGCCGTGTCGGCGGAGCGGGGTTGGGTTGGCTCGACGAGGACGATGTCGTGGGTCCACTGGTGCCCCATCCATTCGCCGGAGACAAGCCGCAAGAAGCTGACCCTGCCCTCCGAGCGCACGAAGGACCAGGAAAAGCTGGCCGGACGGCGGTGAAAGTCGTCCAACTCCGCCGGCACGCTCATGGCTTCCAGGATACTTGTCCGCGAACTATCGGAAAGCGGCTACCCGTCGCCTCTATGAACCTCGCCCCAGCTTGACTATTGCCCGGCTGTATGCGACAATAGAGCGTTCTGCTTCTTATGCGGAGCATTGCCCTGGGGAGGGTAGGAATGATTAGTATGCCAAGACCTTTGAGGAGGATCTGTGTTTTGGCGGGGCTGGCGATATTGTCCGTTGTCGCTCAAGCCGCGCCACTCAATGCACAGATCGTAATCGATCGGGCCCTCAACAGCCCGACACTGACGATTCGCTACACGAACGCATCGGCGGCACTTGTGGAGCTGCGCGTTAACGGCGAAAGCGTCGCCACACGAAATCTTGCCGCGGAGCGCAGCTCCGGCGAGACCTCGTTCTCGCTTACGCTCGCAAATCTGCGCAGCGGCGACAACGACATCGAAGTGCGACTGTTCGATGTATCGGGCAAATTGCTCGGCACTCAACGCACATCGATCCAAGCCGACGAGAGCAAGGGACCGGTCTACTTTACAAATCCTAAGATGGGCGCCACGATCATCGGCCCCGTCGAGATTAAGGTTGGCTTCGCTGCTCAGATGAAGAACTCGTATGTGAGCTTCTTCATCGACAACCAGTTCAAATCGATCTCGAACGTCGCGCCGTTCAGCTATGTCTGGGACAGCACGCTGGAGACCAACGGCTGGCACGAGCTTGAAGCTTGGCTGGTGGACGACACGAGCGCGACCTACAAGACGCGCAAGGTTCGAATTTTCATTAACAATCCGAGCGGCCACTCGCCGCGATTGAATTTGGAGAAGCCGACGCCGAAGCCGACGGCGAAGCCGGCTGTCTCGACCGGGGAATGGACGCTGAATCCGATAAAGGTAAGCATTGCGGGAACCGTCGGCACCAAGCCGGCTCAGTTCGCGAGCAGTGTTCCAACCGGACCGAAGGCGATGGTGCCGACGGGTAAGCGGTTGATCGCCTCCAAGATGGATCAGAAGCTGCCGCCGATGAGCGTCACGAACAGGATCACTTCCGCAAGCTCCATGGTGAGAATCACGAAGGGCCAGCGGTTGCCGAATATCGGCGCGTTCACGGTGGTATTCAACACCCAGTTCGTGAACTTCGACGTTCAGCCGCGCGTTGAGAACGGAGTGCCACTCACGCCGTTCCGTCACCTTATCGAAAAGGCGGGCGGCATGGTGCTATGGGAGCACCTGAAGAAGAATGTCGATGCCAAGGCGGATGGGCATAACATCTCCCTTCACATCGGCGACGCGTTTGCGAACATCAACAAGCACCGGGTGGAGCTCGAGCATAAGTCGTTTATCGACAGCGGACGGACGATCGTTCCTCTGAGCTTCATGCGCGATGCGCTCAACGTGAACATCGAGTTTGACAAGGCTACGAATCACGTTCTGATCACCTCATCGAAGAAGTAGTTTCTGCTTCGTCCGAACAGGCGCGGCCCCCCCATCGGGAGGCCGCGCTTTTTTGTGGAGGTTTTGCGTTGCGGATGCCAACTATAAAGAAGGGAAGAATCCGCCTGCGTCCATGTCGATTTCACCTGCCAGAACCCACCTTAGGCTGTGGGTGCTTATGGTGGGAGCCTTTGCGCTCCTAGGCCTTTGCACGACTTTTGGTATCTCCAGCTTCCTCATCGGGAACCTGACGCAGGATGCGCGCGCGAACTTGCTTTCGCAGGCCAAGCTCATTGCGCTGCAGTTTAAGCCCGAGGATCAATCCCGTCTGTCGCGGAGCGATACGGCGCTGTACAAGGAACTGACTGGGGCGCTCGTCAAGGTTGAAAGGCAGGTTCCGTCTCTTCGCCGGGTCTACGCCATTAGGCGCATCCGCGGCGTTTATGAAAACACCCTGGATTCGACGCTGGCGGCGCCGGGCGGCGCCGTTCCTGCCGCTCTGCTGATTCCGACTCCCAGCCCCTCGCGAATGGTAAAGGACGTCTTCGACTCCGGCGTTGCCGACGCAGACGAGGAAATTGTAACGGATCGCGTCGGGCCGTTCTTTAGCGCTTATGCGCCCTTGGTGGATCGGACGGGTCATGTGCTCGCGGTCCTCGGAGTGGACGGCGATGCTCGGGAGATCACGGCCCATGTCCATGCGATCGAGCGTGCCTCGACCTTTGGCGCGATCGCGGTCATTATCCTCGGCGCTCTGTTTTCAGTCATCGTCGTGCGCCAACTGGTGAGATCGTCCCGGACTGAAGCCTGGCTACGCGGCGCGAGCTCGTCCAAGGGCGTTTTCCGGGCCACATTGCTCGAGCTGGGACTCGCGGGCTCGGCCTGCGCGGTTATGGGCCTCGGAGCTTACGGCCAAATCCAGATGGGGCAGCTCAAGGCGGATGAAACGACTTCCCTGAACCGGTCGGCAGCGCTCGAACAATATCGGAGCAGCATCATTTCACTTCTGAAGGATGATAAGCGGAAGGTTGCGACACTAAGAATCCTATCCACTTCCGCCGAGGCCGATGGGCTTGTATGGGTCTCAGGCATCTTGCAATCAGCCGCAGAAGGGCCTGAGAAGGATTGGAAGGAGCCCTTGTGGCAATCGCTTATCGCGATCAAGAAAAAGGCGACGCAGGAACTTAGCGCGCGAAATCAAATCCGCCTCGATACGGAATTTGTCAACAGCAACCTTAACTCCACATTCGTTCTGGCGGTGTTTCTTGCGTTTGGCGCCCTTATTTTGGTGAGAAGCGCGATGCGGCAACAGCAAGAGCTGATGATCGCCCGCCACGATAGCCAACGCCACCAAGTGGCGTATGAGCAGGTTGCGACCAACCTCCCTATTGGCTTCTTCACCTACGATGAAGGCTTAATCGAGAGTTCAAATAGCGCATGGGACACCTTGGTAACTCGCCTTCCCGGCGAGGATCGCATGATGGCGTTGGAGCGCGTCGTTCACGACGAAGATCTGGATATGCTGAAGACGGCCTTCAAGTCGGCGGAAGCCAACGGCGAGGCGTTCCACCTCCAATTCCGCGTGCATTACGCTTCCGATGAGATTCGGCACTATGAGACGCGCGGCGTTTGGGTTCGGATGGAAGAAGAGGGCATCGATAATCTTCTCGGCTTCTTTGTCGACGTCACCAGCCTCGTTCAAACTTCGCAAGAGCTGGAGTTGCGCAACCGCGAGATTCAGGCGAAGAACATGCTGCTCAGCAAGGCGCTGACCGATCTCGAAGAGAACTTTGAGGCGATGGTCCGAAGTCTGGTGAAAGCGGTCGAAGCGAAGGACAAGTACACTGCCGGCCACTCGGAGCGGGTGATGCAGTACAGCCTGCGCATCGGCGAGGCGTTGGGAATCAGCGCGCAAGACCTGCGGATTCTCCAACGAGGCACGCTCATTCACGACATCGGCAAGATCGGCATACCCGACGCGGTTCTGATGAAGCCCGACAAGTTGACGGACGACGAATTTCGAGTCATCCAGACTCACCCCACGATCGGCGCGACGATGGTGCGCGGCATACCGGTCTTTGAGGACTGTATTCCGATCATTCTCTATCACCACGAGCGGCTGGACGGAACCGGCTACCCAATGGGGCTGGCGGGTGATGAAATACCCCTGCTGGTGAGGATCGCCAGCGTTGCGGATGTTTTCGACGCGCTGACATCGACCCGCGCCTATCGGTCGGCTATGGATATCGACCGGGCGATCACCATTTTGCGCAATGACGTGGAGAAAGGCATCCTCGACGGAAAGATCGTGGACGTTCTCGCCGATATCGTATTGAGAGACGGCGTGCTATGGCGCACCGCGCTCGATGAGGCTGCTTAGAGGGAAATGAAACTTGGGCTATAGCAAAGCGAGCGATAAGCGTCGGTACCTGCGATATGAGGTGTTGGATTACTGCCTGGTCTTCGCGGCCAGTAATGATCCGGTCAACTCGGTGATCGTCGATATCGGCCTGGGTGGCATTCAACTGCGCTCGAAAGAGACGCTGCCCGTCGGCAGCATCTGCCGCGTCGAGATTGGCCGCCTACATCAGAGCCCGATTGTCCTTGCCGGCGAGGTGATGCACAGCGCCCTCGTCGATCAGACTGAATTGGTGGCGAGCGGAATACGCTTCTGCCCCGAGGCGCATGAAGAGAGACTCGCGATTGCCGAATTCGTCCACTCCGTGTTCCAGCGGCAGTGCGATAAGCTCCTGCTGTAGGTTCGCCGCGAGGTAAATTGTAGGGAGTGCCCTACGTTGTTACCGAGCCGTGTATCGGCGTAAAAGACAAGTCCTGCATGACCGTCTGCCCGGTGGATTGCATCTACGAGGGCGACGACATGGTCTTCATCAATCCCGATGAGTGCATCGACTGTGGCCTTTGCGAGCCCGAGTGCCCGGTGACGGCAATCTTCGTCGATACGGATGTGCCGGGGAACTGGCGCGATTACGTCGAGAAGAATCGCATCGAGGGAACCAAGCTGTCCAACGGTTAGGCAGCCGGGTAAAGCAAGTTTCGCCAGGCTTCCGAAGTCGATTGGTCCGGGTTCTGAAAGACGAGCCCAATCCGGTATGCCCCGATGCTTTGAGGCTCTGGGCGACAGTGGCGCACTTCACAGGTGAATCTTGCCTGGAGGGGCTGCAGCTGGATCAGAATCTCGACGGTTGAACCCTTCTTCAACTCTTCCCAGCTCAGTACGCCAATGCCGCCTGCGGAACCATCGGCGACCAAGACGTCGCAGTCCTTGCCGTCATAAGCGAGAGTCGCTTTGAGCGCATCAAGAGCCTTGCGATGCTTCTGGCTCGCTGGGCGAAGCTGGATGGAAGATGTGACTTCAAATCTGCTGGCCGCCGTGTTGTTTGCAAGCACGTACGCGTCCTCGTCAGGGCCCTGTATTTGGAAAAGGAAGCGTTGCCCAGGCGAGAGCGGGATGGGCTCATTCGATGAGATCTCAATCTCTTGATCGTCCAGGGTAACGACCCAAGCTGAGAAGATGCGTTGGTCGCTCAGCCGCTGGAGCCGGACCCTCGCGTCAATGAATCTCTCGTATGCCGACTTGCCCATTGGTTTCTCAGTAGCGACGACTACTAAGCCATTATCGGCATCGAAGACGGGGACGGTTACGGGTAAACCGCTCCAGGATGGACCTTATTGATTGGGCTGATTTCGAGCGCGTGGAGCTTCGCGCGAGCACGGTTGTCGGCGTCGAGCCCTTTCCCGAGGCTCGCAAGCCGGCTTACAAGTTGACGGTCGACTTCGGCGAGCTTGGCCTGCGGCGATCTTCTGCCCAGGTGACTGACCTGTACTCTCCGGAGGAGCTGATCGGACGGCAGATCGTGACAGTAATTAATTTCGCGCCGAAACGAATCGCTGGGTTCATGTCTGAGTGCCTCGTGACTGGCTTTGCCGACGAGGAGGGGCGGGTAGCGCTGATTTCCCCGACGCACCCGGTGCCGAACGGCGCGAAGCTGTTCTAGTTTGCGATCCCGCTCAGTGACTGGCCGCTCAGATGGCGGCTTGGAATACCTGGTCTACGTCAGCCACATCGCCGTCATCCTGAACGAGACGCCAGCCGTGCGAGCGACGAAGTCGAAGGATCGCCGCTACTGCAATAGGTTCGGCGATCCGATGAGCCCTAGATATTTCGATCTCTCGGCTTTGCTCGGGATGACAATTGTTGAAAGTCGGCTGGATTGTTCGCAGCGTCGTTTCTGGCGAACCTAACTAATCACGAGCTTCATGCGAACGTTTGCTCGCACAAATGGACTCGGAACGAGCGGGACCTCGATGAACCCCAGCTTTTCGTATAGCGACGGGCTGGGGCGAGGGCGCGGTTTGTCCCAAGAACGATTTCGGTGACGCCCAATTCACGCGCACAGTCGATTACGGTTCGGCAGAGCAGTTCGCCGATGCCTTGGCCCTGAGCGGGCTCCTTAACGCACATCTTGGCGAGTTCATGTTCGCCACCGTGATTGATGAGCGCGGCCGTACCGAGCACTTCTTCGCGTTCGATGGCGAAGAAGACCATGCCGCCGTAGGCGAGGATCTCTTCGGGATTCTCGAGCAGCTTCAGGTCTTCGGCTTCGAGCGCGAAGTCCTTGGTGATCCATGCGACGTTGATATCCCGAAAAGCTTGCCGCCATTGCGGTGCGTATCGGACAATGGCAATCTCATCTGGATTCGTCATCGCGATTTAGAACTGCGGCCGGCTAAGAATATCAGGCCTGCGCCGACCGAGTGGGTCAGCAGGAACGGCCACCAGAACGGGAGCCAAAGCACAAAAGCTGAACCGCAGAGGAAAAGCAGTCCTCCAGCTAGGCACGCCAACATCAAGTCTTTTCTGTCGCGTACCTCGGCAAACGAAGTCATGATGCGATCTTGGGCGTGAAACTCGTGCCGCAGCCGCAGCTTCGTTGGGCGTTGGGATTGTCGAACTGGAAGCCGCCGCCGATCAGATTGCCCGTGTAGTCGAGGGCTGCCCCGGACAGAAATCTGGCTGATTTCGAGTCGCATACCACCTCAACTCCATCGAACAGGACACTGCTGTCGATGGGCTTGCGATCCGTATCGAGCTTGAGCAGATACTCCAATCCGGAGCAGCCGCCGCCCTTCACCCCAACACGCAGGAAGACGCCGTCGCGGCCGTCCCTCGCGACAAGCCGCTTGATCTGCGCGATTGCCTTTTCACTGACGGTGATTGGGAAATCCATTAAGTTAGAACCTTGTCCTTTCTAGGCGGCTCGGAGAAGAACTCCACGTTCGATTCACGCATCAGCTCGGCGAGGGTGATATTCCTCACGATTGAGTCGATCGCGCTCTGCACGTTCTCCCATAGAGTCCGCACCGCGCAACCGACGGAGTGTGAGCACACTTCATGGCTTCCTACGTGGCGCTCGCAGAATGATTCGTCATAGAGCTTGCCGCCGAGGGCCTCGAGCACATCACCGACGACGATCTCCTTCGGATCTCGCGCAATCGTGTAGCCGCCGGCTTGTCCGCGCGTGCTGCGGATGAACCCGCTCTTGCGCAGGATCATGAGGAGCTTGGCGACGTGCGGTGTCGTGAGCCCCTCGGCGCGGCTGATGCCTTGAATGGTCGTCGAGGCGTCAGGGCCGTGCTTGGCGATCTGGATCAGGCAGCGGAGGCCGTATTCCTCTTGGGTGGAGAACTTCATCGGCTTCGCCTCCAATTTGGAACTTGGAATTTGGAATTTGGAATTCTTGACACTATGGCGCAGGGGCCGAGATAGCTCGGCACTTCCGGCCATTCCAAATTCCAAACTCCAAATTCCAAATTCATAACAGCCCCAACATCAATTTTACGTCGTCCGGCATGCGGTCGATGGTGAAGGGCGGCTCCCAGGTGAGCTCGACGGATACTTTTCCGACTCCGGGGGTTTGGCGCGCCGCTTCTTCGACTTCGCCGGGGAGGCTGCCTGCGACCGGGCACATGGGGGAGGTTAGGGTCATGACGACGTGCACGTTCTTGTCGTCGTCGACCTGGATGTCGTAGATCAGGCCAAGGTCGTAGACGTTGACCGGGATCTCGGGGTCGTAGACCGTTTTGATATGCTCGGCGACTTCGTTCGAGAAGAGGCTCTTCTCGATCGCGTTCAGCTTGCGCGGCTCCTCCGTTTCGACCTTGCGGATGGGCTCAGGCATGAGCTGACGCTCCCAATTTGGAATTTTGAATTTTGAATTTAGAATTTGACCATTCGCGGCTCGCTGCGCGACTATCGTGGCCCGAACTGTTGGGTGCGGGAAATTCCAAATTCCAAATTCCAAATTCCAAATTCACTCCGTGCTCACCTTCTCATCGCCCACTAGAGCAGCATGCAACGTGTGCCAGGGGAGGGTGGCGCATTTGATGCGGACGGGGTGCTCGCGCACTCCCGCGAGGACTTCGAGGTCGCCGAGCTCGGGATAGTCCTTCGGGGCGCTGGTCTGGGTGACCATTTCTTGGAACTGGCGGAATATCCGCTCGGCTTCTTCGACGGACTTGCCCTTTACCGCCTCCGTCATGAGAGAGGCGCTGGCGGTCGAGATGGCGCAGCCTTGGCCTTCGAAGGCGATCTCCATGACCGAGTTGCCCTCGGTGAGCAGCGTGACGGTGACCTGGTCGCCGCAGAGCGGGTTGTGGCCCTCGGCTTCACGGTTGGCGTCATCGAGCTTGCCGCGGTTGCGCGGGTGGCGGTTGTGATCGAGGATGATCTCCTGGTACAGTTCGCGGAGGTCGTTCATCTGCCCACTCCCAAAATCATGCGAACATCTCCTTAACCTTAAGGACGCCCGCTACCAGCGCATCGACTTCCTCGCGCGTGTTGTAGAAGCTGAACGAGGCGCGGGCGGTGGCGGGGACTCCTAGGCGCTGCATGAGGGGCATGCAGCAATGATGGCCGGCACGGATCGCCACGCCCTCGCTGTCAAGGATGGTGCCGATGTCGTGGGGGTGAACGCCATCGAGGGTGAAGGCGACGACCGAGCCTTTGTCAGCAGCGGTGCCGGTGATTTTGAGGCCCGGAATCTGCAGCAGCTTCGATGTCGCGTGGGCCGTGAGGTCGTTTTCCTGCGCGGCGATGGCGTCGAAGGCCTCCTGGAGCGGCTCCTTGCGATCGGGCTTCACCGACGTGAAGGTGGCCATTTCTAGGCGCATCTGCCTAATCGCCGACTTTGCGTCTTCAACCGACACGAGACGCTGGGCGCCAGTTGGAACATCCGGCGCGAGCGAGCGGATGTAGTCGATCGCTGCGGCGAGGCCGATGACTCCGCCGACGTTGGGCGTCCCGGCTTCGTACTTGGCGGGCGGATCGGCGAAGGTGGTTTGCTCGAAGGAAACGGTGCGGATCATGTCGCCGCCGCCTTGGTAAGGCGGCATCGCCTTGAGCAGCTCTTCCTTGCCGTAGAGCACCCCGACGCCGGTCGGGGCGTAGATTTTGTGGCAGGAGAGGGTGTAGAAGTCGGGATCGAGATCGGCGACGTTGATCCGCAGGTGAGGACCGGCTTGAGCGCCGTCAACGAGAATGAGCGCTCCCGCGTTGTGCGCCATCTTCGCCATCTGCTTGACTGGGTTAACGGTGCCGAGCGAGTTGCTGACGTGCACGACGCCCACCATCCGCACGCGATTCTCTTTCAGCAGCTTCGCGTAGGCGTCGAGGTCCAGCTCGCCATTGTCGAACATCGGGATGACCTTGATCGTCGCGCCGGTCTTGGCGGCAGCGAGTTGCCAGGGCACAATATTGCTGTGGTGTTCCATCTGGCTGAGGAGGATCACATCGCCGGGTTCAAACGGCTTGCCTTGGCCCAACCACATCGAGACGGGCGAGGAAAAGGAGTTGGCGACGAGATTGATCGCCTCGGTGCAGCCCTTCGTGAATACGACTTCGGAGGTGCAGACGGCGTTGACGAACTGGCGCACGGTCTCGCGCGCATCGTCGAATTGCTGGGTGGCCTTTCCGCTTAGATAGTGAACGCCTCGGTGAACGTTGGCATTGGCTTCGCGCCAGAAGGAGTCCATGGCGTTCAGCACGGCAAGGGGTTTTTGCGAGGTGGCGGCGTTGTCGAGGTAGGCGAGCGGCCTGCCATTGGCTAGGGTTTGGAGGATGGGGAAGTCCATCCTGATCTTATCGATATCTAAACCGCGGGTTTGTGAAGCTACCCTCATTCGAATCTCCCACCCCCAACCCACTCCCTCAAAGACGAACCACTTTGAGGGAGTGGACTCATTCGGGCAGAGCCTCCGTCTCGTTCAGCTTTTCGAACAACACTTTCTCTAGCGCGTCTCGAACTGACGCGATCGTGATCTTCTCCAGCACCTCGGCGGCGAAGGCATAGACGAGCAACGCCTGGGCCTGCTTCTGAGGGATGCCGCGGGCGCGGAGGTAGAAGAGGGCGTCCTCGCGAAGCTGGCCGACGGTGGCGCCGTGGGTGCATTTCACGTCGTCGGCGAAAATCTCGAGCTGCGGCTTCGTATTGAAGGTAGCGGTGGGGGAGAGCAGGATGCCCTGGTTGGTCTGCTTGGCGTCGGTTTTCTGCGCGTCCTCGTAGACGAAGATTTTTCCGTTGAAGGTGCCGATTGACTTGTCTCGCAGGATCGCCTTGTAGACTTCAAACGAGTTGCAGTTTGGCTTGGCGTGATCGATGCGCGTGTGGTTGTCAACGACCTGACTGTTGGTCGCGAGGTTGACCCCGTTGAGCCAGGTCTCGGTGTGCTCGCCGTTCAGCCATACGTTCAGATCATTGCGCACGATACTGCCGCCGAAGTTGGCGTTGTTTGAGGTGTACGTACTGCCTTCTTCCTGATGCACATAAACGGCTTTCATGTGGGTCGAACCGTCGGTCTCGTGCTGATAGATCGTGTGTTCGAGGATAGCGTCTTTGGCAAGGACGACTTCGGTGACGGCGTTGGTCCAGTAGTCGCCCTCCAAGCCAAGATAGGTCTCGACGATCTTCGCCTCGGTGTGCTCGGCCAGCACGATCAGCGTGCGGGGGAAGGCGACGAACCGGTCGTGATCCGCCTTGCTGACGTAAAGCAGGTGAATCGGCTTTTCCAGCGCGACGCCCTTGGGTATCACGACGCACGCGCCTTCCGTGATGTAGGCGCTGTTGAGGTGGACGAACCGCTCGTCGTTGCTGCTGCCGAGCTTGCCATCGAGCGAAGCGATTTTTCCGAGATGAGTTTCGACCAGTTCGGGAACGGTTTCAAACGCGTCCTCTAGGGGGCCGATGAAGACGCCGTCGGGAACTGGCGAGAAGCTGGACAGCTCCGGCGCATATTGGCCGTTCACGAAGGTAAGGGTGATCGCGTCGATGTCGGCGAGGACGGTCTTGGCGATGTCCTCGCGCACCACGGTCGCGCCGTAGGCGGGCTCGAACGAGGATTCTTCTAGGGAGCGCAGCGAGAGGTACTTGAATTCTTCGTCGCGGTGAGTGGGGAAGCCGACCTTTTCAAAGCGAAGAAAGCTGTCCAGCCGGAACTGCTGGAGCGACGACGGGCCGTGGGCGCCTAGCAGTCCGCGCAGCTTGGCCCAGTTCTCGATGACGCTGTGGGGACGTGTCTGCAAGTCGATCATCTTCAAAATTAGCGGCTGCTACTACGCCCGCGCGGCGAGTTCCTCCTCGATCCACGCGTAGCCCTTTTCTTCGAGTTCCAAGGCCAGTTCCTTTCCACCGCTCTTGACGATGCGGCCATCCATCAGGATGTGGACGAAGTCGGGAATGATGTAATTGAGAAGCCGCTGATAGTGAGTGACGACCACGATCCCTCGGTC
>JBBREM010000068.1:0-14244 GCA_038202925.1 Fimbriimonadales bacterium | reverse complement strand
GTGCACACTGACGGGCCGAACAAGCCGGACGTCGTGGTGACGACCGATAACTCGTCGCAGCCAACTGCTCAGGAAGATCCGCTTCAGCACCTCATCACCTTGAAAGTCGAAAGCGCGCCCCTCCAGGCTGCCCTGGTCATGGTTTGCAACTCGGCTCATCTCAAGGCGGAGTTCGCTCCCAACATGCCGCGTGTCGATGTCCGGCTCGACTATGCAGGGATCCCCGCCGCGCAGGTTCTGGAGGACCTCGGAGCGCAGTATGGCTTCACCGCCCTTCCGCAAGGCAAAGGGCAAGTCCTGATCGTGCCGGCGCGGCCCGCGGACGAGAATTTATGGCCTACAGACGAATCGGGACTCATAAGGAAGATTCGAGACGTCCCTCACTGAGGCGCTCACGGGTTTGGCGATCGGCGGGCCCATGGTTATACTTTGATTGGGTCCACTTCAGGAGGACTGTATGGGTAGCGTCGAACGCAGCACCGACATCGTCGAACAACGCTCTGAAACCGCCTTCATTTATGGGTTCATCGGCCTCGCGCTGCTGAGCCTTGGTGGGCTCCTGTGGGTTTACAACCAGGAGGGTGGGCCACTTATTTGGCTATCCTACGTTCTCCTTGCCTCCGGCGTCGGATGTTTCGGAAACGCGGTTTACACAGCTTGGCAAATTCGAAAAGTCACCCATATCGAGGTGATCTGCCCATACTGCGAAGTTACGAACCTGCTCTCGAAACTCCCCAATTTCGACTTCAGATGCATCGGATGCAATCGCTCGATCCCGGTCGAGGATGGCGCGGTGCTCCCGGTCTACCGCGTGCTTTGCGGCAACTGCCGGGAGCCGAACTGGTTCAGCGACAAATCGCTCGTCCTGCTTTGTGAGAACTGCAACCACGAGATCCCGATCACCCACGGAGACGGAACGGAGCCGATCCATTCCCTATTCGCCGTCGTCGACGACGAGCGCTCGTACGAACTGTCCATTGTAGGTTTCGAGCACGGGTCGGAAGAGCTAATCTCGTGCCTGCAGCACATGCTGGCGCTGAACCGGAACCAGGTCAAAGACATCCTGCAGAACCTGCCGCAGGTGCTGCTCACGGGAATTCCAAAGAAAAAGGCCGAGATGCTAGCGATTCAGCTCAAGACCCATGGAGCGGTTACTGACTCGAAGGCCCTTTAGGGATTTTGGATTTTGGATTGCGTGGGACGCAATGCCTAACCCTCAATCTGCCTGGCGCTATCTACTTCAAAATACGCGTCCTGAACTGGTAGACTAATGGCTCGTTTCGATGAGCGGCCAAGTGCACCCTCGCACGGAAGCGCAAGATTCAGGAGGTTCGACTTAACGAGATGAAATTACTTCGTGAAGGGGTGCGCCGGCTTACCGCGTCGCCCCGAGCGCTCACCGCGATTGTCCTATCGCTCTTTGGTGCCCTTATCCCGACCGCAGCCTTTGCCGGCGAAGCAGATGTCCGACTGGATTTCTCGCAAAACGGCGGCACCACGTACCTGTGGATTTCCATTGGCTTTGGCATCGCGGCGCTGATATTCGCTGCACTTATGAGCCGAAGCGTTCTTGCCTCTTCTCCCGGAAATGAGAAGATGCAGGCAGTCGGCCTCGCCATCCGTGAAGGAGCGCTTGCCTATCTGAAGCGCCAAATCATGACGATGGTTTGGTTCGTCGCCGCGATTGCGGTTGGCCTGTACTTCCTACAAAACAACATCTTTGTCTCGATCGCCTTCATTGGCGGCGTGGCGGCTTCCTATATCGCCGGCTATACCGGCATGCTCATGGCCGTCAACGGCAACATGCGTACCGCTCATGCGGCGCTCTCCAGCTACAAGAAGTCGCTGGAAGTCGCGTTCCACAGCGGCGCGGTAGCGGGCATGGTCACGGTGGGCATGGGCCTGCTGGGCGCGACGATTATTCTCATGTTTGGCGGCCCATCCGCGATGATGCTGCTGGTCGGCTTCGGCTTCGGCGGATCGCTTGCCGCGCTCTTCATGCGTGTTGGTGGAGGCATCTTTACCAAAGCGGCCGATGTCGGCGCGGACCTTGTCGGCAAGGTCGAGGCGGGCATTCCCGAAGACGACCCCCGCAACCCCGCGACCATCGCGGACAATGTCGGCGACAACGTCGGCGACTGCGCCGGTATGGCGGCGGACATTTTCGAATCCTACGAAGTCACGCTCGTTGCCGCAATCGTGCTTGGCGCGGCCACGGCGGAGATCTTCGATACGCAGACGTGGATGCGTCTCATCCTCTTTGCCCTCATGGCTCGAGGCGTTGGCATTGTGGCCTCGGCTATCGGAATTCTCGCCGTGCGCGGTTCCGACGACTTGGACGCCGATCCCCTGAAGGCGATCCGAAAAGGATTTTATGCCTCCGCGGGCATCGCCCTTCTCGCCACCGCCTTCCTCGCCTGGTACATGATGGGCGGCAAGACCCCGCTCGCCACGAGCCGCCTCGTCACCGCAGATGAGCTTCATCAGCGTCAGGCGAAGCTTGCCGTCGCGGCGCGCCAGCACCTAGCCGGGACCAACGAGCCATGGACGGTATCGCCCAAGCTGCTCGCCGGCGATTCCTCGCTGAAGGCGATTGGTGCCGATCAGCAGCCCGACCAGGCTCCCCCCGGCACGAGCGCCGACCAGGCCAAGAGCCAGGCGATCATGCAGCTTTTGCAGAATGACTTCGCGATCGAGCAAGGCAACGCGATTCCTTATAAGATCCTCGCCGGCTTCTCGCAGCTTGATCCACAGAGCCAAAACCCCGCGCTCAAGTACTCGATCCGGCAGATTCCTCGATCGCAGGCTGAAGAGCAGACGATCAACGCCCAAGGCGCAAATCCGAAGTTTGTCAGCCTCAAGGACGCGTTTACCGCCGGCGATCTGGACCTAGTCGTGGTGGAATATGAGCGCTCGGCTCCGGCGACCCCAGGTCAGCCCGCACCGAAGCCTCAGACCTTCTACGCTGGCCCGATGCATAGGCAGTACTTCGAGGACCTCAAGGCGAAGGGCGGGCCCAACGGCATCAAGATCGCCAAGTCATATCCGGCGGCACTTTATGCCGACGGCAACGGCAACGTCGCAATCGGCGCGGACATGCCGATTGAGGATATTCCGAAGGTTTCTGCCTTCGGCGTAACCCGCGTGATCGAGGCAACGCCCGAGCAGATCACCGACATTCTCAAGAAGAACCAGGATCCGGCCAACGTGGGCAACAGCGGCCAGCCGATGGTCCAGCAGCTCGATCACTCCATGGCGGGTGTCGAGCACAAGGATGTCCCTTGGTATGACTTCTTTATCGCAATTGCATTCGGCGTGTTCATGGCGTTCGCCATCGAATGGCTAACCGACTATTACGTCTCAACGCACAAACGCCCGACCCAGGAAGTCGCCGGCGTTTCGAGCGCGGGCCCGGCTCCGATGATCATCCAGGGCTTCGCCTACGCGGCGGAATCCTCGGTCTTCATGGTTGTCGCAATCGTCATCGCGCTGCTCGTCCCGCTGTATCTTTTCAGCCCGGCAGAGTACGGCTCGCCTATTCTGAGCTTCTACGGCATCGCGCTGGTTGGGCTCGGTCTTCTGACCACCACCGGCTACGTGCTGGCGATGGATACCTTCGGCCCGATCTCCGACAATGCGCAGGGCGTCTTTGAGATGTCAGGCGCGGGTCACGACAGCGAGACGGGCTCAAAGGCCGTTCAGCGGCTCGACGCCGCCGGCAATACGACCAAGGCTCTCACCAAGGGCTTTGCGATCGCAACCGCCGTCGTCGCCGCCGTCGCTCTGTACCATTCGTATCTGCATGATGCGAAGCTGGAAGTCATCGGCCTGCGGCTGGATACTCCCGAGATCTTCCTTGGCCTGCTCATCGGTGGTGCCGCGCCTTATCTGTTCTCCGCCTTCGCGATCAATGCGGTGGGCCGCGCGGCCTTTCAGTTGATCAACGAGGTGCGCAGGCAGTTCAAGGCGGACCCGGGCATCATGGCGGGAACGAGCAAGCCGAACTACGGCGTATGCGTTTCGATCGTAACGTCGGCGGCTCAAAAGGAGCTGCTTGGCCCAGGCATCCTGGCCATCTTCCTTCCCATCGCGGTGGCCTTTGGCTTCTCGATCGGCAAGGAGCCGACGATGATCGGTGGCCATCCCTATAACCTGGTAGGCGCGCAGGCGCTCGGCGGATTCCTCGCCGGCGCGATCCTGTCCGGCCAGTTGCTGGCGGTGCTTCTCGCGAACTCCGGCGGTATGTGGGACAACGCGAAGAAGATCATCGAGGATGGCCTCTACGGCGGCAAGGGTAGCGAAGCTCATAAGGCGGGCATCGTGTGCGACACCGTCGGCGATCCGTTCAAGGACACCGCCGGTCCGGCGATGAACCCGCTGATCAAGGTTATGAACCTGGTCGCGCTGCTTCTCGCTCCCTTCATCATCCGACCCTTCGGCAACACGGTGTTGAGCGTCATCACCGGCGTTTCGCTCCTTCTGCTGATCATCTCGATCTACTTCTCCAAGCGAGGGTCGCTCTCGACGGAGATGATGAAGGCCACCGAGATGGCGCACGATCAGGCAGAGAAGAGCATCCCCGAAGTGATCGCCGAGGAGCATGCCTCCGACGCAACCCGGAGCAAGAAGCGGATCACAGTCGACGAGGACGACGGCAAGCCGGAATAACTCGGCATCCCGCACGTCAAAGCGCCCCGGCAATCGCCGGGGCGCCTTTTTGTGTATTGGGTGTCGGGTGTCGGGTGTCGGGGATTGTGGATTGTGGATTGTGGATTGTGGATTGTGGATTGGTGACCCTCAGCTGACACCCGACACCCAACACCCAACTTGCCGTAGAATGCAGCAATGGCCAAGGCCAACAAAGAAGAAGATGTTCGCGGGACCAAAGGCGCCCGTGCTGTTCTGGGTCGTCGCGGCATCGACGTAGCGCAAGCCGACGTGCGTTGTATGCACGGGGTGTTGCACATCCGGGGAGTCGTGCGAGCGATCCCGGGCAACAATATCCTTGACATCAAAGCGGAGATGGAGAATGTCGCCAAGGTGCTTCGCACCCGGGTGGAGATCCACGACGTCATTCTGGAGTGCACTTACAAGCAGTGAGGGCGTGGATCGGTCTTTCGGGCTACTCGTACAAGCCGTGGCAGGGCGAGGGGCGGTTTTATCCGCCTGAGATCCAGCAGGCCCAGTTTCTGGAGCACTACATCTCGCGCTACGACGCGGTCGAGATGGATGGCACTTGGTACCGGATGCCCGGCGAAAAGGCGGTCGAGGAGTGGCTTGCCAAGTCGCCCGAAGACTTCCGCTTCAGCTTCAAGCTGCACCGCAACATCACCCATGTGGGCCGGTTGAAGATCGAGACGATCGATTCGCTCAAATTCATGTTGAAACGGCTTGGCCCACTCGCCACAGCCGGAAAGCTTGGACCGCTGCTCATCCAGCTCCCGCCTCAAATGAAACGCAGCGACGAGCGCCTGCAAGGCTTTCTCGAAAGCCTGCCGACGGAGATCGAAGACGCGGCTTCCCTTCCCCACCCGCTGGAGTTCGCGATTGAATTCCGAAACGATTCCTGGCACGAGCCGGCCGTCGATGAAATGCTCCGCGCGCATGGCGTTGCCTGGGTTGCCTCAGATACCGACGAGAAGGCCGCGCAGCGCCGGGACACCGCTTCCTTCCACTATGCGAGGCTCCGGCGCACCGAATACACGGACGAGAAGCTGAAGGAGTGGGCGCGATACTTCGCGTCGACTGGCAAGCCGTGCTACATCTATTGCAAGCACGAGGATGACGGGCACCCCTGGGAGTGGGCGGATACGCTCCTGCAGGAACTTGGTTAGAATTTCCCGACTTGACCGCAGGTCCAGCAACGAAGAGCTCCGGCTTCGCCGGAGACCGGGACAGGAATGTCCCCGCCACTGCTCCCCTTATGAGCCACTAGTCCATAAACGACTCGCCTCGTTCGGCCTCCGTCCGTTCCTTGTGTCTTCAAGGTTTTCTGAATACTAGAGATAACCCGGTGGCGGGGACATTCCTGTCCCCTACTGGACCTCGGGTCCAGCAAAGAAGAGCTCCGAATCATTCTCAACCCCAAGGGCGTCCATAATTCCGCTCGTCAGGGATGGAACGTGCGCTCCCGCCTTGCCAGTCGAAAACAAGTGCCGCCGATTCCGGCGGCGCGTTTGCGCTAAGGACCCGATTTGAAGATTCTCTTTGTCAGCGCCGAAGTTTCTCCCTACGCGAAAGTAGGGGGGCTCGCCGATGTCGCCGGATCGCTTCCCAAGGAGCTCTTAAAGCAGGGGCACGACGTCCGCGTCGTGATGCCCCTCTACGCGATGATCGAGGACGATTCCCGTTGGGAGTTGGAGACAGTCGCCGAGAATGAGCCCGTGCAGATCAACAGCACATGGCTTGAACTTGCGACGATCAAGCGCGGATACATGGACACGGTTCCGATCTACTTCATCGGCCACTCGCGCTACTTTCGCTCGGCGACGTCGAGCGAGTCCATCTACACGCCGGGGATCGAGCAGTATCTCTTCTTCAGCGCCGCGGTTCTTGAGCTAGCCGAAGCCCTCGGCTGGACACCGGACGTGGTGCACTGTAACGATTGGCACACCGGCTTCATCCCCGTGCTCATGCGCGAGAGGTTCGCCACAACTTATTTGTCAAGCGCGGCAGTCTTCACGATTCACAACCTCGCCTTTCAAGGAGAGTTCGGCATCGAGATACTAGATGCCCTCAATCTGCCTCGCTCGCTCTTCATCCCGGAGAAGCTGGAGACGTGGGGCGGCGTCAATTTTCTGAAATCGGGCTGCGTGTACAGCGACCAAGTGAACACGGTCAGCCCCACCTATGCCAAGGAGATCCAGGCGCCCGAGTTCGGCTGCAAACTCGAGGGGCTCATGAAGCACCTTGCCGCTCACGGCCGGCTGACCGGAATTCTTAACGGTATCGACACTGCATATTTCGACCCTGCATCCGATCCACATCTTGCGGCCCACTACAGCGCGGCGAAGCCCGAGGGCAAGGCGCGATGCCGCGAGGCGCTGCTTCAACTCGCCGGTCTGAAGCCGATCAAGGGCGCGCCCGTCGTAGGCGCGGTGACGCGGCTGAGCTGGCAGAAGGGCCTGCACCTGCTGGCGGAAGCTGCCCCCGCGCTGTTTCAACTGCCGATACAGCTCGTCGTCCAGGGCCTCGGCGATCCCGCGCTCGCCGAAACCTTCCGGGCGCTTGAGAAGAAGTATCCGAAACACCTGCGCATCTTCGAGGTTTTCGATGAAGACCTCGCGCACACCATTTACGCGGGGTCCGACATGTTCGCCATGCCGTCGCTCTTCGAGCCGTGCGGCCTCGGCCAGATGATCGCGCTACGCTACGGCACTGTGCCCGTGGTGAGGAACACGGGCGGGCTCGCCGACACCGTCCGCGACGGTGACAACGGCTTTGTCTTCGAGACGCCGACGCCAGATTCACTGGTCGCAGCCTGCTCGCGGGCGGTGGCGGCATATCGCAAAGCCTCGTGGCATGACGCCGTCACGCGCGGACTTACCGGAGATTACGGGTGGGACAAGAGCGCCCGCGAGTATGTAAAGCTTTATGAACGGGCTGCCCCGAAGCGTCAGCGGGCTCGCCGCACCGCCTGAACTGACCTGCGGGTAAAAGGAACGCATGTTCCTGGTCGCCATGCTTCCTCCCATCCAGAATCTGCAGCTCAGTCTGCGATACGAGCGCAGCAACTTTCTAGAAACCGGTGACTACGCCGAGGCGGTTGCGTTCTGCGATGCCCTTGCCAGGGCGAATCCGAAAGAGGCGCGAGTCGTGCGATTCGGCAAAAGCCCGCAGGGGCGCGACATGGTGGCCCTCATCATGAGCAGTGAGAACGCCTTCTCGGGCGACGCGGCGAGACGATCCAAGAAACCGCTGGTGTTCATCAACAATGGCATCCACAGCGGCGAGATCGAAGGCAAGGACGCCTGTCTCATGATGGCGCGGGACATCCTTATCAGCAAAAAGCAGCATCGGCTCATCGAAGGCAGCAACCTCGTGCTCATCCCCATCTTCAGCGTCGATGCCCATGAGCGGCGAAGCGCCTACAACCGGATCAACCAGAACGGCCCGACGGAGATGGGCTGGCGCGCGACCGCGAACAATCTCAACCTCAACCGCGACTTCATCAAAGCGGATGCCCCTGAGATGCGCAACATGCTGAAGCTGATCGCGGCCTGGAATCCCGACTTCTTCTTCGATAATCACACCA
Organism: Fimbriimonadales bacterium; assembly: GCA_038202925.1. Classification (GTDB taxonomy): domain Bacteria; phylum Armatimonadota; class Fimbriimonadia; order Fimbriimonadales; family Fimbriimonadaceae; genus JAEVZK01. The sequence goes on along the minus strand of JBBREM010000068.1, from coordinate 5,990 downwards.
CCGACGGGTCCGATTATCAGTATTCGGTGATGCTCTCGCTGCCAATCACGGTGACTCAGGACCCTGCGCTCGCCGGCTGGGCTAGATCGCTCTACAAACGGGTGAAGGCGACCTGCGACGGCGAGGGCTTTCTCACCGCGCCATATTTCGACCTCAGCGACCGCGCCGACCCGACGAAGCCGATCGGCATCCAAGATTTCTCCCCGCGGTACTCGACCGGCTACTTCATGGCACGGAACCGGCCGACGATGCTGGTTGAGACGCACATGCTCAAGCCCTACAAGCAGCGGGTCGAAGCGACTTATGCTGTCGTTCAGCACACGATCGAGACGATCAACTCCGACGCCGCCGCGCTGAAGAAGATGATCGCGAGCGCCGATGAGTCCGTGCGGCCGGGCGCGCAGGTTGTGCTCGATGCGGGCAAGCCGAAGGCCGCGCAGCCTTTCACCTTCATGGGATTCAAGTACGCCCCGCAGGATAGCCCAATCACGGGCGGGAAAATCGCGGCTTGGGAGCGGACTCCAATGGAGTTCGCCTCGATGATCACCGACGACTACGAGCAGGGGTTGACCATCAAGCTTCCGGCGGCCTACATCATTCCCGCCGAATGGCAAAGCGCGATTAACCTCGTGCGCCAGCACGGGATCCAGACGGTTACCCTGCGGCAACCGATGACGGGCACGTTTCGCGGCTTTCGCTTCGAGAAGGTGACATTCCCACGGACACCCTTCGAAGGACGGTTCCAGCCAGCGTTTACGGTGGTTGAGACGAGCAGCAGCGAGACTTTGCTCGCGGGCAGCGTGGTGGTGCCGACCCAGCAGCCGCTTGGCAAGCTTGCGGCGCACATGCTCGACCCGCGCGCCCCAGATTCCCTGTTTCGCTGGGGCTTCTTCAACGCCGTGACCGAGCAGAAGGAGTATTTCGAGGATTACGCGATGGAGCCGATCGCCCGAAAGATGCTCGACGCCGACCCACGGCTGAAAGCCGAATTCGAGGATCGGCTAAAAGACCCGGCGTTCGCCGGCAGCGCGCGCGCCCGGCTCGACTTCTTCTGGCAGCACTCGCCCTATGCCGATCCGAAGCTCAATCGATATCCAGTCGTGATGCAGTAAGCGTTCAAACCGGATAAAGAACGGCGAGAACCGCCACAAGAACGGTGCCCGCCGTAATGCCACCGACAACGTCGGAGAACCAATGGGCACCGAGGTATATCCGACTCGCGCCAACCCCGACCGGCAGCAGGGAAAACAAGGTGAATAGCCCCACGCGAGGCCCGAGAGCGGTCATGTGCAGCCACACGAGAAACGCTAGAAAGCCATAGAACGCGGCCGATCCCATCGAATGCCCGCTCGGGTAGCTAAAACCCCACCTCGGCCCAGGAAGGACGCGGACCTCAAGCTCGCCGGGGCGCTCGCGGTCGAACACGTTCTTGATCAGCACGTTAAGCGGCAACGCAAGCAGCGAGGCACCGACAAAGAATGCCGCGCGGGACTGGTCGGTGAACAGCGAAATCGCCGCCACCCCGATCGCTAGCAAGCAGAGCGTAAGACTGTTTCCCATAAACGTTAGCCACTTTGCGATCTTCGTAAGCCATGGTTTGTCCAAGAGCTGGAGGTCGCGGGTGATCCGCAAGTCGGTCTCCAGAGTTAGCCGGGAGCGCACGAGCACGGAGAGGCCCACTAGCGCCACCACCAGAATCCCTAAGAAGATTAAGGTCTGGGGGTACAGCAATCGCGCGAGGCGTTCGGAAGAGATGTGCAGATAGCGCACTTATCATTTGACGACGCAAGCCGTGGATGACCCCGCCTATCCGTTGTCATCGTTGACGAGACTTACAGATACTTTCGATCCTTCAAGTCATCCGGCAGATAGACGATGCCGGCCTTTTTCTCCCCGGAGGCGCTGTGTGAATAGTCGTAGCCTTCACCGTAGCCCTCGTCTTTCATGAGCTTCGTCGGTGCATTGCGGATGTGGAGCGGGACGGGAAGGTTGCCAAATTCTTGAACGTCCTTCACCGCCTTCCCGTAAGCCGTGTACAGCCGATTCGACTTGGGCGCCTTGGCGAGATACACCACAGCTTGCGCGAGCATGAGCGCGCACTCAGGCATCCCGACCTTCGCGCAGGCTTCATAGGCAGAGGTGGCGATGACGAGTCCTTGCGGGTCGGCGATGCCGATGTCCTCGCTTGCCATGCGGATCACGCGCCGCGCGATGTAGAGCGGGTCCTGTCCGGATTCAAGCATCCGCGCCAGCCAGTAGATCGAGGCGTCGGGATCGGAGCCACGAACCGCCTTGTGCAGCGCCGAGATCGTGTTGTAGAACTCCTCGCCTCCCTTGTCGAAGGCGAGCTGCCGCTTCTGCAGGGCGTCTTCGATGGCTTGCGCTTCGATCGGCCCCGCCGCCGTAAGATGGGCGGCGATGTCGAGCACGTTGAGCAGCACGCGGGCGTCCCCTGCGGCGGCGACGATCAGGAACTCCTTGGCTTCGTCGGTCACCGCGCGATCGATGGCCTCCACGCCCCGCTCGAGCACTGTTCGCAGGTCTTCTTCGCGAAGCTGGTGCAGCGTGACCACGCGGCAGCGAGAAAGCAGCGCGTGGATGACACTGAACGATGGGTTTTCAGTCGTCGCTCCCAAGAGCACGACGCTTCCCTTCTCCACATGAGGCAGCAAAGCATCCTGCTGCGCCTTGTTCCAGCGATGGATCTCGTCGAGAAAGATGATCGGCGCGCCTTTGTCCAGCAGCGAGTGCTGGCCCTTCGATGGGATGATCTTCTCGATCTCCTTGATCGATGTGTTGACGGCGGAAAACTCGAAGAATTCGCGATCGAGTTCGGCGGCGATGATGCGGGCGAGGGTCGTCTTGCCGCAGCCAGGCGGTCCCCAGAAGATCAGCGACGGAAAGAATCCGCTCTCGCGAGCGGAGCGCACCAGGCTGCCGACAACGCCAATGATCTTCGCTTGGCCGATGAATTCGTTCAGGCGCTTGGGGCGGAGGCGCTCGGGGAGCGGGATGTGCATGACTAGACCGGCAAAGTGAAGGTGAACGTCGAGCCTTTGCCAAGATGACTGTCGACGCTGATCTCGCCGTTATGCCGCTCGATGACGCGCTGGGCGTTCGCCAGGCCGATGCCAGTGCCTTCGTATTCTTGATCGGTCACCAGGCGCTCGAAGGGCAAGAAGACTTTGTGCGCGTACTCCATGCCGATCCCAATGCCGTTATCGCGCACAAAAAACTGCGCCGGGCCTGATTGGCCGATTTCAACCACGGGGGTCTGGCCGGGCTTGCAGAATTTCACCGCGTTTTCGATCAGGTTCTGAAGAGCCAATCGGATGAGATTCTCGTCGGCATGCGCCAGCATGTCCGCCTGAACCCTGAACTCGGCATCGGCGTCCGCGCGCTTCAGGTCCTCGATAATGGAGGAGGCAAGCTCGGAGAGGTCCACCAGCGTGCGTTCCAGATTGTGGCGCGAAATGCGGGATAGCTTCAGAAGATCGTCGATCAGATCACCGAGCTTCTTAGCCGCGCGAGCCTGGCGGCGCAGCTCCGTCTTGCCATCTTCGTTCAGATTCTGCGAATGATCCTCAAGCAGGATCATGCTGCTGGACATGATGGCCCGGAGCGGCGCGCGGAGGTCGTGAGAGATGGAATAGGTAAATCCCTGCATCTCCTTGTTCGCCTCCATCAGAGCCGCGGTTCGCTCCTCGACCCGCCTTTCGAGCGTGCTTGTTAGCTCCACGATCTCTGCTTCGGCCCCCTTGCGGTCGGCGATGTCGCGGATGTAGGCCGTGAAAAACGTGCCTGCCGGGGCGCGGGCGACGGAAAGGGCGAGCTCGACGGGGAATCTAGTACCGTCGCTGCGCAGGGCCTCGACTTCGATTCGCTTCCCGATCAGCTTGGCCTTGTCCGTGGTTAGGAACCGCCGTAGACCTTGCCAGTGGCTCTCTCGCAGCTCTTCAGGAATGATGAGGTCGGCGACGTACTTGCCGAGTGCCTGCTTCTGGGTGTACCCAAAGGTGTCAACCGCCGCCGGATTGAACTCGCATATCCGGCCCTCCTCATCCATCGTGATGATGCAGTCCAGGGCCGAGTTGACGACGGCGCGCATGCGCGCCTGGCTCTCGGCCAAGGCGTCTTGCTGTCTTCGGCTGTCGGAAATGTCCGTGAGGACGGTCAGGACCATCGGTGTGCCATCTTCCCCCATGACGAGGGAGGGAGTAACACGAACCCAAATTAGCTCTCCGCCGCGCAAAGGCATGCGCCAATCGCGATGGGTGAGATCGCCGGCCTCGTGAACGTTCCTAAAGGATTCCAGGAAGGCAATGCGATCCTCGTCGGGCACAAAAACGGAGAATTCTTGACCTATTAACTCTTGCCCATTAGAGCCGAACATCTCGCGGATCATTCGATTGGCTCGCACGATGCGACCGTCGTATCCGACAAGAGCCATGCCCACGCCGGCAGCCTCCATTGCCGGGAGGCCGCCTTGGAGCGGAACTGGCTCAAATCTCTGGTCAGCCATTGATCTTAGTTTGAAGCCTTGAGTTTGGCGTTTGGTTTTCGGGGCCCATTCCTGCTTCGGTTTTAGCAAAAACTGAGATTCAAGACGGCGTTTCGCGGCGCTTGGTTCGAGGTTGATTCACTCCATTCCTTTCATTCACTCACACTTTTCTATCGTTGCTGGGTTATTTGGTCCTTCATCTTGGTTGCTGCGGCATATTCCGCAGGGCCGGCAGGATGCCGGCGCTCCCAGCTAGCGGATTGAAGTCCGCGCACCCTCAGCTATGCTTGATCTCCGCGACGCAGGATTCGTTGGCGGGGAGCTGGGCGTCGGCTACTTGCCTCCAAAAGGGGAGAAGGGCGGATAGGGCTTCTACGGCGAACTTTAGATTCGCGGGAGGCTCTTCGAGCAGCGCGGTGCGGGCGAGGCCGTAGAGGACCTCGGCCTTGGTGCGGAGGCGGTCGGTGTAGCGCATCGCGTCCGCATCGTTGACATATCCGCCCGCGTGGGGAGAGAGCCAGGGCTCGGCCTCTTTTACCGGACCGCCAGTCACCGCGTCGACATCGAAGGCGGGAAGGAAGCCACTGAGCGACAATAGCTGCAGTTCAGACCAGACAAGAGCCACAACCGGCTTCGGATGGCTTTCCAGATGCTGCAGGGAGCGCATGAGCAGCTCGAACGCCTCGGGTGCGGGCTCCTCGAAGGGGAGGACCGCCGAGTAGAGCTCGCATAGGGCGAGGCCGAAGGTAAGGCGCTCGTAGTCGGTGCGCAGGCCTCTGAAGGAAGCCAGCGGCTGGGTTTGGGTGATGAACTGGTTCCTTTTCCCGGTTGCGATGCTGAATTTAGCCACCGTCAGCGGGTCGGATGAGCCGGCGAGCCGGGAGCCGGCCTTGCGCGCACCTTTGGCGACGACGTCGATCTTGCCGATCTCAGCCGTCAAAACGGTGAGACGCCGGTCGCTCTCCCCCGAGTCCCGGCGCCTCAGCACAATCGCATGGACGGTTATCTCCGCCACTTATTGGTGGAAAATCTTGTCGATAATCCCATGCCGAAGCCATTCAATCCAGATGAAGTACATCCGATCGATAAGCAGTGTGAATCGCATCATGACGGTGGAGCCGAAGATCGCGCCGAAGCCGATCATCAGAAGCCAGCGCCCGCTCGTGGTCATGAACCGCATGAAGCGGCTCTTGAAGTCGAAGCTGAATAGGAAGTAGCTAAGAACCGCGAGCAAAGTGAAGATGAAGATGAGGTTAGTGATCGCCTGGCTGAAATACACCTGGCCGTTGATGCGTGCAATCTCATCCGGCGGCAATCCGGTTATGCCGGGCTTAAAGAATTGGGCTGTTGTTGGCAAAATGGGCTGAAAGCTCTTGCCAATTTGCGGACCGTAGCGATTCCACCAGGCCTGCGGCTGCTGGCCGGCCCAAAGCCCAAGGATGATGCCAATCGGGATGCGGCTGATCCAGTTGTTCTTCTTACTGAAGAC
>JBBREM010000067.1:0-14427 GCA_038202925.1 Fimbriimonadales bacterium | reverse complement strand
TTACTCGGCTCAGGATGACAGGACAGGGCGGCGTTTCTTTGCGTTCTCGTAGAGCATGAATAGCGTCTGCCTGGCAAGGGGCGGATCGGGGCGGAAGGCTCGGTTGTGAGCTTCGTCGAACATCTCCCACAGGTACGGATCGTCTAAATCCTCGAGCTTCCACAGCTTCATGTGCCTGATCTGCTTGCCGCTGCCGGCCAGCCGGCCGAGTCGATCCGGCAAGGAAGCGCCGCAGGTAAACCCGAAGTTGACATGATCGCTGCCGGTGGCGATGTGGACGAAGCTCTTAACGTGGGTCGATGTGTACGTGAGGCACATCGCTACCGAGTTGCAGGCATCGGCGACGATCTCGGTCGCGTCCGGCGCTCGGCTTACGATCGAGTTGCGGGTGGCGATGGAAAGGTTGCGCACCTGCTCGGGGTAGGGCTGCAGCCAGTCGATGTATTCGGCGGGGGTCGGATGCATCCTAACCTGCACTATACAATTCATTGAACGCTTTGCCCATCTCGCGTCACTCACTACGCAGAGATGCAGGCGGTTCAGGAAGGAACTATGCGACGGGCGCTCGATATAACCGAAATTGCGAGGCAGCATTATGCGCTCGTGTACCGGTTTTGCGCGCGGCGAATCGGCGTTGAAGCGGCGGCGGATGCTGCTCAGGAGACATTCGTAACGGCGCAGGGGGCGTTGCGGCGGTATCGGGGCGATTCGACCCTACGCACCTGGCTCCTCGGCATTGCGCACAACGAATGCCGCCGGGTGTCGCGCAATCGCAACCTGCAGCCGCCTCCGATCGAACTTATCGACGCCGTCGGCGAGCACCGGACCGAGTCGCTGGTCATCGACCGGCACTCGCTGACGGAGGCGCTGAACAAGCTGAGCGACGAGCATCGGGATGTTGTGCTGATGCACGAAGTCGATGGGCTGAGCTATGAGGAGATTGCGAGGGTGCTCGAGGTGCCGAGCGGCACGGTGAAATCCCGTCTGCACCACGCCCTATTGAACCTGCGCCGGAGCCTCCAGGAGGGGGGAGAGCGATGAATGTGATGGAAGATCTGAAGGCATATCTGGACGGCGAGCTGAGCCCTGAGAAAATGAAGCGGGTGGACGCGGCGCTGCAGGACGACCCCAAGCTCCGACGCGAGTTGGAGGAGCTGCGGGTGCTGTCGCGGCTGATTGGGGATTGCGTGGTCGATGTGGAGCCGTTGGGCTTGGAGCGGACGCTGGCGGCGGTAGGCCGGCGGAAACGGTTCTCATTTGATCTCGTGCGGCACGGCTGGGTGGTCGCGGCGGCTTGCAGCTTGATTATCGCGGCGGTAGTTACGACAGACCAGTCTCGGTCGCAGGACGAAGCAGTAGCGACTGCGGATCTCGGGTCTGTGGCTTTGAATGATTCGGCCAAGCGGCCTGCCGAAGTCGGAGCTTCAGGCGAGATAAATGCCCCGGCGACAAAGGCCGCCCAGCTCGACAAGGCCGAGGCTCCTGCTAGATCCGGATTCCAGGCTATGGGGGGGATCGATGTGCGGCTTCGCAAACATGCGAACACATCGCCCCGGCTCGGGGAAGATGTAAGCGGTTCTCCAGTGGTCCCCAAGCCGGCGACTCCAGGATTTCCGCAGCAAATTATCCGCACCGGCGATATGGGACTGCGGGTGGCCGATGTGCGCAAGGCGCAGGGCGCGATTACTAACCTAGCCAAGTCGGTTGGTGGCTTCATCGAGTCGAGTAACAGCTCGGCGGACGAGAACAACCTGCCCCAGGCGAGCGTGACGATGCGCGTGCCGGAGAAGCGATTTGAGGATGTCCTCAACCGCCTGCGCAGCCTTGGCGAAGTCAAGAGCGAGACGCTGAGCGGCGAGGATGTCACCGCGCAGGTGGCCGACACCGAAGCGCGGCTGCGAGTGATGCGGGCGGAAGAGGATCAGTACGTGACGCTGCTGAAGTCGGCGCGCAAGATCGGAGAGATCCTCTCCGTGAAGGAGCGGCTCAGCTCGGTGCGCGAGGAAATCGAGTCGCTCGACGCGCAGCGCAAGGCCCTGCGCAACCAGGCGGCGTACTCGACGATCACGGTTTCGCTGACTCAGACGAAGGTAGCCGGCGAGCCTCCGGCGGCGGGAAGTTGGTTCGACGAGGCATGGGCCTCGGCAGTCAACCGGGGCTCCGCGTTCGGCCGCTGGCTGGCGCGGGTTGGGCTAAATCTGGTCGCATTCGCGCCGGTTTGGGTGCCGATCGTGTTGGCGGCCTGGTGGCTGTCTCGCCGGAAGCGGGTCAGTTAATGTGGAGTGCGCGGATTTATCCGCGCTTTCCCCTGCGGCGGAGCTGCGCAGATTGTGGATTGCGGATTGGGGTTGGAGAATTGAAATTTGAGATATGAGATTTGAGATCACGAATCACGAATCACGACCACGAATCACCCTTCGCGCGCTGGCTACTCCCGGATCTGCCCGATAACGCCGCTGTGAAACAGGGCGAGGGCGGCGTAGTACGACCCGGTGATCGCGAGGCTGGCGAGCATGAGGGTCAGCGAGAATCGGAGCACGGCGACGCCGTGCCGGCGCGCAAAGCGGTCTTGGGCGATCATCCGCCTTCGCGTCCCCTCCGGGATGCAGCGCATCCAAGTTCGCCGGAATCGCCGGACCCAAGGCAGGCGCATGAAGAGGACGATGTACGCCCATACCTTCCGTGCCATCCACGCCGCGAGTTCGCTCACGATTCTTCCTACGCTCAATTCGCGTGCCAAGCGGCTTGGCCCGACGCTGGTTCGTCCTAAACCGATGTGAAATGGTTGCTTCCCGTTGCGGTCTGCGCCGTTGCCCTTACCTTTACGTTGGGCCACTTCGGGCAGAGCGGCGAGCGGCAGTGGACGAGGGCGACGACGCTCGTCAAGCTGCAGGATCGGCGAATCACGGAAAGCTCCGGCATCGCCCCCAGCCAGATCGCCGACGGCGTCTATTACACCCACAACGACAGCGGCGACACTGCGCGGTTCTTCAAGTTCGATCGCGCTGGCCGGGTGCTCGGCACCTACAATGTACGCGGGGCGAGCGCGGTGGACTGGGAAGACATCGCGAGCGCCAAGATCGGCGGGAAGCCGTACCTGTTCGTTGGCGACATCGGGGACAACGCCGGGAATCGCAGGTCGATTACCGTCTACCGAGTGCCCGAGCCGACCCACAACGGCGAGGTCAACGTGCGCGCCGACCGGACCTACACCCTCCGCTACCCCGATGAGCCGCACAACGCGGAGAGCCTGATGATTCACCCGCGCACCGGCGATTTCTACATCGTGACGAAGGCGAACACGAAGCCATCCCAGGTTTTCAAGCTGGCCCATCCCGGCAAGAGCGGCAGCTACATGCTCGCGCAAATCGGCACGATCGACCTGCCCGACAGCTTCCGCTACGCGCGGCTTATCACCGCCGGAGATATCTCGCCAGATGCCAAGCATATGATGATCCGCACCTACATGGCGGCTTGGGAGTACGACGTGAGAGGGAGCTTCGACGACTGGATGAAGAACGCACCACGCAAGATCGAGACGAACTTCGAACTGCAGGGCGAGGGAATCTGCTACAGCCGGGACGGAAAGTCGCTGCTCACGACGAGCGAAGGAGTGCCCTGCCAGGTGAGCGAGGCGAAGCTGCGATAGGAGCCCCCTCCCTCAGAGTGGATCGTCTCTGAGGGAGGGGGTTGGGGGAGGGAGATTGTCTGGGAACTCCTCAGTAAGGCACCTGATCTGGCACATATTGCGCCTTCTTCGATGGGGGGCACGTCCGCGGTCAAATCGCCCGTAGGACACCAAGTTGGCATGAGACCCTCGCAAAAATAACTAAAGACGAACAGAACCGTCGCCGAGAATCTCTCTTTGTGCGCCAAAGTGCGCAAATGTCAGCAACTTGACAATTTCGAAGGTGCAAGCCGCGTATGCTTGTGCCTCGCAGCCAGGCAAGAGGAGGTTCCAAATGCGTAACTGCTCACTATTCGTGAGTGTTGGTCTGCTTTTTTTTGTGACCGCAACAGCGTTCGCTGGAAAGCAAGACATCAATAATAAGGAAGAGGTCCGGGTCGAGACGAAATCGATCAACCCGGGTGTGATCTACCAGTTCAGCCGAACCGTCGGTGCAGGCCGTTTAATGAAGGCCCAAGACGGAAAAGCGGGACAGGTGAAGAGGACTTATAAAATCATCTTTGAGGGCGATAAGCCCGTCGGAAAGGAGCTCATTAAAGAAGAGCGCTCCGAACCGAAAGACACCATTTTTCTCATGGGCCGAGGCGGATATCCATCCAGTCGCGGTTCGTTCGTTCGATCGAGGGTTCTGACGATGGTGGCGACGGCATATACCGACAGCCCCAGCGAGAACGGCGGATACACCATCACCGCGATGGGCAATTCGATCCGCCACGGAGTGGTCGCGGTTGATCCGCGCGTCATTCCGCTCGGCACCAAGCTATTCGTCGAGGGCTATGGATTCGCCTATGCCTGCGACACCGGCGGCGCCATCAAGGGCAACCGTATCGATCTCGTCATGCCTTCGTTCTCAGCCAGCAATCGCTGGGGGCGACGCACCGTCAAGGTTCACGTCCTTAGCGGGCGGTGAACCTAGCCGACCCTGGATTCTTAAAGCAATTCCTGGCTCGTAACGGAATCTCGGCTTCGAAAGGCCTCGGCCAACACTTCCTCTGTTCGGGGAAGGTGGTCGAGGCTATTTCACGTCGGTTTGAGGGCTTTTCCGGTTTGTTGGAAATTGGCCCAGGTCCGGGCGTGCTCACTGCCCCGCTCTCGGTTGGCCGGCGGATGATCGCTTTGGAGGTTGATCCTCGGATGGTCGCGGCTTTACGCGAGTCGGCCCCTTCGGCTGACGTGCGGATTGCTGACGCTTTGGTTTCGGACTTGTCCGCGATCCTTGGCGAACTTCCCGAGCCTCGCGGCGTCGTTTCCAACCTGCCCTATTACATCACCGGCCCACTGGTCACGAGGATCGCCGAAGCGCGGAGCAGCTATGACAAGGCGGTTCTGATGATGCAAAAGGAAGTCGCCCAACGGATTCTCGCCAAACCAGGCGATTCGGCTCGGGGGTCTTTGAGCGTGTATCTCCAGGCGCAGTTCGACATCGACAAGGTGTGCGATGCGCCGGCGGGAGCGTTCCTGCCGCCTCCAAAGGTCGACTCGATCGTGTTGGAGCTGCGGCGAAATTCAGAGGTCTTCGCGCCGAGCTTTTTCGCTTTTGTGCGCGGGGCTTTCAAGCAGCCTCGCAAGACGCTGGCCAACAATCTCCTGGCGATGGGAGTGGCCTCGCCCGCTGAAGAGCTGGAGCGCGCCGGTCTCGATCACCGCATCCGTCCCCACGCCCTCACGCTCGATCAGTGGAAGGCGCTTACTTCCTCACAATGATCGAGATGGCGGTCCCGCCGCCGTTCGTGGGCATCGCGGACAAGACAGTTTTCTTGCCCTCGATCTCCCCTTCAAACATCGCGTTCGATGGGTCGCCGCTGAGCACAAGTTGAGGCGTTTCCCTCTGGTAGAACTCCACGACCTTCTGGATTGAGACCGTGGTCTCCAGATTCGCGCTAATCAACTCCGGGGTCTCTCCGCCGGTGACTACTCGGGCGCCGGGATAGAACTTGATGCCGATCCGGCCCTCCGTCATCGGCGCGTCCTCTTGGGCCTGAGGCGCGGTGTTGTCGGGCGTGAGGGCGGAGTTGCCTACGTGAGAAGCGGCATCGGCCATTGCCTTGCCGGCGGGATCGCCGCCACCGGTGGCTCCGGGCGTGGTGCTTACGACCTTGAGCGGTGGTGTCTGAACCGGCTCGCTATGGCTGCAGCCAGCCAAACAGCTAAGAGTCAAATACAGTGCCGCAAGGCCGGCAAGATGCCGGCGCTCCCAGCTAATCATGCCAACTCCTCGAAGCGGTCGATGTCCAACCTGATCTGATCGAAGGAACCGCGCCAGAAGTCGGCGGCGCGAATGTCGATGGCAAACCGTTGCGCCAGCGTCGCGGCGTCGGCTAGGCCGGTGGAAGAGAGAAGATCGTCGTAACGATCCTTGAAGGGCTCGGGGTCCATTTCGTAGATCGAATACAGCCCGAGACCGAACAGCAGGCCGAACATGTACGGGAAGTTGTAGAACGACGAGCCGTAGTAGTGCGGCTTCGCCGCCCACATGTAGGGATGCAGGAACTCGGGGTCGAGCCCATCGCCGTAGGTCTGCCGCTGCGAATCCAGCATTGCCTCGCATAGCTCCTGAGCGGATAGCTCGCGAGCCGATCTCTTCTCGAAGACCTCGCGCTCGAAGAGGAACCGGCTGGTGATATCGACCACGACCTGGCAGCAGCCTTGCAGCGAGGCTTCCAATACGGGCAGGCTCTCCTTGGCGGTGCTATGGCGCAGGATGCCCTGCTTGATGATCGTCTCGCAGAAGATGCTCGCCGTCTCCGCGAGCGTCATCGGAGTAGACCGCTGCAGCACGGTGCGCGGCTTGAGGCAGAGGTTGTGGTAGCCGTGGCCCAGCTCATGGGCGAGCGTGCTGACCGAGCCGAACGACGGCTTGAAGTTCATCAGGATCAGCGAATCATCGGGCGGGATGCCCATGCAGAATGCGCCATCGCGCTTACCGGCGCGGGGCTCCGCGTCGATGCGCTTGAGGTCGTACATCGACTGCGCGTAGTCGGCCATGCGGTCGCTATAGCCTCGGAAACTATCGACGACAAACGACTCGGCTTCGGGATACTTCCACTCCCGGCCTTCGGTCCCGACGGGCGCGAACATGTCGAACCAGGCCAGCTTCTCCAGGCCCAGCATCGTCGCCTTGGTCTTCATGTAGCGGCGGAAGTCGGGAAATGACTCACGCGCGGCTTCCATCATCGCGTCGAGCGTCTGCATATCGATGTTGGCGTTGAACACGGCGGCCTCGAGCGGCGAACCCCACCCGCGCTTCTTGCTGATCGTGCCGATTTCGCCCTTGATGCTGTTCATTGCGGCGGCGAGGGGGACCTCGTTCGCCTTCCAGGCGTCCAGCTCGGCCATGTAGGCCTCGCGGCGCACGTCGCGGTCGGCATCGTAGGCGCGGTTGCGCACGATGCTCATCGGCATCCGCTCCTCACCCACCTGCACTTCAAGCTGGCTCGTCATGTTGCCGTGCAGCTTTTGCCAGGCGCTGGAGCCGGTGAGGTTGAGATCGGCATATAGCGCCTCCTCGGCCGGCGACATTAAGTGCTCGGCGGCGATCTTCGCCTTGCGGATCATCCATTCGTGATCTCGAGCGGTTTGTGAGTTTTTCAGCAGCGCGTCGATATCCTGCGAGCCGATCCAGGCGGTAAGGCGGGTGCTGAGCTTGCTGAGGTCAGTGGTGCGCGATTCAAATTCGCTCTGCTTGCCCTGCGCGGCCTGATCATTGGAGTCGGTGGTGATGCGTCCGCTCAGGTAGGCGCCGATCCGTCGCTGTTTGATCAGGTAGGCGTTGAGCGCGTTCGCGGCCTCATCGAAATCTCTCGCGCCACCTTTCTCGCCGCCTTTGATATTGAGGCGATCGAAGAGAGCTTTGAGCGACTCTAATTCGCTGTAGACATCGTCGCAGGCTCGGTTCAGCTCAGGTGAATCCGGCGAAGGGAAGAGGAAGGCCAAATCCCAATGCGGCATGGCAAGCGTGGTGCTCATCGCAATGTATTTTACGCCTTCAACCCAATTGTCATCCTGGAACTGAGCATGCGAAGTGAAAGTATCCGACACTGAGGCCGCGAACGAACATGCGTGCCGCTCGTTACAAGTAGATCCTTTCAGCTCACCAGTTCGCTACCAGGATGACAATCCCTGGCAAGTGCCATCTTGGCGTTCCGCCGCAAGCCAGCCGCGCCTGCCCTCCGGACTGCCGAGCCTTGCGTCAGCTCATCCCAGTCCGAGTCCGACACCATCGCCAGCCGCTCGAGTGAGGGCCATTCGCGCCGCCCCAGGAATCCCGGTTCGCGACTAACCGCCGAGCGCAAGGGCTGTGAGGCTCGCGGCTGGTTGAACGGACAGACCTCCTGGCAGATATCGCAACCGAACACCCAGCCCGCCGTATCGTGCTCGATCTCGCCCTCATGCTCGATGGTGAGGTAGCTGATGCAGCTCCGGGCATCGACCTGCCAGCGCTCTTCCTCGTAAACGATCGCGCCGGTTGGGCAAGCGTCGATGCACGCGTGGCATGATCCGCAGCCCCCCACCGCCTGCGAGTCCTGCTCAAACTCTACGGTCGTAAGCAGTAGTCCGATAAAGAACCAGCTTCCGCGCCGGCTGTCGATGAGCATCGTGTTCTTCCCGAACCAGCCCAGCCCGGCAAGCTGGGCATAGTCGCGCTCCATGATCGGCGCGGAATCGACGCACGGTCGGCACTTCGCGCCGGGATGAGCCTGCTCGATGAATGCCGCGAGCTTTCGCAGCTTCGCGCGCATCACTTTGTGATAGTCGCGCCCCAAGGCGTAACGGGCAATCTTCAGATCGCCGGGATCTTGGTAGTAGTTGAGCGTCACGGCGACAATCGACTGCACGCCGGGCAGCAAAGCGGCGGGATCTGCCTTAAGCGGCAGGTGTTTGTCCAGATACGACATCGTGCCTTGATAGCCTTTGTCGAGCCAGGCTTTGTAGGCCGAGAAGTGAGGAGGCGGCATCGGGGCGCAGACCCCGACGGTGTCGAAGCCAAGCTCCAAGGCGTAATCCTTTACGGCCACCGGTTCATGCACACGGTTAGAGTACGTCAACCGAGTTCAACCTTCGCGCGACTCTGGGGTGAATTCAGCCGTCCTGAAAAGAGCAATGGCAGCTCGCTTAACGCCCGAACGGCAGCCGATCTCGGCGCTCGGCGTTGTCGCGCCTCCGCCAATCCACGTTCAGACTCCCAGCTTCGACGGCTCGCTGGGCACGCTCTTCCAGTGTGTGCGCGATCACAAAGTCGACCTCATGGAGGTGCCGTTGGCACCGATTTGCGAGGCGTATTTCACCTATCTCTTGCAGTCGCCGGATGTCTCACTCGATGAAGCCGCCGCCGCCTTGATCGCGCTGGCCCACCTTTTGGAGCGCAAGGCCTGGGGGCTGCTGCCGACGGTGGAGGCGGAGCCTGTAGTCGAGGAATCGCTCGAGCTGCCCTCTCCCTCCGTGCAGCGATACGATCCGGCCATCGAGGCGCTCGAACTTTGGCATCAGGAGCGCTCGCGCACCTTCTTCCGCGACTTCGAGAGCGGTCCTGACCCTTACGAGGTTCCGTACACCCTCAGCAACGTCTCTGCCGCCGACTTGGCGCTGGCGTTCGAACGCGTGCTCAAGCGGGCGAAGCCCGATGTGATGCAGCCGCTCGGAGCCCCGCGCAAGTCGATCGCCGAGCAGATGTCGGTGGTTTTGAAGAGCCTCGCCAAAGAGTGGCTTTCGCTCGACGTGATAGTGCCCGACGACATCACGCGCAGCGACGCGGTGTACTTCTTCCTTGCCCTGCTTGAGTTGGTTCGGCTGGGGCAGGCGAGCGTGCGTTTAGGCGAAACCGAAGTCGAGTTCGCGAGGGCGGCATGAGCATCGTCGAGCGGCTTGAAGCGCTACTGTTCGTCTCGGATGGGCCGGTTGAGGTAAGCGTGCTTGCGATGACTCTTGGCGTCACAGAGGGACAGGTCGAGCAGGGCTTGGAAGTGTTGGAAGCCCGGCTGGACGAGCGCGGGGCGATCGATCTGGTGAAGATCGCGGGCGGGTATCAGCTTTGCACCAAACAGGAACACGCGGAGTTGGTCGTCAACTATCTCAAGCCGCAGCGGCAAAAGCTGAGCCGGTCGCTGATGGAGGTGCTCGCCGTAGTCGCCTACAACCAGCCGATCACCATCACCGAGATCGAGCAGGTGCGCGGGGTGCAGAGTGAATACAGTGTCCGTGCGCTGCTGGAGCGGCGGTTGGTCGAGGAGATGGGACGCAAGCCCGCGCCGGGACGGCCGGTGCTGTACGGCACTTCCGCACAGTTTCTCCACCAATTCAAGATGAACGATCTAACACAGCTCCCGAAGCTGGAGGATCCGCAAGAGGATGCCTTCGCGATAGTCCGCAGTACAGTATCGCCTGACGCCTAAGCCAGTTCTGATTCGTCCCCCGTTGTACAATACTCTAGCAGCCCCTTCAGCATGAAGATGACCAAGCCCATCCTTTGGCTCCCTGCCCTTTTTGTCTCAGCAATGGCCTTCGGCCAGCCGAAGGTTGGAGGGTCGACCTCCGTGTCGACCGGCATCGGTTCCGACGGAGCGGAACCCTCCATCCCTATGCTTACCGCGCAAAGCGCCCTCGTGATGGATGCCGAATCGGGCAAAGTCCTCTATGCGAAGGAGCCGAATGCGGCTCGCTTTCCGGCCAGCACGACGAAGATCATGACGGCGATGCTCCTGCTGGAGCACACGAAGCCGGATGACCTCATCGTCGCCCCTCCCGGCATCGACAAAGTAACCGACGCGAGCATGCATCTCAAGCCCGGCGAGAAGATCACCGCTCACGACATGCTTTACGCGCTGATGCTGCGCAGCGCAAACGATGGATGTGTGGCGGTCGCGATCCACGTCTCCGGCTCGATGGAGAAGTTTATCGAGCTAATGAACGCGCGGGCAACTGAGCTGGGCTGCACGAATACCCATTTCAACAACACGAACGGCCTGAACGACCCGAAGCACACGACGACGGCGCACGATCTCGCAATCATTGCCCGCGCGGCGATGCTGAATCCCGACTTCGCGGCGGCTGTGCGCACCTACCGGTACACGATCAAGCGCGATCCAAAGATCAGCAAAGACTTCGTGATGGTGAATCACGACAAGTATCTGATGAAGGACCCGTCGGCGGATGGGATCAAGACGGGTTGGACGATTCCGGCGGGGCGGTGCTTTGTCGGCAGCGCGACGAGGCAAGGGTACCGCCTGATTACCGTCGTGCTGAAGAGCAAAGATTGGCAATTAGACCACGCCGCTTTGCTGAACTGGGCGTTTGCCGCGCATCAGCGCGGGGTGGTCGTTGCCGTGAATCAGGCGATGGGGAGCATCGCCGTCGATGGCGGAACGCTTGATAGCGTGCATCTGCGCGCCGCCACGCCGGTCGCCCATTTGTGGGCGCGTAACGCAGCTTCAAAGGTCGAGACGAGATTCGATCAGCCCCAGGCGGTGCGCGCTCCGATCCAGCGCGGGCAGAAGCTCGGCACGGCGACGGTGACCGATCAAGACGGCTTCGTCCAGACCGTCGATCTGGTGGCCGTGCAAAACGTCTCACTCTCGACGACGGCAAGCATTATCCGATCGGCAAGCAGCAACTCTCCCATGTTCTTCCTCGTTGGGAGTTGCCTCGGGATGGGAGCCTTCTATGCCCGCAAGCGCTCCCGTCGCCGCGTGCTCAAGCCGGCTCGGCAGCGGGCTTAGCTGTCACACTATAGGGATGGCGCGACCACCTAGACAACCCCGTGACACCACGCCGGGGGGGAGACGAGGCCGCGTTTCGGGCAAGCTGGCCTCGCAGCGCAAGGCGAATCCGAAGCCACCCGCTCCCAAGGCCGCGTCGAAGCCGACGCCGGTACAAGAAACCAAATTGCCGCGTCCGCCTCGCCCTCCGGCTAAGCCAAAAGCGCCGCGTGAGGAAGAGCGGCTTCATGTGCGGATCGCGAGATCCGGCCTATGTAGCCGCCGCGCCGCTGAGCAGCTCATTCTGGAAGGCAGGGTCACGGTCAACGGCGAGCTGGTATCGCAGATGGGCGTGAAGGTGAAAGATGACGACGAGGTGGCGGTCGATGGCGTCATCGCTTCGGTCGCCAAGATTTATACGCTCGTACTCAACAAGCCGACGGGCGTGGTGACGACGCTGCGCGATCCGCAAGGGCGGCCAACCATCGTGAAGTTCCTCCCCGACGTAGGTGTGCAGCTTAAACCGGTCGGGAGGCTCGACATGGACACCGAGGGCGTGCTGATCTGTACGAACGACGGCGAACTCGCCAACCGCCTCGCCCACCCTCGCTATGGGGTCGAAAAGGAGTATCAAGCGGTGGTGGAGGGCATTCCCGAGGAGAAGTCGATCGAGAAGCTGCGCAAAGGCATCTGGATTGAAGGGGGCAAGACCTCGGCGGCAATCGTGGATGTGATTCATTCGGAAGCCAAGCGCAACACCACCGGTTTTCGGCTGATTATTCATGAGGGACGTAAGCGGCAGGTGCGACTGATGATGGACGCGATCGGCCACCCGGTCATTTCCCTTAAACGCGTCCGCTACGCGATGCTGCGCGTCAAGGGCATGCGGAGCGGCGAGGCGCGGATGCTTGGGAAGCATGAAGTGGACGAGCTGCGGCGGATCGTCGGTTTGTAATGTGGCGGGGACATTCCTGTCCCCGTCTGAACCGAAGGTCCAGCCGAAGCTTGCTCGGGCCATGCCGGAGTCGGGGACAGGAATGTCCCCGCTACTGGTGGTTACTTGACGCCTTTGACGTTCTTCAAGAAGAAGGCTCCTAACCCAAACAGGACCGCGCACACGACAAATATCGCTGCGTAGCCGTTGGTGGTGTAGTGCATGACATTCTCGTCCGTCCCGCGCTCGATGCGGCTGCCGAAGGCGGCAATCAAGGTGCCGGCGAGAGGGGCGGCGAGAGCCTGGGGCAGAGTCATCGCGATATGCCACACGCCCATCTCCTTCGCCGCGTCCTTCTTGCTGGGCAGCACGTCCGTCCCGAGCGCCCAATCCACGCTGGTGTAGGCGCCGAAGCCTAGGCCGAAGATGATGCCGACGAGCGCGACCTGCCACAGCGCGTTACAGAAGACGAACCCCACCGTGACGATTGCCATCGCCGTGTTGGCGAAGTAGACGACGCGCTTGCGTCCGATGCGATCAGACAGCGATCCTCCGTACATCCCGCTGAACGTGGACGTGATGAGGATGATGCCGATCAGCAGCGAAGCCGTCTTGCTGACATCGTCAGCAGGCACCCCGATGACGTCTCGCAGATAGTAGTTGATGAACGGGACCACCGAGTAGAAGCCGAGCATCACGAACGCGCGGGTGATCCAGACCCAGGCGAAGTCGGGGTAGCGGCGGGGGTCGATCCACAGGCTCTTAATGTACGGCCGCCACCGGAGCTTGGGAGGGCGCGAGGGGAGGGGAGTTTCCTTCGTGCCGAGAAGGGTCACCAAGGCAACGCCAGCTAAGACTACGCAGAGAAGCCCATACTTAATGATTTCCGGCTGGCTGCCCAGCAACATCCCGCTGCCGACCGCTCCGAGCAGCGTCCCCAGCTGGGACATGAGGGCCATGTAGCCACTTGCCGTCCCCCTCTGGTGCTCGGGGACGAGATCGGGGATGATGCCGCTGTACGCTGCGGTCGCGACGTTGTTGCCGAACTGCGCGATTATAAAGCCGAGCAACATGAGCAGGAACGAGCTCGACGCGAGTAGCGTGCTCCAAAGGCCCGGGCCGCCCTCTTGGCCGTTTTCCTTGACGAGCCGGACTTCGCTTGCGGCGAGACGCTTGGTCTTGGGATCGAGCTTGCCGGTTGCTTGGATTCTATCTTCGGCAACCGCCGTACCGAAGAATTCCGCCGCAGTAAGGCTGCCGTCGCCGCCATAAATCTTAGCGTTGGGGAGCAGCGTCGTGGATAGGACAAGGGGTTGCTTCTTGCCCTCAACCTCAACCTTCTTCAACCCGAGGTCACCGCGTTCGCCGGTCGAAAACATGAACGACTTGCTCACCGGATCGACCGAGTTGATGCGGCCACCGATCACGGCAGGTGCGCTCATGATCGCCGCGGCCATAACGATGAGGCCGACAAGATTGATAGCCACGCCGCCCGCGATGTACGGCCTTCTGCGGCCCCACTTCGACGTGCAGCGGTCGCTCAAGGCTCCAACGATGAGCGGAACCACGAGAGCAACCAATGCACCCAGACCGACCAGAATCCCAAGGGCCGGACCGCGATAGGCCGGGGCGATGGAGGCGATCTCCGCCGGCAGCATGATGACCAGCAGCGCCCCCCAAATGAAGTTGGTGGCGAACCAATACGCGCTGATCGCCATGTGCTGCCCGCGTGTGATCGTCGTGCCTTCGTAGGGCGAGGGGACGGACGGGAGCTGCTGCGCCTCCTCCTGCACGAAATCAACCGGCTCGGGAGGTGGTGCCATTACTTACTCTGGACGTGCTGGACCGCGTATTCGTAGTCCTTGAGGTAGTCGATGTCGAAGGCAAGCTCCGGCGCGCTGCCGGTGACGGCGGCTCCGCTGCAGCCGAGCACGTTCATGATCTTGGCTTCCACATCCACCAGTGTAAGCCGCTTCGTCAGCCACTTTAGGACGAATGCCGGGCCGAGGAGCCGCGCCATGCCGAGTTTGCTCTTGCGATTGGCGAAGACCTTGTCGATGTGCGGCTTCGCCTTCTTCAGCGCCTCGACATCCATCACGTAGGCGCAGCCGGTG
>JBBREM010000066.1:0-14433 GCA_038202925.1 Fimbriimonadales bacterium | reverse complement strand
GCACGACAAGTGACCGTGGCGGGGACATTCCTGCCCCCGCTCCGGCGAAGCCGGGGCTTAGGACGGCTCGACCTTCGGACGAGTCGGGGACAGGAATGTCCCCGCCACTGAATCAGGGAACCACGGCTGTAAGAATTGTGGCTTGCCCCGAAGAAGAGCGCCCCGACTAGTCGGGGCGACACAGGTGCTGCGCGCCTAGCCCCCTCCCTTAGCCCCCTCCTCCCGACTGTTAGGCGTCGACTTGGGCTCGCACGACGCCGGCTCGCTCGTGCCTGGCGACTAGCTCGTACTTCGCCCCTTTGGCGACGACCCATTCGAAGACGGTCACGTCGTCGGTAGCGTCCATGCCCCAGCCGAAGCCGCCGGCGGTTACGTGGCTCCAGCCTTGTAGCTGGCCGGCTTCTTGGCGCAGGGAGCCGGAGATGAGCCAGGCGGGCTCGGTCTCGCCTTTGGTTTGCCAGTCCTCGCCCTCGCGCTTGATCTCGCCGACGACGCCTCGGCAGAGTTTGCGGTCGCTCGCGACTTTGGTGACGTTGGTCGGGAGCCAGCCGGTGTTGTGGACGGCTAGGCGGATGCGGACATGGGTTGAGGCGGAACCCCCACCCCCTACCCCCTCCCCCTCCGCTTCGCGCAAGGGGAGGGGATCTATTCTTAACTCGCGCAGCTCGAGTTTCGGCGAGCACTCCGCTTGCCAGATGCACCAATCGCCGAGGGGCTTGACTTCGGCTTCTAGGAACTGGGGAGGTGGGTTGCGGAAGGCGTAGATGCCGTCCCAGCCGCCTAGCTCGATCTTGCCGAGTTGGGGATGCTCGAACTCGTACCAATCGATGTAGCCCTTGCGGTCGAGCTTCTCGTCGCTCCAGCGCAGCATCTTCACGTCGTCCTCGAACGGGTGCTCGCGGAACCATTCGATGTACTTGTAGTCGGTGATTCCCGCCTGGCGTTGAGGCGACCAGATTTCCGTGGTCCAGGCGAATACGCCGCGGTGTTCGTACATCCAGTCGTCGAAGACGCCGGTGATGACCTCTTTCGGGTGATATCGGAACTCGTGGTAGTTGGAGATCGCGGGGTAGCCGGTCATCTCCTGGCCCTTGTCGCCGAGCTTCTTGTAGGCCCAGATGTCCTCAGCGGGGATGTCGTCGTCGGGCATGCGGCTGGGCGGGCGGAGGTGGACGCCGCTGTAGGTGTGGAACGTGACCGCGCCGCAGATGTTGGGCCGTTCGCTGATGGCCTTGACAGCGGCGTGGATCTCGGGCTCGCTGGTGGGGAAGGGGCCCGCGCCGTGCTGCTCGAAATCAAGCCGAAAGGCGCTGGGGAAGTTGCGGTTCATGTCCAGCCCTTCCTTGATCTTGCGCCCGCGCATAGTGACGCCGTCGAAGTTGTGGAAGATGCCCTCGGGCATCATGCGGTAGTAGGTTCCGCCGGTCTCTCCCGGCTCGCGACGCCGCATCAGGCGGGGTTCTTCCGCGCTGATCTTCCATGGCCCGTTCTCGTCCTTGACGCGCATATTGAGGATGCGGCCGTCGCCGTCGAGGTCATGGCGCTCAAGGCCGTACGGGTCGTCCTCGTCGTACGGGTAGGGGCGGGTGGAGGAGCGGACGATGCGGGGCGGTGTTTCGAGCGCCCATTCCGCGCCATCCGGGTTGAGGCGGGGGACTAGGTAAAAGGCGCGAGAGTCGAGGACCGGGTGTTGGGTATTGGGTATTGGGTATTGGATGTCGGGTGTTTGGATGGGGACGTTAGGGGGCTTGGGGTCCCGAACGCCGGACGCCGAGCGCCCAACGCCGGGCTCATTGAGAAGCGTCTCCAGCAACCGCAAGACTGCCGTCGAGGCGCTGACTTCGGAAGCGTGGATGTTGCCGTCGCACCAGAATGCGGGCTTTTCGCTGGCGGGCCCGGTGGCTTGATTGGTGACGGTAACCAACCAAATGTCCCGGCCCTCGTGGCTTTTGCCGATGCTGGCCAGCTCGACGAAGCCAGGGTTCTCGGCGACGTAGTCTCGCAGCAGCGCGGTGAGGTCGTCGTGGCGGTAGTAGCGGTCAAAAGCGATGGTCGGCACGGGCCGAGGTTACCGCCCTAATTGATCTTGATAAACTTGATCTGGGGCGCTTGAGATCCGACTGCGTCTTCGATTCCTGCGACGATGGCGAGGTAAATCCCGCCGGTATCGAACACCGTCGCAGCGGATTGCGCGAACGGGTTCTCGGTGCCTTCTCGGCGAGCCTGGAAGACGATCGAGTCGTTGGAGTTGACGGTCAGCTCTACGGGAGCGGAAGCGAATTGGATTCCCGGCTTCGAGTAGAGCGGGGGCGCCTGGGGATTGCCGGCGTCGAAGCTCTGGAAGTCGATACCCGGCGTTTGGAAGCCCTGCTTGCGCATAAACGCATGGACGATGACGAGCCTGGCGGTCGTGCCATTGGGCGTCGTCTTCGTATACGGACCCGTCACGAGTCGCAGCCGCTTGTCGGGCTCGTCGTCGTTCGGATCGCCGAGATTGAATTGCCAATTCTCAAGACCGATTGCCAGCGTGACGTACTTCTTGTCCTTATCAAACGTGAGCGCCTGCGCGTCCAGATTGTCGCTCGTCGTCGAATCGACAACAGAGGCGTCTCGGTCGCCCGAGCTGATGTTCTGATCGGTCGACGTTGTTAGGTAGGTGAGGGCGCTGGCCTTCTTGTCGGCATCAATGAAGAAGTCCAAGGGGTTCGCATCGGGCGATGCGTTCACGAATCGGTCGGTCGGGTCAGGCAGGTCACCGCCGCCTCCGCCGCCACAGCCAATCAGACCGAGGGCCATTACGGCCAGTAAGCTCAAAAATCCTAAAATCTTCATGTCGAGTTGTTCGCTAGCTGGCGCGGGGCCAGGACATTTCCTTTCGTTCAATACCAAATTCGGACCACGTCTCCGGGCTAAACGACTCGTAGCACAGAGGGCATCCTACCATTCCAGACTCCAAAACTTGCGATTCCGTCCATCCACAGT
Organism: Fimbriimonadales bacterium; assembly: GCA_038202925.1. Lineage (GTDB taxonomy): Bacteria > Armatimonadota > Fimbriimonadia > Fimbriimonadales > Fimbriimonadaceae > JAEVZK01. Next base: position 11,451 of record JBBREM010000066.1, on the reverse strand, counting down.
TGGGGCAAATGCCATTTTGCACCTTTGGCGGGATCAAAAACCCGGCAAGCCGGCCTATTTGGAGCATCGGAAATCGCTTATCGAGGCAGGACGAACACAGGCGGCCAAGATGGTCTCCCTCTTTCACGCTGAAGTCAGAAGGCTTGCCGCAATCCGCGCATTTCGTCGTCAAAAAGCGGCCCCAGTCTGGGTGTGCTCGTGGAACAGGCGCATCATCTCGATGGTTACCTCGCCCGGCGTTCCACATCCGATCTTGCGGCCGTCAAGATTTACCATCGCGATCACTTCGGCGGCGGTGCCAGTGAGGAAGGCTTCCTCGGCGGTGAACACGTCGTAAGGCGTGAGGAAGGTCTCCTCGACCTCGAAGCCATTTGCTCTCGCGAGGTCGATGACCGTCTGTCGCGTGATGCCGGCGAGGATGCCGCAGCTTGCATGAGGCGTGAGAATCTTCCCCTTGCGAACGAGGAAAAAGTTGTCGCCCGTGCATTCGGCGATGTAGCCCTGCTGATTTAGCATCAGCGCCTCGCCCGCGCCCATCCGGTTGCCCTCGTGCTTGGCGAGGATATTGGCGACGTACTTGCCGATCGCCTTGACGCGGGGATCGAGACAGTCGGCGGGGATCACGCGCAGGGATGAAGTGATGACGCTGAGCCCGATATCGTAGGCTTCCGGCGGGTAGAGCGACAGGGTCGAGATCATGACCATGACGTTGGGGCTCCGGTTCATGTTCTTGGGGTCGAGTCCAAGGCCGGTGCCGCGGGTGACGTTCAGCCGGATGTAGCCGTCGGCGATATCGGCCTGCTTGCACACATCAAGCACCGTTGCCCGGAGATCGCCGGGAGTCATCGTCATCTCGAACCCGAGATAGCGGATGCCGAAATAGAGGCGCTCCAGATGCTCGTCGAGCTTGAACACCTTGCGGTTATAGATGCGGATGCCCTCAAAAAGGCCGTCGCCGTAGAGGTGAGCGTGATCGCCAACGCTGGTAACCGCAGTCTCGAGAGGCTGAATTTCGCCGTTAAGCCACACCAATCTGGGCATATCGCAATTCTACTCTCGTCTTTGGGCTTTGGATGGCGTCTCTAATGGTGTGGAGTGCGCGAAGTCGTTCGCCCTCTGGACTGCGAAGCCTGCTCCGGCTGCAGCGCGCCAGGTCGCGCAGTTGAAAGCGGCGCGGGGTCGCCGCACTCCAAAGGGTTAGACTGATTCGGCCAGGACACTGCGTTCTCGCGCGATTTCCTGCGCATGCTAGGGCTCATGGATCGTCCTATTGTCATAATGAGCCACAGAGTCTGATTTGGCTCGTTTTGTTTAAGAATCACGGATGAAAAAGGTTGTAATCGCCAGCTTCTTGGCTGTGGGAGGATTGGGGGGCGTGGTGACGATTGTCGCGGCGCGCTTCGAAGCCACGATCGTGCCCAAAACGTTCGTCGGTGTGGTCGACGTGGGTGGCCGAAGCAAGCTTGACGCCGCCAAGCTCCTGCGCATGTGGTGGGAAGGCGAGCGTACCAAGAAGCTCACTCTCGTCAATTCCATTTTCCAAAAGCAGTTGCCGCCGATGACAGCGGGGCAGCTTGGGATCAGCGTCGACGATCAGGCGTCGGTGGCCGATCTGCCGATGACCGACCTCGTTCAGGCGGTGACCCAAAGGGTGGAAGGCGCACCCGAGCAGAAAAAGTTCGACGTCAAGTTTAAGTCGGTGGGTGTTGGACTGGACGGGCTCAAGAAGACGATCACCGAGGCGATCGGCCCGACCCGTCCTGCCAAGGTTATCTTCGCGGCGGGCAAGCTGGTTCGCAAGCCCGAGGTTTCCAGGTACCAACTCGACGACGCCCATCTTTCGGCGGCGGTCGTGGCGGCTTTGGAAGCGGACGGAAAGGTGCAGGTGCCTCTGAAGGAAGCTCCGAAGCGGATTTCCGATGAAGAACTCGCGAAGATCACGGACGTGATGAGCGAGTATTCGACTCACTTCCCGTCCTATCAAACCAGCCGAAATACGAACATCCGCCTCGCCGCGGCGAAGCTGAACGGCGTCGTTCTGATGCCGGGCGACAAGATAAGCTTCAACAAAACGGTGGGCCAGCGAACGGTGGAAGATGGCTACCGGGAAGCGCCGGTCCTTAAGAACGGAAAGCACGATCGCGGGATTGGTGGCGGCATCTGCCAGGTCAGCACCACGATGTACAACGCGACCCTGCTCGCTGATCTGAAAATCCTGAAGCGGCAGAATCACTCAATCCCCAGCGTTTACGTGCCGGTCGGGCGCGATGCGACGGTGGATTGGCCCGATCTCGACCTCATTGTGCAGAACCCGTACGACAAGCCCATCGCGATCTCATCGGAGTACCAATCGGGCAAGATCACGTTTCGCGTGCTGGGCATCAAAGATCAGGCGATGGTGGTCAAGTTGATGACCAACAACCATCAGGTATGGAGCCGGGGGACGCAGATGATCATCGACAAGTCGCTGCCGCCGGGGACGCGGAAGGTCATCGAGAAGGGCTCACGGGCGCATTCGATCGATACGTACCGGATCGTGCTGCAGAACGGCGTGGAGATTCGGCGTGAGCTGCTGAATCACAGCTCGTACAACGGCTCGCCGGCGACGATTGCCTATAATCCGACGCCGAAGGCGGCGCCCGGCTTCCAGTGGATACCGCAGGCTCCGAAGCCGGCGGGCACCGCGCCAGTGCCGATTGGGGGCTAATGCGGTGGCGGGGACATTCTTGTCCCGGACTGGACCGAAAGGTCCAGCCTCTTCGTGCTCCAGCTTCGCTGGAGACGGGGACAGGAATGTCCCCGCCACTGGCTATATTCAAGCCCCTGGTTACTTACTCAATTTGATCAGCTTGAGCTGATTGCCCGCGTAAACGACTGTTCCGAGGCTTTCAAGGTCGGCGATGTCGTTCCCGTAGCCAGCCGGCTGGATGATGTAGTTGGGCTTGATCTGACCCAGGAGAGCCTGGCGCTGCTCAGGCGACGTGGCGGGGAGGAATACTCGGCTCGCCATACCTCGCATGCGGTTGTAATCGGGCGTCTCGCTCCAATGGCCGGCGAAGGTGTATGCGCCGGTTAGCCCGGAGACGATGGGGTTCCAATCGGGGACGGGCGGCTCGGTGTATTCGTCGAGAACCGGATTCGAGTTTGCATCTGCCGCCGCAGCTGGGACGCCGGGCATGGCAAGGACGACCTTGCGCGGATTTGGATCCTTGTCGATTGCAGCAAGGATTTCCTGCGCGTCGTGGCTGAGATACACCGGGTGGACGGTCGTGTTGGCGACGTTGTTGCGAACGTAAGTGCGCATCCGCACGACCCACCAGATGCTCGAAACCCCGAGCAGGACCGTGACGAGGACGGCGGCGAGATTGCGCTCACTGCGCTGCCGATTCGCCATGAACTGGGCGAAGCCCAGTGTGGCCAACAGCGCCCACGGAATGCTCAATCCCATTGTGAGCTTTCGCTCGAAGAGAGCGGGGAAGTAGGGGGCGATCAGCCCCATGACCGCCCAGGCGAGGATGAGGTTGTACGCGGGCACCTCGGTCGCAAGGCAGACGAGGCCGGCGATCGCAACGGCGGCGACGGCTGCCCAAACCGGCGGGCTCATGAAATAGGCGTCGGGCACGGCTCGCGTCGCCGCTGCCAGCATGCCGGCGATGAGCAGAACGAGCAGTCCCACACCCAGCCGCTGCCGTGGATTCTTGGCTCGCAACAGCAGGCCGCCTAACCCGAGAACGATCAGGCCGAAGTAGCCCCAGAAGACTTGAATGAAGTTGGCGGAGAACGTTGGCGTGGCCGCGCGGGCTTGGAAGACGGCATCCTCGCGCAGGACATGAGCGAACCATAGAGCGGCGGGCAGAACGCCGGCCGTGATCGCGAGCGCTCGCCCAATCCAAGGCCATGTCACCTGCATGACCGCGAGCTGCATCGCCAGAAACCCGGTCATCGCGAAGGCTACGATCAGCACGTCGTAGCTGTGGATATTCATCAGCAACCCGAGGGAGATCGCACCCCAAAGCACTGGCCTCCACCCCTCTTTAGCATCGAGGAAGCTGCGGAACGTGACCAAGATTAGACAGAGGCTGACCATGAACAGGCCGTTGGTGAGCATGGAGGGGAAGACGAAGCCCTCGGGCTGCCAAGCGTCGGTGGGAAGGCGGCCGCCGAACAAGCTCCTTAGCGCGGTGGGGACGGGCTTGACGATAACCACGCCGTAGTTGTGCCAGACGAGAAAGCCGACGCCTCCAGCGAGCACGGTTAGGATCACCGCGAGCCGCGTTGTAAACACGTTGTCGCTGATCCGCTTGACCAGGCGATAGAGCAGCGGCACAAAAAGGCCGGTGAAGAGGAGTCGCCCCAGATTCGCGGCCAGCGGGATACCGGTGAGCTTCGCGAGCAAGCCAAGCACCCAGAAGTAGAGGTGGACGGTCAGGCCGGGCTGCGGCGCGGTGGTGAATCGATTGTCGAAGAAGAAGTGGCCGTCCATAGCCTGCCGCATCCAGGCGGCGTAAACCATGTGATCGTCGGTGTTGTACTGGAAGCCTATGTAGGTCGAGCCGTTGGGTGTGGCGAGAATGGCCTGCAGGCTCGGTATCGCGGCGAGAAGCATCGACACCAGCGCGGCGATCCAGATGAATCGCCGCTCGATCCTGTCACGCAGCGCAGGCGACGGCTCTGAGGGAGCATGTTCCAGCGCTAGCCGCCCCCTGGGACCGGCTTGTGCATCGATTTGTAGATGCTGATGATCATGTCAGCGTTCTTGCGGGCTGTCTCGTTCTTGGGGTCAGCCTTGAGCGTTTCGCGGTAGAGAGCCAGGGCCTTCGGATACTTGACCGAGGGAATCAGGCCGTCAGCGGTCATCGTCGCGTACGCGAGGGCGTTGGTGGATTGGGTGTATGCGCTCAGGGCTTTTGCACTCTTGGGGTGGGCGGTGAAACTGGCTTTCGCCTTCGCCTGCATCTTCTGCAGCACGATGATCTGGCGCAGGTGGTCCTTGGCGGGATCTTGACCCCACGCGGCCATGGCGAGCGAGGCGACGACGAGCGCGAGCAACATGCGCAACATGGTGTGACTATATCTCTAGCCCCATCCCTCAAAGTGGTTTTTATTTGAGGGAGGGGGTTGGGGGTGGGAGATTCTGCAGCTGCGGAAAGAGCTCGGGCTCAGATTGATGGCGCAACGTCCCGTTGCGGCTATACGTGCTTCGCATGTAGGGCTCAGGTTGACGGCGCAACGTGCTGCTGCGGCTATACGTGCTTCGCACGTAAAGATTCGCCCAAGAACGAATTCATCTCACCGCGCAGACGCTGGCAGCGCTCGAACGCGTCCCGTGCTTTGAGGTCGGTCTGGGTTCCGTCGAAAACGGCGCGAAGGGCCACTGCGAGATTTGGCGGGATGCGTTGGTCTCGCTCAGCGAGGGGCGCTTCCATCGAGAGCTTCAGCGCTTTGCGCACCTCTCGATCCGCCGATTCATAGGCGGAGCGGCAGGCTTCTCGAGTGGCGCGCGCTCTCTGATAGGTGTCGGCTACGGCGTTGACGAGCTCTCGTTGGCCGGTTTGCACCGGCCGCGGCTCCTCGGGCAGACCAAATCGCTTGCCGAGGGTGTAGACGACCACGACGAAGAAAAAGAGCGCCTGATACCATCCCGCTTCGGCCCAAGAGCCGAGAACCTCAAGAAGGCTGGGCTCTCCGGGGGCGAACATGCTTTCGAGGAAGATGATTTGCTTGCTCGGGCCGGCTGTCGTGGCCACGAGATTCATCACCCAATCCGCATTGCTTTCGTGGTCAAGAAAGCGGTTGGTGGCGATGAAGCCGTCTTGGGGCTGAATGTAGTACCCCTCGCCGAGCCTAACCATGGTTGCCGCGCTGTCCCGCCTCCCGGAGCCTTGCCAGAGCGTGAGTCGAGCGGATTTGTGGCCAGCGCCGAGCACGTCGCCGGCCATGTCCGCGGGCCGCAGGGCGACGGTTAACGTCTTGTCATTGAAGGGGTTAGTGATCTGCTGCTGGCTTACCTGCCGAGAAGAATCGGCGAACTCCGGGGCCACGGGCAGGATCAGCAGCCTGCCTCCGCCCTTCACGAACCGCGCGAGTTGCCCAAAGAGGGAACCGGGGGCTCGAGCGAAGGGGTTAGCTCCCGCCTCGTTGAAGAAACCCACCACCGCACCACGCGCAGGAAGCGCGGGCGCGCTGGACGACGTGATCGTCACGCGATAGCCCGCCTCGCGCAGGAGCTGGACGAAGGCGGCCGCCCCGCTCGGCGCATAGGAGTCTGGCTGCGGATCGGTCTGCGTTTGATTCTTGCCCAGCGAGAGCACCACGCCGGCGAGCACGAGGAGACCCAGCAGCGCCCATGCGGCCGGCGGGAGGCCGCGCTCCTTCATGCCGCGATCCCCCGCATGGCACTGGTGACCGCGAGGTACCAAGCGCGGAACTCGCGCACATCTTCCGGCCCGCGCAACTTGTGGCCGTACCAAATCTGATCGAACGCCTGAGTCGGCGAGCGGAAATCAAACCCGGCGGGCAGCTTCGCGCTTCCCTCAATGCGCTGAAGATGCTCCCAGTTCGTTTGGCCCCGGACAAAGCGGGCGATATTGTGCTCGTCGAAGCGGAGCAGGCAGGCCAAATATAGGGCGCGTACCGCTTCTCGCAGGCGGCCCTCCCGCTCGTACGAATCGGCAAGCTGCAGCCATTCGTCGAGCGTTCGCTCCGGCTCGTCGTCTTCCAGCATCGCCTTGGCGGATCGCTTCTTGAGCTTGCTGAAGCTGACATGGCGGGCCAGGAAGAAGATCACTGCTAGCACGCCAGCGCCGAGAACCATCCAGACCAGAAATGTGAGGATTTGTGGAAGCCCGGCCGTGGAGGGCATCGAGTTGCCTTTGCTGGGTCGGTCGTCCTGGTTGCGCTGAAACAGGTTTTGGAGGCGCTTGATCGCGCCTCCCAGCCAGTTCGCGCTTTGCTTTTCGCCCGCGTCGGCGTAGAGCGGGCTCGCCTTGATCTTCTTCGCGGTTCCAGTGGCCGAATCGGCCGACTGATTCGTTTCGGCAACCGCGGCCAAGGAGACGAAATCCTCGGCGCGCTTGATCGTTTCCGCGTGGGTCGAGGACGCATCGGCCATCAAGGACTGCAGCTCGGCGGTCTTGGGATCGAAGTCGGAGAGGATCTGGTATTTGGCTGCAGGGGACGCCGCCGCGCTCAGCCGCTCGCGCAAGTCCGCGTACGGCCCCGCAAAGCAGAGAGCCGCGACGAAGAGAAGGCTACACGTCAAACCGGCGCGCGCGGTCCGCGCGCCAGACATCTTGCGCCAAAGCTTCAATGTCGTAACCCTCCAATCGAATTCTCCGGTCGTAATAGATGATGGTCATCGTCGCCGCCCAAATCGGGACGAGCGTCCATACGGCGATAAGCAGTGGAACGAGCCTCAGCGCCTCGGTAAATAGGCCCGCGAAGGGGATGCCGGCCATCCAGCCGCGAACGTTGTCGGGGAAGCCGAGCTCCGCCAACGAGCCGCCAACTCCATTTACCATGAGTAGGTAAAGCACGAACAGCAGCAGGTAGACCAGCCAGACCGTCCCAGCGCCGGTGCCGTGATATGGATGGCTCTTTAATAGGCTTGTGCTTCGCTGGGAGGCTTCCTTCACGCCGCGATCTTCCAACACCATCGCCGCCGGAGCGAGGGCGCTGCGCTGCCACACCCAAAGGAAGGTCACGCCGCCGACGACAAAGCCGAGGATGGCGAGGACGAGCACGATGCCGGCGGTGGCGTCGGATTCGCTGGTCGACGATCCGAGCGCGCCTGAAATCATGAGCAGGCCGAGGGCGACGAGCGTGCCGACGCTCGAGAGCAGGATCACGCGGAGCAGCAGCCACACCATGCGCCAGGTGATGCGTCTCGCGCCTGCGAGCGCCTCATCCACATTGGGAGGATTGCCCAGCATGAAGTCGGACACCAGCCTCGTCACGATCGCCGACGCGAAGGCAAGGCCGATGACGAACAAGGGCGCGGCGATAAATAGGGCCAGCGCGGTGGTAAATGCCATCTCGCCCATCTGCACGGATTGAGAACTGGCATTGCTCGTCACGAAATACGACGGCAGGACGTAATCGAAGAAGAAGACAATCGAGGCGAGGCAAAACAGACTTGGAACCAGCGTGAGCCGCAGGAAGGTCCAGCCAAGCTGCTGGTAAACGCGAATGGCGGCGTCGATGACCTCGCCGGAGCTCATCATGCGCAACCGGGTGCGACGATCCAGCTTCGCCGTGCGTTGGGTTAGGTAACGAGCGATAGGGTCGGACGTCACTTGTAAGAGAAGTCTAACCTAACGCGAGACCTGGGCCTGGCGCACTTTCGCGCTTATGCAAGGATAAACTCTTAACCCATGAACACTCTGATCGCACTTACGCTCGCACTCGGGCTCGGGCAAGGTCCCTCGGTTGAGCAATACAGCGCCACGAACTTTCACGACGCCAGCTTTACCGCTCGCATAAAGTTCGGCAGCCAGCCGGAATTGCGCAAGATCAACAGCGACTTTGGCGAATCGTACCGCTTCGAATACACTGATTTTAAGCTGAAGGAGCCATTCAAGCTGCGGGGCCAGACGAAGGTGGAGGACACCGATCTTCTTTTCATCCTCAACGGTCCGAACCGCCTGATCCGTGCCCCTCGACAACGGGTGAACGTGAAGCAGAATCTCTATATGAAGCCTGGGCAGCGGCAGACGGCGCTGGACTTCGGCATCATCACTCCGGGACTGTTTAACGATTTCCTGAATGGCAAGTTCGTGCGCAGCGACCGCGCCACGGGCGATGTCGTCTTCGATCTCACCTACGAGACGAAGTTCAAGGATCCAACCCGCTTCCGGGTTTGGATCGATACCGAAAAGAAGTACGTCACCAAGCGCGAGTGGTACGGGCAGGATGGCAACCTCAAGGCGACGTTTCTCTACTCCAGCCCGTTGGACACCGGCGGCTGCTGGGTGCCCACCCGCTGTAGCGTGAAGAACAACGACGGCAAGATCGCCGGCGAGACCTACTACACCGGCCTCAAGGTGAACTCCGGTATCCCCGATTCGGTCTTCGCAATCTCGTAACTCATTCGGCGGGATGTAGGGGCAACGCGTGCGTTGCCCGAGGGCATGGCACGCCATGCCCCTACAGTCCGAGTCGTCGCAATCAGCGTGTGCAGCTTCTCAAGCGGAAAGCTGCAACCTCTTTTCTAGTCCCACAGGTATAAAACTATCGTGAAGCTCGTTCAAAGATTTTTTCTGACCGCCGTTTTCGCGGCCCTTTCTGTCTCCGTGTTCGCGGCCGGCGTGGTCGGCACATGGCATGGCAAGGTGCTGATCGATTCATCCAAGCTGCCGCCGGCGAAGACGCCTGAGCAGCAAAGAAATATGGCGATGGCGCTCAATATGGTCAAGCAGGTGCAGATCACGATGAACTTCAAGGCGGACAAGACCTACACCGCCAGCGCGAAGGGCGGCATGATCCGGAAGCAGGATCAAAGCGACTCCGGTACGTGGAGCCAAAGCGGCAACATCGTCACCATCACCCCCAAGAAGAAGATGGCGACTCAGAAGCAGAAGTCGGAGAACCTGGTCATGAGCGCGGATGGCAGGACCATGACCGTCACGATCCCAAGCGGCGGCTTCGGCGGCAAGGTCGTATTCACCAAATAGTCAGAAGTTCAGAATAAAGTAAGCCCTGGCGGCGACGCCAGGGCTATTTCGCGCATCTTATTGGTTGGAATCATGAAGCTCATCCCATTTTTTGGCGCAACCGCGCTTGCTGTTGGCCTGTTCCTTATCGGGAGTCCGCGTTCGGTGCTCGACAAGCATGTCGCCGGACTGCAGGAAGCGAAGTCGCTTGAGATGACGTTCACCGTGCAGAAGCTGCCTGCTCCGGGGGTGGAGTACAAGCTCACTTACGCGAAGCCGAACATGATCCTGATCGACGGGCCGGACTCGCTGATCGAATCCGACGGCACGACGATTTGGGAGCTTGACAAGAAGGACAACACGTTTACTGAGAGCCTCGCCGCGAAGCCCGATCTGTTGAAGAAGACTTCGACGGCAGAGTTACTTGCGTGGGCTGCGTTTTTCAACCCGGATACCTTCAAGAGTGCCGCCAATATCGGCGGCGGCACCGCTCGCATCGTCAAGAGCAATCCGGTTACCGAAGTCTCGTTCGACCTTGGCGACCGAAAGGTGACGCTGTACAGCGATGACAAGCTCGGCGTTGCGCGTGGGTTTAGTGTCACGACTGGTTCGGGCACGACGCTGGTGATGGCATCGAAGATCGCCCTTGGCGCCGATTCTGTAGCCACCGGCAAGTTCGCGTTTGTCGCTCCGGCTGGAGCGACGAAGTGGGAAGGGCCGAAGCCGGGCGAATTCACCTACGTCGCGAACATCGAGCCTCTTTTCAGGAACCGATGCCTGGGCTGCCATGGCGGAGGCCGCATGTCGGGCGGATACTCGGTCAGCTCGTACCAGACGACGATGCAAGCCGGCATCACACCGGGCAACGGGGCGGGCAGCCACCTGTACCAGCTCCTCACCGGCCAAGCCCAGCCGCGCATGCCGCGCAACGGCGCGCCGTTCACCGCGGATGAACTGGCGACGGTAAAGGGCTGGATTGACGCGGGCGCACCGGAGAAATAGCCAACTCGGTGTGGCGGGGATTCTTTGTTCCCGTCAGCTCTCGGCCTCGGGCTTTGCCCGAGCGGGAACAGGAATGTCCCCGCCACTGGCACGACCATGCGCGGGACAGGAATGTCCCCGCCACGGTTATGACAATCCGCGCTGGGCGATTTCGATCGCTTTGAGCGCGGCCTTTGCCTTGTTGCACGACTCCTCATACTCCCTCGCCGGGTCGGAGTCGAAGACGATGCCCGCGCCCGCCTGCACGTGTGCGACGCCGTCTTTGATTAGGATGGTCCGGATGGCGATGCACATGTCGAGATCGCCGGTATGGCTGAGAAAGCCGACGGCCCCGGCATAGCTGCCGCGTCGAGTTGTTTCGAGTTCGTCGATGATCTGCATCGCCCGCACCTTGGGCGCGCCGGAGACGGTGCCCGCGGGAAAGGACGCGCGCAGCAGATCGTAGACGGTCTTGCCTGCGGCCAGTTCGCCGGTCACATCGCTCACGATGTGCATGACGTGGCTGTATCGCTCGATGACCATGAGCTCGTTCACCTTCACCGAGCCATATTCGCAAACCCGTCCGAGATCGTTTCGGCCGAGATCGACGAGCATGATGTGCTCGGCGCGCTCCTTCTCGTCGGCGAGCAGCTCTTCTCCGAGCCGGACGTCCTCCTCGGGGGTCGCGCCTCGCCACCGGGTGCCCGCGATGGGCCTTACCCTCGCCTTGCGTCCGTGCAGGCTCACGAGCAGTTCGGGCGAGGCTCCGACGAGATCGAAATCACCGAATCGCAGCAGAAACATGTAGGGCGATGGGTTG
>JBBREM010000065.1:0-14960 GCA_038202925.1 Fimbriimonadales bacterium | reverse complement strand
GAACTTCGCAAAGATCAGGTCGTAGGGATAGCCTGCGCCGGGTGGGCTCTCCTCGCTGCCGACGATCAGTGCCACTTTGTCGCGAACTTCGGCGGCGACCTCGATCTGCTGCATCAGAGAGGCGTCCCAGGCTAGGATGTCGCTCGGGCCGGCACCCATTGCGGCCTGCAGATCCCAGGTATCGATGTGGGTACCGTACTCGTCGTCGTAGCTGACGCCGCGGTTCAGAGGCACCGTTCCGGACTTCCAGCCGTTGCCGTGGTTCCAAATGACGACGCAGTAGCGGTTCGCCGGATAGTTGGTTTTCGCCCAATCGACGAAGTCCGCCATCGCCGAGGCTTTGCCCATGTCGAAGCCGGGACCCAGGTCTTGAACGATCTCGCTGACGATCGCATCGGACGTGTCGGGCTTGACTAAGTAGCGACGGGTCGTGTTGAAGGTCGAGCCGCTGGCGGTGGACGTCGCCTGCTTCCACTGAACCACAAACCGGACGTCGGCATTCTGAGCCACCTTCTCCATCTGGTTCACGTTTAGCGTGCTGAACGGATCGAGGTTGTTCGCGGCGTTCATGAAGACGATCACCGTCCACTTGCCCTGCGTGATTTGAACCGGATCGACGGTGACATTCGCCAAGGCGGAGGGCTGGCCGCCCTGATACGATGCGGTAACGCTGCCGGTGTTGGGCTGGTGGGCCGCGAACGTACCCGTTTGGGTAATCGAGCCGATGCCGCCCTGCACGCTCCAGATGAAATCGGTGGGGCCGACGAAGGTGGGGACGCCATTGCTATCCTTGGCGGTGGCATAGAACTGCCGGGTGTGCTCGTCCAGAACGGTCGCACTTACGGGCGTGACATCGACGGTTACGGGCGGCTTATTCACGGCGGTCGAGTAAACGGTGCCGCCGGACACCGTAATCACCGCGTCGGTGACTCCCACGACGCCGCCGGTGGCGTTCGCGCCCAGGTACAGCTCGACGTGGATGTGATACGTTCCAGCGGGAAGGTTCGGGAAGGTAGCTGAAGACGTTGGCTTGTTGATGACCGTCTGGGCGACTACGAGATTGCCCGAATCGAGCAACTGGACAAGCTGCGAAAGGCCATCCGGGGCCTTGGTGCTGGCGCTCCAATCCGTCCTATACGTTAACGGAACGGCGGGCGAGGAACCGCCTCCCCCGCCTCCGCCACAGCCGGCGATGGTGAGACAAAAAAGGATGGCTGCAAGAAGGATTGGGCGCATAGGATCGGAACCTTATTACCTGACGACCGTTCCTACGGCATCAATTTGCGCATTCGTGCGGTATTGGCGAAGGTTTCTTGAGCCGACAATTTGGGATGGGTGAGTCGCGCCAATCCTCTTGATAAACTCCTGGCTTCGCTGAAGGAGCTTGGAATCCACACCGTGCAGGACCGCAACGCCGGTTGCGAGGCCGGTTTTCCGGTGGCCGTTCCGCTTGCAGACGGGCGCACGGTCGTGCTCGATTTGCCCAGCCCCGGCGTGCTCGCCAACCTTGATCCCGAAGGCGTTGGGGTGGCGATATTGGACCCGCTCGGTTACGTTCGACGAACCTGGGGCATTGCCAAGCGCATCCGGCACTTCCAAACCAGCAAGAGCGTGCTCGATACCAAGATCGGCTCATTTATCGAGAGCAGCTATCAAACCGGCCAGGGTTCGCTTTACCTCGACGGGTATCGCTACTTCACCGCCGCCCTTGCGGCAGGGGATGCTCAAGACATCTTCGTGCTCGTGGTCAACGCCAAAGAGGAGAAGCACGCCCGGCGCGAGGCGGGGCGCAGCGAGCGCATGGCCAATGCGTTGAAGCGGCTCGGGCACGCCTTGACGATGAACCAGCAGGTTGGGCCGATGTGCAATGCGGCGGCTCACGAAATCGCCTCCGCGGCGGAGCTTGCGGCGGTCCTCATTTGGGCGAACCACTCCGAAGAAGAGGACCTCAGGCTCGCCGCCTGCATCGGAATCAACCGGCAGGGCCAAGCGGTGCTCACCAATTTGTCGCACGAGACGGGCGCAACCTGCGCCGCAGAGCTCGTCGCCGCCTCCAGAAACCCATTCCACCAGGCGAACGTGCAGGATCATGTGCTGACCGCGAACCTGGAGGCGAAGTGCTGCTATCTCAGGCCGAGCGGCCTAGCCGTGCACCCGCTCGTCATCTCCGACAAGCTCTTGGGCGTCATCGAGTTTGTAGGCCGCGAGGGCGATTCGCATTTCGAGGACAATGCCGAACTGTTCGAAACCATCGCCGAGCACCTTGCTCTTGCGATGAACTCCGCCCTGCTCTTTGAGAACTTCGAGCGGTGGGCCACTCACGACGCGCTCACCGGCATCGCCAACCACCGCTCCATCCAGGAGTTTCTCCATCAGCGTGTGCTCGAGGCTCGCCGCGGGAAGCAGGAGATCGGCGTGGTGATGATGGACGTCGACCACTTCCGCTCGTTCAACGAAGAGGAAGGGCATGACGCGGGCGATGAAGTGCTGAAGCTCGTGGCGGAAGCGGTGAAGAGCTGCCTGCGTCCATACGATCTTGCGGGTCGATATGGCGGCGAGGAGTTCACCCTCATCATGCCGGGCTGTTCGCTAGCTAATACGTTGGCCACCTCCGAACGCATTCGCAGGAAGGTCGAGGCATTGCCCCTTGCGACCCGTGCAGGCCGACAACGACACGTGACGCTGAGCTTGGGCTGCGCGGTTTACCCGCACACGGCTTCGGAACCAGCGAATCTGATCAAGGCGGCGGATATGGCCCTATTCGACGCCAAGCGCGGCGGGAGGAACCGGGTGACGTCGTTCCATGGCGAGTTTCTCGGCCAGGGACCCGCGCCGCAGCCGCAATTGGACACGGTGCATGACTGGATCGCGCCGGATGACCGCGATGCGGCCCATGCGTTCTTGGATAAATATGAAGACGAAGTCACACGGCTTGCCTCAAGCTTGTGCCTGTCCCCCTCGCAGATTGAGATCCTTCGCGCGCTGATCCTGGTTGCGCCTACCTATCTGCGGGTTGTTGAAACGGGCGACGATGCCACGATTCAGTCGATGGAAGGGGCCGAGGAATTTCGGTTGTTGCTGCCCAGCCTGCACTGCCTCCACGAGCGGTTCGACGGCAAGGGCCGCAGCACGCTCGATGGTCAGAAGCTGCCACTGCTTGGCCGGGTCTTGGCGGTGTTGCTCGCGCTCGCGGACGATGAGGGAAGGGAAATCGTGGACGACCCACGCAAATTCGACCCCGAGATCGTCGGCATGATGCTGGAACTGCGCCACGCGGCATGACGCAGGATTGACGCGGACCCCGCGGGTATGCCATCATTTTCATTCGCGCCCTACTAGGGCCGCAGGATTTCCCATGTACGCGATTGTCAAGACCGGTGGTAAGCAGTTCAAGGCTGCGCAGAACGATGTGATCATCGTCGAAAAGCTCGAAGGCGAGCCAGGCACGGCTGTGGAACTCGGCGAGGTCCTGCTGATCGCGGACGGGGCCAAATTCAAGGTTGGCAGCCCTTTTCTGAAAGGTGCCAAAGTGACCGGCGAGATCATTCGACAGGCGAAGTCGAAGAAGATCAACGCGTTCAACTACAAGGCCAAGAAGAACGAGCGCAAGCGCTGGGGACACCGCCAGCAGCAGACTTTTGTGAAGATCACGGGTATTGAGGCAGGCAGCTAATGGCACATAAAAAGGGACAAGGCTCATCCCGCAACGGTAGAGACTCGAACCCGAAGATGCGTGGCGTAAAGTTGTACGGCGGCCAAGTCGCCAAGCCCGGCAGCATCATCGTTCGGCAGTGCGGCACCAAATTTCATCCAGGCGTCGGCGTCGGGATCGGCAACGACTTCACGATCTATGCGCTTATCGATGGCCAGGTGAAGTTCGAAGGGCCGGGGAAGAAGCGCCGAATCAGCGTCTACGCTTAGCTTCTCTGTGTATAGGTTCTATCGGACCTATATTTTTATCCCTGTTTGGCTCGAAGCTGTTCGAGCTTCGTTGATTGCTCCTCCCAGCCAGACAGCGCTCCCTCAAGCGACTCCTGCAGCCGCTGGTGTTCCTGAGTTAGCGCAAAAACGTCCGCGGTCGTCGGCAAGTTGGCGAGTTCGCCTTCCAGCTCCTTAAGGGCCAGCTCATCGGCGGAGACTTGCCTTTCGATCCCCTGCACGACATTTTCAAGCCGGTCGATTTCCTTGCTAAGTTCGCGTGGAGTGAACGTGGGTTCTGACTTGCCGGGCTTGTCTGCCTCGACGCGTGCTTGTGAGGGCGTCGGCGACTGGGAGCATCTTGCCTGCCATTGCCGGAAATCTAAGTAGGAACCGTTGAACACGACCGGCCCTGCGCGTCGCACGTCGAGAGTGTGATTGGTCACCTGCGTGAGCAGCCAGCGATCGTGGCTAATCAGCACTAGGGTGCCTTTGTAGTCTTGCATAACCTTCGCCAGCGCCTCGCGCGAATCCATATCCAGGTGGTTCGTCGGCTCATCGAGGATGAGAAGGTTCGGATTCAAATTCGTCAGTCGCGCTAGCGACAGCTTGTTCTTCTCACCTCCGCTCAAGGTCTTGATTTGCCGATAGACGTCGTCCCCGGAGAATAGAAACCGACCTAGCAGATTGCGGGCTTCGGCGGGAAGCATGTCGCAGTCGTACACGAGATAATCGAGGGGAGACTGGTCGGGATCGAGCTCCTGGGTGTCCTGGCTGAAGTAGCCAATCGTGACATTGGAACCCACTCGTGATTTGCCACTTAGGGGGTCGAGGAGACCGAGAACGACCTTGATCAGCGTCGATTTACCCGAGCCGTTCTCGCCGATGACGCCCCATCGATCGCCGAATCGGACGGTCCAATTGAGATCCTTGAAGAGAACGGTGGCTCCGGCATCCTGCCGGAGAGTGTCGGCGGCATCTTGCCGCCCTTCCGGCAGGATGCCGGAATCACTCTTCGCCTGGAAGGCGAAGCCGACCGACAGCTTCTCAGCCTCCATGACCACATCCCCCGACCGCGCAATCTTGCCAAATCCCGCCGCCATGCCCCTGTCTTTCTTCGGCGCGTCTACCTTGGTTTCGATGAGGCGATTCATCAGCTTCTGCCGGCCGCGTGCCTGAGCCGTACGCTGAGAGTTCATGAAGCGCCGGACGTACTCGTCCATCTTCGCGATCTCGCGGTCCTGCTGCTTGGCGACTTCCGCCTGCCGGGCATCCTCCTCCTCTTTCAGCTTGAGGAACTTGGCGAACGGCCCTGGGTACGACTTAACGATCCCGTCGCGCATCTCCAACACGCGTTCCGCTGTGTTCTCGAGGAAGGCGCGATCGTGGCTGACAAGCAGGACCGCGCCGTGATACTGCCGCAGCCAGCCTTCCAGCCACTCGGTCGCCTGCAGATCGAGATGGTTTGTCGGCTCGTCGAGAATGAGCAAATCAGGCTCCTCGAGGAGCAGGCGCGCGATAGCCAATCGGGTCTTCTCGCCGCCGCTCAGCTTGTCGGTGGCCTTGTCGAAGTCCCCCTCGCTGAAGCCCATGCGCAGAAGGACGACGCGGATGTCCCGCTCTGCGCTATAGCCCTCGGCCTCAAGGAAGTGCTCGTGCAAGAGGGCGTACTCTTCAAGATCGGCTGCCATCGATTCTGTAGCGGGCTCTGCCGGCTGGAAGCTGGCGCTCCCAGCTAGGCTAGTTTCAAGCTCATCCAGCCGCCGCCGCATCGCGAGTTGGGCTTCCATTGCCGTTTGGGCTTCTTCCAGCACGGTTCGCCCGAGCGTCACCGGCGCCTCCTGACGGAGATAGCCGACTTTCGCTCCTCGCGCCAGGTTCACGGAGCCCTTGTCCGGCCCGTATTGCTGCGTGATGATGCGGAGCAGGGTCGTCTTGCCGGTGCCGTTGCGACCCACCAGCGCGACCTTCTCCCCAGCACCTACTTTGAAGGTAACGCCGGTGAGAATTTGATCCACGCCAAAGGCCTTGGCGACATTGGAGACGGTTAGGAGCACGCGAACGGGCAGTTTACTGCCGCCGTGTTCACCCTAGAACAGCGGCAGGAATCGTCGGCAAACGGTCAAATGGGTTATGCATATCTAGCCTGGGTAAACTAGCGCTAATTCCCGCAGTTTTCGGATCAACGACGACCATGAGCGCAACAGCAACCCAGTACCCAAACTACAGCCCCGGACTCGAGGGCGTGATCGCCGGCATCAGCACGATCAGCGATATTAATTCGGACCGTTCGTCACTCGAGTATCGAGGCTTCAACGTCCATGACCTGGCCGAGCAGGGTTCTTTCGAGCAGACGGCGTATCTGCTTATCTACGGCAAGTTGCCCAGCCAGAGCGAAGTGAACGACTTCCGCCAGCAGCTTGGAGAAGAGCGCGACGTGCCTGAAGGTGTTTACACGGCGCTGAAGGCGATGCCGAAGAACTCGCATCCGATGGACATGATTCGGACGGCGTATTCGGCCCTCGCCCCGTATGATCCCGACTACACAGCGCCTGCTACCGATGACGCCGCCAACATTCGCAAGGCCACGCGGATCATCGCCAAGGCCGGCACCATGGTCGCCAATGGCCACCGCATTCGGCAGGGGAAAGACGTCATCAAGCCCAACGCCGAGCACGGCACGGCGGAGAATTTCCTCTACATCATGAACGGCGAGCAACCGAATCCGAAGACGATCCAGGTCATGGATGCTTCGCTCACGCTCTACGCAGAGCACGGATTTAACGCCTCCACCTTCGCCTGCAGGGTCACCGTTGCGACGCTGAGCGATCTGTACAGCGGTATCGTCAGCGGCATCGGGACCCTTCGCGGCCCGCTCCATGGCGGCGCCAACGAGGAGGCCATGAAGATGATCCTCAAGATCGGCACACCTGACAAGGCTCAGGCTTGGATCGACGAGGCGCTGGCGACCAAGGCCAAAATCATGGGCTTCGGCCACCGCGAATACAAGAAGGCCGACCCCCGCGCCCAGTACATGACCAAGGTGGCGAAGGAGCTCGGCGTCGAATCGGGCCATACCGAATACGGCCAAATCGCGGACATCCTCGAAAAGACGATGCTGGACCGGAAGAACATCCACCCCAACGTGGACTTCCCAGCCGCTTATGCCTACTACATCCTCGGCATTCCGATCGATCTGTACACGCCGATCTTCGTCGTGGCGAGGGTCTCGGGCTGGAGCGCCCACGCCATCGAGCAGCTACGCAACAATCGCCTCATTCGTCCGACGGCGATTTACGAAGGCGACAAGGATATGTCCTACGTTGCGATCGAGCGACGCTAGCGAAAACGGCGGCGTACTCAATAGGCGAAGCTCGGTCGGAGCTTTGCCTTTTTTGCAGGCAAATATCACAGATATCGCGGCGGCGGAGCCGAACTTCCGGGATTGCCCTGTAACCTAAGAAGGAGTCTATGAAAGTTCGCTCGCTTGCTTTATTTTGTTTGTTTGGTTGCGTCAGTGCTGCGAACGCGCAAATTCACTTCGGACAGGCCGACACGTTCGACACTGACCTTGGCACCTGGGGCGGTGCAACAGTTCCGGGCACGCCGCCCGAACGGCGTTTGGGTGGACCTGGTGGCGCTACCGACGGGTACATGCACATCACGGCGGCGACCACTAATCAGCAGGGTTCGCGCGTTTCGTCCGACAACGATGTGGATTGGATTGGAAACTACAACGCGGCAGGCGTGACGGCGCTTTCCATCGATTTCAAGAATTTCTCCAACGTGACGCTCGACATGCGCGTCGTCGTGTTCAGCGGCAACAGCCGGTGGACCGCCCTCACCCCATTCATTCTTGCACCCAATCAAAACTGGACAACGGCTGTGTTCCAACTCGATGCCGCGCATATGAAGCAAGTTCAGGACACGGTTAGCCTCGCGACCACCTTATCTAACGTCGATCGGCTCATGTTCCGGCACGACATCAACGGTTCCGCTGGGGGCTCTCCGATCGACGCCCAGGCTGGATACGACAACATCCGCGCCTTGCCGGTCCCGGAGCCCGCGACCCTGGCAGTGTTAGCTTTCGGCGGCATTTTCGCCGCGCGGCGACGCAGGAAGTAGCCGGTCAGGTACTAACAGGGCGTGGATCCGAACTTCCTACCCCTGGCCTACTTCGACGGCAAGCTCGTGCCGTATCACGAGGCCACCGTCCCGCTCGCAACTCACGGCCTGCAATATGGCACGACGGTGTTTTCCGGCATGCGGGTGCTTGGCGGTGAAGGCCGCGCGCTTGTCTTCCGACTCGACGAGCATACAAAGCGACTGGCGAGAGGCGCGCGTCTACTGTTCGGCGAAATGGATCGATCGGTCATCGCCGATGCGGTTCTCTTGCTGGTCAAGGCCACACGCGCTACCAAGCTCACCTACCTGAGGCCGTTCATCTACGCCGCCACCCAGACGCTCATCCCGTCGCTCCACACATCCGAAAAGAAGCTGGCGATCTACGGATTTGAGTTCAGCGGCACACTGCCGCTTGAGGGCGTAACCCTGACCTTCAGCTCCTACCCGCGAGTGCCCGACGCATCGATTCCAGGACGCGGCAAGATCGGCGGAGCGTACTGGACCTCAAGCGCCGCCAAGAGCGAGGCACAGCTTCGTGGATTCGACGACGCTTTGCTACTGAACGCACAGGGCAAGCTTGCGGAAGGCTCGGGAATGAATGTGTTCCTCGTGCGCGATGGCCGGATGATCACGCCCGACCTGCAGCAGGACATTCTTGACGGCATCACGCGCGACAGCGTCATCACCTTGGCCAAGCACGCCGGGATCTCCGTCGAAGAGCGAGTCGTGGACCGCAGCGAAGTCTGGACCGCTGACGAGATATTCCTCACCGGCACCGCTGCCGGCCTTGCCTCAGTCACCCGCATTGAGCATCAAACCTTCCCGACCGACCGGCCGGTAACCAACCAACTGCGCGACTTGTTTGCGGAGGCTTCCTTGGGCGAATTGGCAGGATTCGAGAGCTGGGTGACGCGCGTCGCCTGGTAGCTGGCTACAGGCTCTGCGCCAGGGGATAACTGCCCAAAACAGCGATCTCGAGCGTGATCTCCTGCAAGGCATCCAGCGCGCCGCGCATGTTCTCGTCGGTCCGGTGGCCGACGCAGTCGCAGAAGAAATTCGACTCGAACGACGAGCGCTGCGCGGGTCTGGATTCGATCATCATCAGGTTGACGCCGAACTGGTTGAACGCCCCGAGCGCGCGGTAAAGTTCGCCCGGCCGGTTGCGGAGGTTGAACATAACCGTCGTCTTATCTTTGCCCGTGCGCGCAGGCTCATTGGCTCCCACCACCACGAATCGGGTCTGGTTGTGCGGGTCGTCTTCGAGGTTCTCGGCGAGGATCGGCACGCCATAGAGCTCCGACGCCAGCTTGTTGCCGATCGCCGCTCCCGCTTTGTCTTTCAGGGCTGCTTCCACCGCCCGCGCGGTCGGAGCAACCGCTTCGATCTGCGCGTTTGGCAAGTTTAGCCGCAGCCATCCGCGGCACTGGTGCTCGGGCTGGGGGCCAGCGTACACCCGTTCGATCTCCGCAAGGGAAGCACATCGCGTGAGCAGGCAGTGGTGAACCGGGATGTACGTCTCGGCGCAGATGCGCAAGTTGGTTTGCGGAAACATGTCGAGTGTCTCGGGGACCACGCCCGCGATTGAATTCTCCAGAGGCACCACGCCGTAGTCGGCCTGTCCGTGCTCCACGGCTCGGAAGACCTCGGCGATCGAGTTGACCGACATCTGAGTCGTGCTCTCGCCGAACGTCTTGATCGTAGCGAGATGGCTGAACGTGCCCTCAGGGCCCCAGTAGGCAGCGGTGATGGGCTTCTCGGCGGCTCGCGCGGCGCTGATGATCTCGCGGAAGATGGCGGTGAGCTGTGTGGTTTGGAGGGGGCCAGGATTCGTTTGGTCAAGGCGCTGGAAGATTTCGCGTTCACGCTCGGGGGTGAAAAATGGCTTGCCGCCGCGACCCTTTTGCCGCCCCACCTCGATCGCCAGAGCGGCGCGCCGATTCAGCAACTCAACGAGCTGGGCGTCGATCGAATCGATCTCCTTGCGTATCGCCGCGAGGGCGCTCTGAAGCTCGTCCGCCATGCCTCAGCTTAGCCGGTTGTGAACGACCAGCTCTCGCGGATCGACTTCCCGGTCGCGGTCGTGAGCGTGCCGCTGACGGTGTAGCGCGTCGATGGCTTGAATGGCTGCTTGGGCGTGAAGACGCCGTGCATCCTCAGGAGCGGATCGTTTGCGGTTGTATTGAGATATCCGGGCACATCCTTGCCGTTGTCGTCAGTCATGCGGATGTTGGCCGAGCGCAGGTTCTGGAGCCGCGGCGAGAACTCTCCGAACATGATGGGGAATCCCGCTGGACCCTGCGCGCCATACACCTGGAGAATAAGGGGAACGTCGGGACTGCCTGAAGAGACGGGAACGCCCGTCGCATCAGGCGCTGGCGAGCGCACCAGCGTCATCTCCGCAGTTAGCCCCGTGTCGATGACTACTTCGCCCGGCTCGAGCCCGATTCCAACCGCCGGCGACCCGCCCTGCAGAAAGTTGATCCGATGATAAGGGCCCTCGAGCAGATTCTGAGTTGCCATCCGAACATCGCGAAAGCCCGATGCCCCCGCCTCGAGGCACAGACTGGGATATCCCGCCGCCTTGGCGCGGTCCCACGAGGCTTTACCGGTAAAGCCCGGCATCCTAGGATCCTCAAAGTGGCCGTGAACCCGGTTGCGTACCAGATACTTCGCGTGCGCCGACGCACCCTGAGAGAGCTGAGCGTTGAGCTCGAACGACGGCAAGCCGTTGGACGCGCGGAACGCGTTCAATTCATCCAGAACAGCCTTGGTTGGATCAGGCTGCAAGGCGATCAAGGCAACAACGGCGAGCAAGCTCATGCCAGGAAAGTGTACAGCAACTTAAGCTAGAGCCACTTCTTCCACTTGAAAAGAAGAAGCACGAACGCGGAGGATGCAACCATCAGGAACAAGGCAAATGGGTAGCCCCAGGCCCAATGCAGCTCGGGCATGCGCTCAAAGTTCATCCCGTAAATCCCAGCAATCAGCGCCGCCGTCATGAGCACCGTCGCGATCACCGTCATCATCTTCATCACCTCGTTGAGGCTGTTTGAGACGATTGAGAGGTGCACGTCGAGCAGGGAAGTCAGCGTGTCGCGCTGGAGGTCGATGGACTCCGTGATGCGCGAGGCATGATCGTACACATCTTGGAAATACCGCCGTGTGTCCTCGGGGATGAGGTCGAGATCGCGGCGCAGCAGACTGTTGATCACGTCTCGCAGTGGGGTGATTCGACGGCGCATTTCGAGTAGCCGCCGCTTCGTCTGAAGGAGTTCGACCACCTTGCCCTTCTCGCCCGCGATGATGCTGTCTCCGACCTCGTCAACCACGTCCTCGATACGATCGATCGCCACGACGTAGTCGTCGACGATGGCATCGACGAGCACGTGGAGCAGATCGGCAGGCGTCGTGCCCTCGCGCATCTTATGCTTCGACCACCGGTCCAACCACACGTTGGTAACGTGGCTTCGCTTTTCGGCGACCGTCACGAGCGATTTCTCCTTCAGGAAAAAGGCAATCTCGACGTATTCCTCTTCGCCTTCCGTGAACTGCACGGCGGGTGCGACGAGAAAGAGATAGTCGTCGAAGTCGGTGAGGGCGGGGCGCTCATCAGGGCTGAGCGCATCTTCGACGGCAAGCTCGTGGAAGCCGAAGTCATCCTCCAGCAGCCGTGTCGCGGCGATTCGGTCACCGGCGTAGACGTGAACCCAGACGGCATCCTTCGACTCGCGCACGAGCTTGACCGCATCGGCGGGATCGATATCTCGGTGACAACTCGCGCGGTCGAGGCATGCAAGCTCCATGCGCTCGGATGGCAGATCAACGACGCTCACACGGGCAATGGTATCACTTGCCGGCCAAACCGGGCACGGCACGCCGTGCCCCTACGTCTGAGCAGCGGCAGGGGCAAGGCGCGCCTTGCCCGCACTTAGTGCGCGGTGGTGAACTTCCAACTGCGTCCGACCGGCTCGCCCTTGAGCGTGGTGGCCTTGGCTTCGACGGAGTATTCCCGGCCCGCAAGCAGAGGAGATTTCGGGATGAGGATGGCCCCGAATGTTAGCTGGCCGTCGTTTTCGGGCGTGTTGAGATAGCACGGGACTTCCGCTCCCTGGTCGTCGGTTAGTCGTATGGATGCGACGGAAATTCGCTCGAGGCGCGGGGAGAAGTAAGCAAACACAATTGGATACCCAACAAGGCCGCGTGAGGTGTGCAAACGAAGCGGGGAAGGGCTTTCGTTGCCATCCCATGAAAGGGGTACATTCTGCTGGTCCGGACCCGGTGAAATCCCTGAGCCCTCTGCCTTGGAGACCGCGTAGTCGATGGTGAGCGCTTCGCGCTCCATGCCGACGCCGACTTCCGGCGTTCCGGGCTGCAGGAACGGAATCCGGTGGTAGGGCGCATCGAACAGCAAGCGCACGGCTCTCGCGGGATCGACCTCGTCGGAGCACGCGCATTCGTAGCACAGGCGGGGGAAGCCGAATGCCAGAGTGCGGTCCCATGGCGCCTTCCCGGTGAAGCCAGGCTTGCCCGGCTCCTCGGTATGCCCCGGTTCAGCGTTCAAGACTTGATACTTGCTATGGGCAAGCGCGGCTGAAGCCATTCTGCCGTCCCATTTCATCGCTGGAAGGCACAGTTCCTTGCGGATGGCGTTCAGGGCGTCGCAGGCGTTGGAGGCGGCGTACGAGCCGGCGGGGGCGCTTCCCGCGGAGATTTCAAAGCTCCAGTCTTGCCGTGCCGTCACGACGCCGGGGATCGTTGCCTTGCATGTGACTTTGTAAAACCCGTCTTTCAGGCGATTAGCCGGCACGTATTCGACGATTTGGTCATCGTCGTTGTAGCGAGCCATGACCGGCTCGCCATTCAGAGACATCTGCACCGTCGCGATCTTCCCGCCTGCGGTCGCGCGAATATGCCACGCAATCTTCGTCAGGGGGTCTTTGACGCTGCCGGAGGGGCTGTATCCGCCCTGCACCGCTGTAACGCCGGCGGGACCGGAGAAGGCGAGATATAGCGGAGCAAGAGCCAAGAATAAACGCATGAACCACCCGCCGGCGCAGTCCGGCAGTGGGTTCGTTCCGTAGTAAAGGCGGGGAATGCCCGGTCAGGGTGCTTGGTAACGCACGTAAAATGGGTAATTCTCGTCTCCAACAATAAGCGAGTGAAGTTAACGTCGGCGCGCGACTATGAGCAATAGCCCCCCAACCACCCTCGGACAGTATCAGATCATCCGGGAAATTGCGCGTTCCAATGACATCGTCTACGAGGCGTACGACCCGCAGATGGATCGCCGCGTGGCGCTCAAGGAGCTCGCCCTTCTAGGCGGCAGCTCGGAGGCGCAAAAGATCGACCGCGTCCAACGCTTTGAGCGCGAAGCAAGAGCTGCGGGCCGGCTGCACCATCCGAACATCATGACCGTGTACCAGGTCGCCAGCGACGGCGACCGGCACTACATGGCGATGGAGTTTCTGGATGGGCACACCCTTCGGAACGAGATCGATACCAAGGGCTTCCTGCCGGTTGACAAGGCGATCGAGATCGCGACGGCCGTACTCGAGGGCCTCGGCCACGCCCATGCGAACGGTGTCGTCCATCGCGATATAAAGCCGGACAACATCCAGCTCCTTTCCAGCGGCGAAGTGAAGATCACCGACTTCGGCATCGCGCGCCTGACGTTTCAGCCCAATCTCACGATGGATGGGCAGGTGTTTGGAACGCCTAGCTACATGTCTCCGGAGCAGGTCGTCGGCCGGGACATCGACGCGCGCAGCGACATCTTCAGCCTTGGCGTGGTGCTATACGAAATGTTCTCCGGGCAAAAGCCCTTCCCCGGAGACAGCGTCGTCGCGATTACCTACGCGATCATGAACAAAGAGCCCGAGCAGCTCCCGCAGGTGAGCTATGGCCTTTGGCAAGTGGTCGCTAAGGCGCTCGACAAGAGCCCGGCCTTGCGGTATTCCTCGGCCCAGGAGATGATTCAGGGCCTCCAGGACGCTGTAAGCCACCCAAGCCCCGTAGATTCCCAGCCTTACCCGACCATGGGCATGGCGGCACCGCCGATCAATCCGTTCGGCGTGCCCGGATATCCGCAGCAGATGCCAGCGCCGCCTCCCGTGCTGTACCCCTACAACCCGTACCAGCAACACGGCTCGCCCGGCATGTCGCCGCACACCCCAAATTTTCCGCAGGCGCAGTTTCCGCCAGTGCCGGTTTACTATCCGCCGCCGCCTCGTCAGCCTCTACTCAAGCCGGAAACCAGGCATTTCCTCGCCAAGCTCTTCACGACCCTGCTCGTCATGGGGACGCTATTCGCCGTCGTTATCCTGGGTATTTCGTCGTTGGGCAAGGTGCTTTCCGATGCCGACGCAAGGCGACAGGATCAGTCCTTGCTCGATCGCCTGGCTCCGCTGGGAACGGAGGGCAAGCCGCTGCTCGCGCAAGCCGAAGAGGCCGAGACGTTCATCTCGCGCCTGCGCAGCCCGGCCGACAAGACCGAGCAAAGCAAGCGCCTCGCCGCGCTGTACGAGCGAATCGGGCAGCAGGAGATGGCGGGAAGCAACTGGGTCACCGCGGAGGAGCACATCAAGCGGGCGCTCGAGCTTGATCCGCCCAATTCGGCGCTCATGAGCGATCTTGCGGTGCTCTACGGCAAGCGGGGACGGCTCGCTTCCGGCCTTGACGACCGCGTCATGCTCTTCGACGAATCGGCAAAGGCGTGGGAACAGGCCGCCGCTAATGCCGGGGATGAAAGCAAGCACCAGCAATACGCGCAGGCGGCAGCGGAGACCTACTACAGCATCGCCGTGGAGCTGAACTCGGCCGGACACGGAGACGAAGCCCTTGCTGCCCTCGAGAACGCGAGCCGAGTCGTTCCGAACGGGGCAGCGGTAGCTGCGAACATTCAGCGCCTTCAGAATCAA